>JACMNE010000044.1 GCA_014378715.1 Microbacteriaceae bacterium
CCGCGGCGAACAGGATGCCGAGGAACCTGGCGGTGTTGCGATCGGAGAGGACGGTGACCCGTCCGGAGGCCGTATCGACCACCGCGGTGACCCGGGTGGAGGCGGTGCTGGGGGCAGAGGTGGGCGCGAAGGTGCGGGGGAGCCCGGGAACCACAGTCGAGGCTAACCGACGGCGGCGGGCTGCACGGCGGCCGGCTCCGTGGCGGCCGGCTCCATGTCGTAGGTGGTCCAGGGGGTCGCTGTGCCCATCGAATCGTAGAGCGCCCTGGCGACCGCGTTGTCCTCCGATGCCGTGATCCACCGGACGACGTTCGCGCCCCGGTCGGCCGCGATCTGCGCCGTGCGCTGCAGCAGAAGGCGGCCGACGCCGTTCCCGCGGAAGGCCGGATCGACGAACAGGTCGTCGAGAAAGAGCCCGAGCCTGGCCTCGGACGGGTCCGCGAACACGCGGAGGTGGGCGAGGCCGGCGACCTTGCCGGCCGGGTCGACGGCGACGATGCAGCTCAGCCCGTGGGCGCCGGTCGTGACCCACTCCCAGGTGGTTTCGAGCACCGCGTCGTCATCGGGCATCTCGTAGAAACGCCGGTAGCCGCGGTACAGGGCCGACCACACCTCCCGGTCCGTGGTCTCCAAGGGACGAACGGACCATTCCGGCAGCGCAGCGATCATCCCGTCACCCTAGCGCCCACGCAAGCCCTGCGGATCCGGCGCATCCCGCACAACGGGTCGCGGAACTCCGTCACCCGGGCTAGCGTCGTCTGGTGTGACCGCTGAGACGACCGACCGCCCCGAGCGGCTCCTCGCCCTTGACGCCCTCCGCGGGGTCGCGGCGGTCGTGGTGCTCGTGCACCACGTGTCGATGACGATCCCCGCCGTCTCCGCCGCCTACGAGTCGAGCGCGAACGTGGCGTTCCTGTCGACCGGTTGGTGGGTCACGCTGTCCCCGCTCAAGATCCTCTTCGCCGGGCCCGAGTTCGTGCTCGTCTTCTTTGTGCTCAGCGGACTCGTGCTGGTGCGGTCCCCGCTGGCCGGGGGCGCATCCCGCAGGTACGACTGGTTTGCCTACTACCCCAGGCGCATCATCCGTCTGGGGATCCCGGTCGTGGTGTCCGTGGTGCTCGCCGCGGCGTGGATCGCCCTGGTGCCGCGCACCGGTGGCGGGGGAGCGTGGCTCGCCAAACAGGCCGCTCCCGACATCGGGATCGGCAACATCCTGCGCGAGGCGAGCCTGCTCACCGAGATCGGGCGGCCCGTGATCAACCCGCCGCTCTGGTCGCTCGCCTGGGAGATGTGGTTCTCGCTCCTGCTGCCGATCGCCGTGATCCTCGCGGCCGCGACGACCCGTCGCTGGCCGGTGTGGGCGGCCCTTCTCTGCGCAACGAGCTCTCTCGGGTACCTCACCGCCACCCCGCCGCTGATGTACCTGCCCGCCTTCGCGCTGGGCGGGCTGCTCGCCGCGAACTACGCGAGCCTCGCGACATCCGCTGCCCGCCTGTCGGAGAAGAGCTGGGGGACCGCGGCGTGGACCGGGCTGCTGGTCGCCGGACCCCTGCTGCTGGTCGCCTACTGGCTCCTGCGACCACTGCTCTCGGCCCCCTGGAACGACGTCGCCCTGTCACTGCGGGTGCCCGGTGCCGTGCTCATCGTCGCGGTGGTCGCGTTCTGGCCGCCCCTGCACAGGGTGCTGAGCGCGCGTCCCGTGGTGTGGCTCGGCACGCTCAGCTTCAGTCTCTATCTGGTGCACTTCCCGATCGTGGTGACATTCGCGGAGCTCGCCGGTCCGGGCAGGTGGTGGCTGGGTGCGCTTGTCTCCGTGCCCGTGTCGCTGCTCGCCGCCTGGCTGATGCTGCGCTGGGTCGAGCGCCCATCGCTCGCCCTGGCATCCCGGGTGGGGCGCGCCGTCGGGTCGCGCACTGCGGATCAGCAGGCTACGCCACGGTGACCGGCGTCCATTCCGAGCGGATGTGCGGGGTGGCGAGCAGTTCGCCCGTGCGGGTCACCGCGACCACATCGATCGGCCATGCGTCGACGGCGCGATCCAGCTCGTCGCGGCCGCCGGAGAGGATGGCGGTGGCGAGCACGTCGGCCGTGACGATGTCGGAGGCGATGACGCTCACCTGGCTGAACTCTTCCGCGCGGTCGGTGCGCCAGATGTGGTCGCCCCGCTCGGCCATTCCGGAGGTGGCGATCGCGCGGCGCTGGCCCGTGAGCGCGATCACTCCGAGGAGACCACCGCGGTCGTCCGGGTCGACGACGCCGCAGTGCCATGGTGCCGCGACCCCGGGTTCGTCTTCCCCGATGTCGAACCCCCGCACGAGCACGTCGCCACCGACCGAGAGGACCCACGAGTCGCAGTTGGCGTCGAGTATCTCCCCTGCGTCGCTGATCGCGATGGCCTTGACGATCCCAGAGAGGTCGATCGTGCCGTCCGGGCGGTGCGGGGTGAAGTTGCCGCCTGTGCGCGCACGCCAGTCGAGCGCCTCGGCGTAGGCATCGAGCACCTCGCTTCCGGAGGACCGCAGGCTGAGTTCCCCGCGGGCTATCCGGCTGAGCGCGGAGTCGTGCCGGTACAGGCTGAAGACCCTCTCGGTGCGCTCGAAGGACCTCTCGATAACGGTCAGCACAGCGGATGTCAGCGGAGCGGAGCGGAGACTGGCGACGGTGCCCATGGTGGGGAAGGTGTGCACGACCACGTTCAGAGCCCTGCCTGGTCGAGGGCGGACTGGAGCGACTGCAGGTACCCATCGCTCGTGTAGGTCGCCCCGCTGACGACGCTGACCTTCGCGGATTGGGCGGCGAGCACGCTCTGCCGCAGGACGGGCGCGGCCCGGCTGCTGATCTGCACGGACTTGCGGTCGGCATCGGTGAGCTTCAGCGCGGTGACGTCGGTGATGGAGCCGCCAGCGACGGTGATGGACACCTGCACGGTTCCGTAGCGGGTTGAGGCCGCGGAGCCGGTGAAGGTGCCAGCCACGCCCGCGGTGGCCGGGGTGCTGGTGGCCGGGGTGGTGGTCACTGGGGTCGTGGTCACGGGTGTCGTGGTCACGGGTGTCGTGGTGAGGGTGCCCGTAGCGAGAGTGGAGACCCCAATGGCCTGGGTGCCCATCTGCCAGCCGAAGACGAGCACGGCGAGCGACGAGAGCACACTCGCGACGACGGCGCGCTTCCTCATGATTCGAACTTCTCGACGTGGATCTGGCGGCGGGAGATGCCGGCGGCCAGGGCGTCGCGGATCACCAGGTCGGCCCACGGCTGCGGACCGCAGATGAACAGGTCGGACTCGGCGATCCTCGGGAAGACCGACTCGATGGTCACCCCGCGCCCGGCGGCCTCCTGCGACAGCCAGGTCGACGCCCCGCGCGGTCGGTGGCCGAGCATCGTGTACACACTCGACCCGTCCCGGGCGGCGAGCGCGAACACCTCGTTCCAGAGATAGCGCTGGTCGTTGTCCGTGCCGCGCAGGAGCACGGTGGCCTCCCCGTGGCGCAGGGTTGACTGCTCCAGGAGGGTGCGGGCCGGGGTGATGCCGATCCCGGCGGCGATGACCGCCAGGTAGGGCGAGGTGCGGGCCGCATCGGTGAAGACGCCGTAGGGACCTTCGATCGACACGAACGTGCCGGCACGGATTCGGCCCAGGCGCCCGGTCCCACGCCCGAGCTCACGCACGGTGATGCGCGCGCTCGTGCCCGTGGGCATGGCGGAGAAGGAGATGGGGTGGGCATGCCACCAGGTGCCACGGCTCCAGAACCGCCAGATCGCGTACTGGCCGCCGGCGACCTGGAGCCGGTCGAGGTCCCGGCCGCTCAGGTGGATCGAGCTGACCCCGGGAGCGACGGGTTCGATGCCGGTGACGCGCAGACCGTGGCGGGCGGTGCGGATCGCCGGAACGGCGAACCGGAACCAGGCGATGGCGCCGAAGGCGACCACGAACAGGACGATCCAGTAGGCACGCTGCCAGCTGCCGTCGGCGAGGACCCCTCCCGCGCTCAGCTGGTGAGGCACGGCGACGAGCACCGCTGCATAGCTGAGCAGGTGGATGAGGTGCCACGCTTCATAGGCAAACCTCCTGCGCACCGCGACCAAGGAGGTCACGACGACCATGATGAGCAGGCCCAGGCCCAGGTAGGCCAGCGGCATGTCGGCGACGGTCGAGAAGAGCGAGATCGTCTCGGCGACGGGGTCGAGGCCCGCGCTGATTCCGTAGCCGAGGGTCAGCAGCACCCCGTGGGCCAGCAGGAAGTAGAGGGCCGGCTTGCCGAGGGAGCGGTGCACCGCGATCGCCCTGTCCTGTCCGACGGTGCGGTCGATGAACGGCAGCCGGGCGGCGAGCACGAGCATCACAAGGATCAGGTCGGTCCCGATGAGGCCGCCGATGATTCCGATGCCGCTGACGATCCCCGACAGGGAGGTGAAGTCGGCCGCGCCCCCGTAGGCGAGGTACAGGCTGATGGCGACGGCGACAGAGGTCCAGCTCAGCACCACGAGCAGGTCGCCGGCGTTCGCCCGTCGGCGCCCGTTCCGGGCGCGGGTGCGGGTCGCTGCCGTGATGCCGGGGGTGGTGAGCTGGGTCATGACTCCAGCATCGCGGCCGGTGCCCGGGCGGAACCCGGATCAGAGCCCCGAAAACACTCGAATGCTCACATATTCGCCGGAGTCGGCGGGGGTGCCGCCGCCTTGGCGAGCGTGACACTCGCGACGGCACCGCCAGACGGCCCGTTGCGCAGGTCGACGCGACCCCCCGCCCGGTCGACGAGGGCACGCACGAGGGCGAGCCCCAGCCCACTGCCGCCGGAGGACCGCGCCCGGGACGAGTCGGGGCGGGAGAACCGGTCGAAGGCGAGCGGCAGGAACTCCTCGGGAATGCCTGTGCCCGAGTCGGTCACCACGACCCGCAACTCGCCGTCGGACTGGCGCACGTCGACCGAGACCTGCCCACCCGGATCGCAGGCGTTGATCGAGTTCATCACGAGGTTGTCCAGGATGCGTCCGAAGGAGGTCGCCGCGATGGGATAAACCTCGCCCTCCCATAGCGCGCCGACCTCGAACTCGACCGAGATGTCGTCGGGTGCCGCCAGCGACCTCGCCCGGTCGACGGCGAGCATCAGCTCGGTCACGAGCTCCGAGGACGCGGCTGACTCGCCGCGACCCGCCCCTCCGGTCGCCTCGAGCGCTTCGAGCTGGGAGAGCTGGAGCAGGGTCGTGGCTAGCCGGGACAGCCGGGCGAGCGAGACCTCCGCGGCCCGCAGCTCGCGTTCGAGCGCCGCTGCGTCACCGAAGCTCCCGTGCGCGAGCTCGAGCTGGGTGGTGATCACGGCGAGCGGGGTGCGCAGCTCGTGGCTCGCATCCGACACCATCTGGCGCTCCCTCGCCGCCGTCGTGCGCACCCTCGCGATGAACGCGTTGAGCGTGCGGGCGAGGGCCGACAGTTCGTCGTCGGCTGTTCCGACGGGAAGCTCGCCCCCTCCGTCACCAGCGCCGAGCCGCTCTGCGTTCGCCCGCATACGCGCGACCGGGCGCAGGGCGGCCGTGGCGAGCAGCCATGCCGCCACGGCAAATGCGGCGAGCACGAACACGAGCCCGATCACCAGCGACCGGTCGATTGCAGCGACGGTCAGGTCGCTCGCCGCTGTGCTTCGGGCCGCGGCCAGGTGCCAGTCTCCGGCGTCCGTGGCCACCGTGCGGGTCACCACCACATAGTTGGCGTCCTGCGTGCCGACCTGGAACGTGCTGTCGGCGCCGCGGCGGCGCTCGATCGCCTCGTGAATCCCGCGCGGCACCGTCTCTACGGGCGCGGTTCCTTGCGGGCCGAGGATGACCACAAGAACCCCGGAGGCCGGGATGTCGGGGGTCTCCGTCGGGTTCGAGCGGATGTCGGCTTCGATCGGAGTCAAGTCGCTCGTCGCGAGCGATTCGTCGGATCGCTCGGTGATCGACCGGATCTGCAGGTGGATGGCGCCGGCCGCGAGCACCAGCAGGACGGCGGCGATGAGCACACTGCCGACGGTGATCCGCACCCGGATCGACCAGGACCGCACGCGCATTACAGGCGCGCGAACGGGTCGGGGGTGGGCACGTCGAGGTCCAGCTGGTACCCGGCGCCCCGCACGGTGGTGATGCGCAGGCCGGCGTCGCTCAGCTCGAGCTTTTTGCGCAGGTAGCTGATGTATTGGTCGACGATGGTGTGCTCGAAGTGGGCCGCGGAGCCCCAGACGTCCTCGAGGATGTCATGGCGGGTCACGACCCGGCCGATCCTCGACACCAGCAGCCGCAGCAGTGAGAACTCCTTGACGCTCAGCGCCACGACACGGTCCCGCACGCTCGCCCGCACCGTGAGGGTGTCGAGCGTGAGGTCGCCGGCCCGGAGCAGGGTGGTCGACCCCGACCCCTGGCGTCGGAGCTGGGCGCGGATGCGTGCGTTGAGCTCGGCGATGGCGAATGGCTTGGTGAGGTAGTCGTCGGCCCCCGAGTCCAGTCCGAACACCCGGTCTTCGATCGCGTCCCTGGCCGTGAGCAGGATTACAGGCATGGTGCTGCCGGTCTCGCGGATCCTCCGGCAGATCTCGAACCCGCTCATCTGCGGCAGCATCACGTCGATCGCCGCGGCGGCGAACTCGCCGGTGGCCAGCGCGATCAGCGCGTCCATGCCGTTCCCGACCAAGAGCACCTCATAGCCCTCGCCTACGAGTCCGCGCTCGACGAGCGCGCCCATCTCGATATCGTCCTCGACCACGAGGATGCGGGTCACGGGGCGCCGATCAGACGAGGCCGGAGGAACCGAGCAGTGAGCCGATCAGGAAGGTGAAGGCGAGGGCGGCCGCGCCTCCGACCACAACCCGCACGATCGACCTGGTGACCGACGCCCCGCCGAGCCTCGCCCCGAACGCTCCGGTGAGAGCGAGGGCGACGAGGACCGCGGCGAACGTCACCGGAACGCGGGCGTCGCCGAGCGGGGAGAGCATGGCGATCAGGGGGAGCGCTGCGCCGGTGGTGAACGCGACGGCAGAGACCCACGCGGCGTGCCAGGCGCTCACCACGTCGTCCTCCGTGATGTGCAGTTCCTCGGAGAGGTGGGCGCGCAGGGCGTCCTTCTCGGTGAGCTCCACGGCGACGATGTGCGCCGTCTCGGCCGAGATGCCCTTGGCGCGGAACATCCCGGCGAGCTCCTCGAGCTCCTCCTCCGGGTAGTCGATGAGCTCCTGCCGCTCCTTGGCGATGAGCGCCCTCTGGCTGTCGCTCTGACTGCTGACCGACACGTATTCGCCTAGGGCCATCGAGATCGCCCCACCGACCAAGGCGGCGATACCAGCGGTGGCGATGGCGGGGACCGAGCTGGTCGCCCCGGCCACCCCGACGACGACCGCGGCGACGGAGACGATTCCGTCGTTCGCCCCGAGCACCGCGGCACGCAGCCAGTTGAGTCGGTCGGCCAGGTTGGCGTCGTTGAGTTCGTTCGGGTGTCCGGCGGGGGCGGCGGACTTCTCTTGGGTCATGAGCACAGGAAATCACGTACGGCTGGGCTGCGCCACACCGGGCAGCCTTACCTACCCTGCATTCAGGCCTGCGATCGGGCAACGCCCGGGGAGCGCTGGTACAAGTGGGGGGCCAGGCCATCGCCACCGAGGAGTCCGCATGAGTGCCCCCACCCTGTTCACCGTCCGTCGCGGGGAGGGCCGCCCGCTCGTGCTGATCCACGGCCTGGGGTCGTCCTGGGCGACCTGGGCACCCGTCTTCCCGGCCCTCGCCCGGGCGCGCGATGTCATCGCCGTCGACCTGCCCGGTTTCGGCGAGAGCTCCCCGCTCCCCGGCCGGGTCACGGTCGAGACCCTCACCGATGCGGTCGAAGACTACCTCTCCGCCGCGGGGCTGGATCAAGCGGATGTCGCGGGCAGCTCCCTCGGCGCCAGGATCGCCCTCGAGCTCGCGCGTCGTGGGCACGGCGGCGGCGTCGTCGCGCTGGCGCCCGGAGGCTTCTGGACGCCGGTGCAGCAGCGGGTGTTCGGGGTGAGCATCGCGACATCCGCTGCCCTGGTGCGGGCGCTGCAGCCGATCGTGCCGGTGCTGGCCCGGTCGGGGCTCGGCCGCATCGCCCTGCTGTCGCAGTTCAGCGCGCATCCCCGGCGACTCGAGCCGAGCGTGGTGCAGACGGAGCTACGCAGCATCGCCAGGGCGCCGAGCTTCGACGAGGCCCTCGACGCGCTGGCGCACGGGCCGACGCAGGCGGGCGCTGGCTTTCCGCGGGGCCGCGTCGCGATCGGCTGGGGGCGGCAGGATCGCGTCACCCTGCCCAGCCAGGCGAGCACCGCTCTCGAGCGGTTCCCTTCCGCTACCTTCCACGGGTTCCACGACTGCGGGCACTTCCCCCACTGGGACCAGCCGGCGCGCACGGTGCGGTTCATCCTCGAGGCGACCGGATCTGCACAGACCGGATCGGCATAAACGGGCACCGCTGGTCGTTGAGGACGGGGACTTCGACAAGGATGGACTCATGACCGACACCACAGCCCCCGCCGTTCCCGCCCCGACCCCCGCGGAGGTGCTCGCCGTCTTCCGCGGGCGCCGCGAGCAGGCCGTGACGGCTCCGCAGGGCAACCTCGCCCTCGTCGGCACGCAGTGGATCGACTCCGAGCAGCCCGTCTACGGGGTGCCGGGGCTCTGGGCACCGCTCCCGGTCGGCCAGTCCGGACTGAAGGTGACGGCGTCGGCCGCCGACGGCATCGTGGTCGACGGCGTGCTCGTCGACGGCGAGGCGATCGTCGCAGGCAAGGACTCGCCCACGCCGGGCAGTGTCGTGTTCAGCCCCACCGTCACGGGCTTCGTGATCGCGAGCGAGGACGGCAGCTACGCCCTCCGCGTCTGGGACGCCCAATCGGAGGGCATCCGCGACTTCGGCCGCATCGACGGTTTCGACTACAACCCCGACTGGGTGATCACCGCGAGGTGGACCGAGATTGAGGGCGGCACGAGCGTGGGCATCGAGCATCTCAAGGACGAGGGCAAACCGCGCGAGAAGGTCCTGCCGGGTGAGATCACGTTCACGAAGGACGGCGTGGACTACAACCTCGCCGCGTTCAAGGAGGGCCGCGCCCTGCTCCTCGTGTTCGCCGACGCCACGAACGGCGACACCACGTACAGCGTCGGACGCTTCCTCATGGTCGCCCCGAACGCCGACGGGTCGATCACCCTCGATTTCAACCGCGCCTACCTGCCGCCGTGCGGGTTCAGCTACAACTTCAACTGCCCGCTGCCGCCGAAGCAGAACCGCTTCGCCGTGCCGATCGAGGCCGGCGAGAAGAACGTGCTCAACAAGGCGGGCGAGCTGCTGCACTGACCCGGTTCGGTCATCAATCAGGAGTTCGGCGTGCCCGGCGGCCTCCCCT
The DNA here is from genome assembly GCA_014378715.1 of Microbacteriaceae bacterium. GTDB lineage: Bacteria > Actinomycetota > Actinomycetes > Actinomycetales > Microbacteriaceae > Marisediminicola. The sequence goes on from JACMNE010000044.1 coordinate 9,378, forward strand.
CATTTCATCAATCAGGAGTTCCGGTTGGCGCGGGGCGGCTTCTTGCGTGAAATGAGCGAATGTGACGGATCGAGTCGTCTCACCGCCCCATCGCGCACGTTCTGCGCGTGACGCGGTGTCGCGACATCCGCTTCTCCTGAATGATGACCGGGGTCGGCGGCCCGAACTCCTGAATGATGACCAGCGCACGGTGCGCACCCGGTGGGCCGGCGGATGTGGCGGGCCGGACCATTCCGGGCCTCAGCCGATATGCTGCTCACATGATCCTCGCGCGGCGCGGGTCACCTGCGACCAGGGACGATCGGGGGGTGTGATGCGCAACCCGTGGCTTGCCATGCCCTTCGTGGACTCGGTCAGCGAGCTCTCCGCCCGGCTGGCCAGAGCACACGAACGGGTCATCTCGGACGGCCGCTCCACCGGTGGTGTGCGCCAGGTGGTGCAGGAGTCGTGGGAGCGTTCCCTGCAGCTGCGGCTCGACCCCTCGACGGCGAGCCCGGAGCTCGCCCTCGACGACGACGACCTGAGGGAGTACCGGCGTTCACATCCGCTGTCCCTTGTGCTGCCCGTTGTGCACCGCCTGCTCACCCGGCACGCCGTGGACTCCGGCCTCATCGTGGCCGTCGGCGACGCGGGCGGCCGCCTGCTCTGGATCGACGGGGACCGCGCCCTCAAGCGCCGCGCCGAGGAGATGATGTTCGTCGAGGGAGCCGACTGGTCGGAGTCCCGCGTCGGCACCAGCGCCCCTGGAACGGCCCTCGCCCTCGACCACGGCATCCAGATCCAGCGCGCAGAGCACTTCAACCCCGTTGTGCACCCGTGGAGTTGCACTGCAGTGCCGGTGCACGACCCCGACTCAGGCGCGGTCATCGGCGTCATCGACATCACCGGGGGAGACGAGGCCGTCGCCCCCCACACACTCCCGCTTATCGAGGCCGCCGTCGCCGCCGTCGAGGCCGAGATGCGCATCCAACGACTGGACAGCGCTGCCCGTCGGCCCGCACAGAGGGAGAGCGCGCGGCCCACGGCGATCGCCCCCGCCCTGCACACCCTCGGCCGCGACCACGGCACCCTCGAGTACCAGGGGCGGTCGATCGAGCTGTCTCCCCGGCACGCCGAGATCATGACGATCCTCGCCTGGCACCCCGATGGGCTGACCGCCGAAAGGCTCGCCGAACTCGTCTACGAGAGCGAGGGCGCGAACGTCACCCTCCGGGCCGAGATGGTGCGGCTGCGGAAGGCCATCGACGCCTTCGCGCCGAAGCTGACCCCGCTCTCCCGTCCGTACCGGCTCGCCAGGCCGGTCGACCTCGACGCGCATCGAGTGCTCGCATTCCTCGAACGGGGGGCGCACCGCGTGGCACTCGCGGCGTACCAGGGACCGGTCCTCCCGGCATCCGCTGCCCCCGGCATCGTCGGGATCCGCGGGGAGGTGCGCACGCGGCTGCGCGATGCACTGCTCACCGATGCCTCCGTCGAGACTCTCCTCGGCTACGCGCGCACCGATGAGGCCGCCTACGACACCGAGGTGTGGAAGGCGTGCTTGAGCCTGCTGCCGCCCAGGTCGCCCAAGCGCGCGGGGGTCGTGTCGCGGATCGAGCACATCGAGGCCGAAGTCGGCGCTCGCTGAGCTGGTGCTCGCACTGAGTTCTCCTCGCAACGTGGTCGCAACCTTTCCTCGGCTAGATTGCGACACGCAGACCCGAGTCGGGTCGCCACGACAACGACGTCACAAGGAGTGCCATGACCACCTACGCAACACCCGGATCCGAAGACGCGAAGGTCACCTTCAAGCCGCGCTACGAAAACTGGATCGGCGGCGAGTGGGTGAAGCCCGTCGAGGGCCAGTACTTCGAGGACATCTCACCCGTGAACGGCAAGCCGTTTGCCGAGGTCGCCAGGGGCACCGCGGCCGACATCGAGCTCGCCCTCGACGCCGCGCACCGGGCGGCCCCCGCCTGGGGCAAGACCTCGGCCACCGAGCGTGCGGCGGTGCTGAACCGCATCGCCGACGTGATCGACGCCAACACTGAGCTGCTCGCCGTCGCCGAGACGTGGGACAACGGCAAGCCAGTCCGCGAGACCCTCAACGCAGACATCCCCCTCGCCGCCGACCACTTCCGCTACTTCGCCTCCGCGATCCGTGCCCAGGAGGGCGCATTCGCCGAGATGGATGGCTCGATGACTGCGTACCACTACCACGAGCCGCTCGGCGTCGTCGGGCAGATCATCCCCTGGAACTTCCCGATCCTGATGGCCGTCTGGAAGCTCGCCCCTGCCCTGGCTGCCGGCAACGCGATCGTGCTCAAGCCGGCCGAGCAGACCCCTGTGTCGATCCTCGTGCTCATCGAGCTCATCGGCGACATCCTTCCGCCCGGGGTCGTGAACATCGTGAACGGCTTCGGCGTCGAGGCGGGCAAGCCGCTCGCATCGAGCCCGCGCATCCGCAAGATCGCCTTCACGGGGGAGACCACGACTGGCCGCCTCATCCTGCAGTACGCGAGCGCCAACATCATCCCCGCGACCCTCGAGCTCGGCGGCAAGAGCCCCAATGTCTTCTTCAAGGACGTCGCCGACCACGACGATGCCTTCTACGACAAGGCGCAGGAGGGCTTTGTGCTCTTCGCCTTCAACAATGGCGAGGTCTGCACCGCCCCCAGCCGTGCCCTCATCGAGAAGCCGATCTACGACAGCTTCCTCGGCGACGCCGTCGCCCGCACAGCGAAGGCGATCCAGGGCAACCCGCTCGACACCGACACGATGGTCGGCGCGCAGGCCTCCAACGACCAGCTGGAGAAGATCCTCAGCTATATCGACATCGGCAAGCAGGAGGGCGCGAAGCTGCTCCTCGGAGGCGAGCGCGTCGACCTCGGCGGCGACCTGAGCGGCGGCTACTACGTGCAGCCGACGATCTTCGAGGGCCACAACAAGATGCGCCTCTTCCAGGAGGAGATCTTCGGACCGGTCCTTGCCGTCACGAGCTTCGACGGCTACGACGACGCCATCTCGATCGCCAACGACACCCTGTACGGCCTCGGTGCCGGCGTGTGGTCGCGCAACGGCAACGTCGCCTACCGGGCGGGCCGCGACATCCAGGCCGGACGAGTCTGGGTGAACAACTACCACGCCTACCCGGCCGGTGCGGCGTTCGGCGGCTACAAGAGCTCGGGAATCGGCCGCGAGAACAGCCGTCTCGCGCTCGACCACTACCAGCAGACCAAGAACCTTCTGGTGTCATACTCGGAGGACAAGCTCGGCTTCTTCTAAACCGATTCCCCCACGACCAGGTGCCGGTCGCCGTTCAGGCAGCGGCCGGCACTTGCCATTCTCACCGGAATGCATCAATTCCGCAGAGCCCAGCACGACCCCGCAACACCCTGCATCATTCAGGAGAAAGGACGCCGATGTCCGTCATCGAGACCGTCTCAGCCACCGTGACCGTGCCGGGGGAGACCGTTCCCCGCGTCGAGTTCCTCCCGGCCACCGTCGAGCTCCTGAGGATGCTCTGGGGCAAATTCGGCCCCCTGATGTTCCACCAATCTGGCGGATGTTGCGACGGAAGCAGCCCGATGTGCTTCGCAGCCGGCGACTTCCTCACCAGCGACCGCGACGTTCTCCTCGGCCGTCTCGACATCGCCCCCACCGGCGGCGAGCCGCAGGTCATCGACTTCTGGATGTCGGTCGAGCAGTTCGAGTACTGGAGCCACACCTTCCTGAGCGTCGACGTCGTGCCCGGGCGCGGCAGCGGATTCTCACTCGAGGCGCCGGAGGGCAAACGGTTCATGATCCGCTCCCGCCTGATGGAGGGCTTCGGCCCCGACGCGTAGCAGACTGGTCGGATGCACGTCGTCCTGGCCCGCTCGCGCGGCGAGATTCTCGCCACCATCTTCGACGACCACGGGATCCTCCTCGAACCCGCACATGTGATCGACTCCCTGGCCGTCGAGGTCGCCAGACGCGAACGGAGCGCGCGCGAACGTGCCCGCTGGGTCTGGGACGACACGAGTCGCTGGTACCCACAGCTGCTCCGGGAGGGGGTGAGGGTCGAACGGTGCGTCGATCTGAGGCTGTGTCATGCCATCTTGCGCGGATCGGCGCTCACCGCGACATCCGCTCTGGCCAGGTCGTCCCAGGACGAGTGGAGCCTGGCGTCCCCCGAACCGCGGGTCGTTGTGCGCGCGGCGACGCTGTTCGATGACGATGACGAGGACGGGGCGGGGCCGGCGTCGGCAGACCCCATCGCCGAGTTCCTGCGGCAGCGCGCCGCGGTCGGCACCGCACAGGACCCCGCGCGCATCTCACGCCTCCTCTCCGCCGAGTCAGCCGGGGCCCTCGTGGCCGCGGAGATCCGTTTCGCTGGGCTGCCGTGGCGGACCGAGGCCCACGAGAGCCTGCTCGAACGGGTGCTCGGACCGCGTCCGCGCGGGGACGAGCGTCCTGAGCATATGGTCGAGCAGCTCGAACGGGTGCGCGCCGAGCTCTCCGCCCCCGACCTCAACCCGGACTCACCGCCGGAACTGCTTCGCGCCCTCGGGCGTGCCGGCATCCAGGCCGAGTCGACCAGGTCATGGGAGCTCCAGAACATCGACCACCCCGCCATCGAGCCACTGCTCGCCTACAAGAAGATGGCGCGGCTGCTGAGTGCCAACGGCTGGGCCTGGCTGGAGGCCAACGTGGTCTCCGGGCGGTTCCACCCCGACTATGTGCCCGGCGGGGTCGTCACCGGACGCTGGGCGAGCAAGGGGGGCGGCGGCGCGCTGCAGCTTCCCAAGCAGGTGCGCGGCGCGGTCATCGCCGATGCCGGCTGGAAGCTCGTGGTCGCGGATGCCGCTCAGCTCGAACCAAGGATCCTCGCTGCGCTCCCCGCCGACCGCGGGATGGCGGAGGCCGGTGCCTCTGGCGACCTGTACGCGGGGATCGTCGCGAGCGGAGCTGTAGACACTCGCGACCACGCGAAGGTCGCGATGCTGGGGGCGATGTACGGGGCAACGTCGGGGGAGTCCGGCCGGTTGCTCCCGCGGCTCGCGAAGAGCTATCCGCGCGCCATCGCTTACGTCGAGGCCGCGGCGCGGGCAGGGGAGCGCGGGGAGATCGTCACCACCCGCCTCGGACGCAGCTCCCCACGCGGGGCATCCGCTGACTACGACGAGACGGCGACGGCAGCGGATGTGGTGCGCGCGCGCAACCAGGCGCGCTCCTGGGGCAGGTTCACCCGCAACTTCGTGGTGCAGGGGACCGCGGCCGAGTGGGCCCTGTGCTGGATGGCGGGACTCCGCGGACGGCTGCGCGCCCTCGGCGGCGACATCGGGCTCGTCCACGAGCCGCACCTGGTGTTCTTCCTGCACGACGAGGTGGTGGTGCACGCTCCGGCGCACCTCGCGGAGCGGGTCGGTGAGGAGATCAGGGCGGCCGCAGCGGATGCCGGGCGTCTGCTGTTCGCGGACCTGCCGGTGGACTTCCCGCTCACCGTCGCGATCGTCGACACCTACGCCGAGGCGAAGTAGCGCTGCACCGCGACCGTTCCCTCGGCCTGCAACGCTCGGCACGAGCGCTAGGGCGCGACCGGGGCGCTCGGGCGGCGGCCGCGACGGGGCCGCAGGTCCGAATACCCGCGCACGGCCCGCGCGTCGATCACCGAACGTGCGTCGGCCAGCCAGTCGAGTGCGGCCTGTGCCCGGTGTGCTGCGGCGGATCGGGCAAGACGCTCCTCGGCCCGCCCCTGCGACGACACCGTGCTGGTGGCGCTGCCGGCCAGTTCTGCCGCCCACCACTCCTCGAAGCACGAGACCAGCCCGAGAGCCCTGCCGGAGTGCAGTGTCGCGGTGACGAGCACCTGGTCGAGCATGTCCGTCCACTCCGGAAGCCCCGACACGCACGGCACCGTCTGCCACTGGCGCGCGGCCGTGCGGCCTGCAGAGGTCAGCCGGTGCAGGGGGAGCCCGTCGTGCGTCTCTCCGGACGGACGGATGAGGCTCTGTGTGGTGAGGCGGTCGAGGGTGGAGTAGATCTGGCCCACGTTCACCGGCCCGCGATGGCTGGCGCGGCTCGCGAACTCGGCATGCAGTTGCAGCCCATAGGCGGGACCGAGCGTGAGCACCGCGACAAGGCCATCGCGCACCGACATCCGCTCTCCCTCCGACAAAACCTATACCGAGTATAGATTGCGAGCGGATGTCGTGGACACCTTGCCGTTTGACGGGTGGATCCGCCATAATGAGCGAAGCGGTTAGCCGCCGGCACTTACCAAGTGTCTATTCAGTTTTGAGAGCATCCGTTCACCAGGTCGATGGGGAAGTCGCACCTAACCGAACGGAGTTATCGTGGCTGCTGCAACTGCTCGCGGAGTGCTGTACGTGCACTCCGCTCCTCGTGCGCTCGCACCCCACATCGAGTGGGCGACCGGACGTGCTCTCGGTCGTGCCGTCAACTTCGACTGGAACGACCAGCCAGTGCTGCGGGGATCGCTCCGTTCAGAGTTCTACTGGGAGGGCGCCCCGGGTACGGGAGCAGTGCTCGCGTCGGCACTGCGGGGCTGGGAGCACCTGCGGTATGAGGTCACCGAGGACGCCGGATTCGGCACCGACGGGGGCCGTTGGGTGCACACCCCCGACCTCGGCATCTTCTTCGCGCAGACCGACACTGTGGGCAACGTCGTGATCCCGGAGGACCGGGTGCGCTACGCCATGGAGGTCGCGGGCTCGAACGCACTCGAGTTGCACCGGGAGCTGCGGCTCGCGCTCGGCCAGGCCTGGGACGACGAGCTCGAGGCGTTCCGCCACGCGAGCGACTCCAGCCAGGTCGTCTGGTTGCACAAGGTCGGCTGACACGCGGCGGCCCGGCCAGTCGGTGCCGCAGCAGCGTCAACCCTCGCGCGAACTCACCAGCCGGCCCGCTCACCAGCCGGCCCCGCACAGCCACGACACCCTGCGGCAGCGCCGCGGCCACGGGCCACCGCGAAAACCCTGCGTCGGCGCCGTGCCTAGTAGCTGCGGAAGGCGACGACGGCGTTGTGGCCGCCGAAGCCGAAGGAGTTGCTGATCGCGAGCAGGTCGCCGTCACCGAGGGGTCGCGGCGAGGTGACCACGTCGAGCGGGATCGCCGGATCCTGGTTGTCGAGGTTGATGGTCGGCGGCGCGGTGCGGTGGTGCAGGGCGAGGATCGTGAAAATCGCCTCGAGCGCCCCGGTGCCGCCGAGCAGGTGCCCGGTGGCGCCCTTGGTTGCGGAGACCGGGATCGACGACAGGTGGTCGCCGAAGACCCGGAGCATGGCCTTGTACTCGGCGATGTCGCCGACGGGGGTGCTCGTGGCGTGCGCGTTGATATGAGAGACATCCGCTATCCCCGCACCGGCCTGGTCGAGCGCGGCGAGCATCGCGCGGGCGGCCGCCGACCCCTCGGGGTCGGGGGCGGTGATGTGGTGCGAGTCGCTGGTGACAGCGCCACCGGCGAGCTCCGCGTAGATGCGGGCGCCGCGGGCGATGGCGTGCTCCTCGGTCTCGAGCACGATGGCGCCGGCGCCCTCGCCGAGCACGAAGCCGTCGCGGTCGACGTCGTAAGGACGCGACGCGCGGGCCGGGTCGTCGTTGCGCTTGGACAGCGCCTGCATAGCCGCGAAGGAGGCGATGGGAAGCGGATGAATGGCGGCCTCGGTGCCGCCGGCGATGATGATGTCGGCGAGCCCGGCCTGGAGGTGGGCGTACCCGTTGGCGATGGACTCGGTGCTCGACGCGCAGGCGGACACCACCGTGCGTGCGCCGCCGCGGGCGGACAGCGCCATACTGATGGCGGCTGCCGGGGCGTTGGGCATGAGCATCGGAACGGTCATCGGCAGCACGCGGCGTGGACCCTTCTCGCGCAGCACGTCCCAGGCGTCGACGAGGGTCCAGATGCCGCCGATGCCCGTGGCATAGTCCACCGCGATGCGCTCGGGGTCGATGTCGGGGGAGCCTGCGTCGGCCCAGGCCTCGCGGGCTGCGATAAGCGCGAACTGGCTGCCGGGGTCGAGGCGCTTCGTCTCGACGCGGGTGAGCACGTCGGCCGACGGCACCTTTGCCTGGGCGGCGAATGTGATGGGGAGGTCGTACTTGGCCACCCACTCCTGCTCGAGGGGGCGCACACCGGACTCGCCGGCGAGCAGGGCCCGCCAGGTGTCGGCGATGTTGCCGCCGAGGGGCGAGGTCGTTCCTAGGCCGGTGACAACGATCTTCTTCGGGCTCATCACAGTTCTTTCTGGTTCCGGGCCGCGCTGCGGTCCGGGCAACGGGCGCGCAGCCGACCGGTCGGGTGGTCCCGACCGGTCAGGCCGTGCGGTGGTGGGGTCTTAGCCCTGGGCGTTCGTGATGAAGGTCACGGCGTCGCCGACGGTCTTGAGGTTCTTGACCTCTTCGTCCGGGATCTTCACATCGAACTTCTCCTCGGCGTTGACGACGATCGTCATCATCGAGATGGAGTCGATGTCGAGGTCGTCGGTGAACGACTTGCCCAGTTCAACCGTGTCAGCCGCAATGCCGGTTTCGTCGTTGATGAGCTCGGCGAGGCCGGCAAGAACTTCTTCGGTGGACAATGCCATGTGTTTATCTCCTTGAGGGGGTGGTTCGAACGGACCGGGGACAAGTCTAGGGAAGAACGACGACCTGGGCCCCGAAGACGAGCCCCGCGCCGAATCCGATCTGCAGGGCGAGGCCGCCGCTGAGCTCGGGGTGATCGCGCAGGAGCGCGTGGGTGGCGAGGGGGATCGACGCGGCCGAGGTGTTTCCCATGTGAGCGATGTCACGGGCGACGACGACGGACTCGGGCAGCTTGAGCTGCTTGGCGAACTCGTCGATGATGCGCATATTCGCCTGGTGTGGGATGAAAGCGGCGAGCTGGTCGCTCGTGATGCCCGCGGCGTCGAGGGCGCGCTGCGCGACTTTCGCCATGTCCCAGACGGCCCAGCGGAAGACCGTCTGGCCCTCCTGCTGCAATGTGGGCCACTCGACGTCTCCGGCCCCGTCGCGGTACTCGGCGAGGGTGGAGGACATCCTCACGGCGTCCCATTTGGAGCCGTCGGATCCCCACACGGTCGGCGAGATGCCGGGCGTGTCGCTCGGGCCGACGATCGCGGCTCCCGCGCCGTCGGCGAGCAGGAACGAGATAGTGCGGTCCGTGGGCTTCGCGAAGTCGCTGAGCTTCTCGGCGCCGACGACGAGCACGTACTCGGCCAGGCCGGAGCGTACGAAGGCGTCGGCCTGGGCGATCCCGTAGGTGTACCCGGCGCAGGCGGCGGATATGTCGTAGGCCGGCGCCGGCGTGGCGCCAATACGGTCGGCGAGCAGGGCGGCGAGCGAGGGCGTCTGCACGGAGTTGCTGATTGTGGAGACGAGCACGGCGTCGATCTGGTCCGGGCGGATGCCGGCGTTGGCGATGGCCTCGAGGCTTGCCTCGACCGCGAGGTCGACGGCCTCGACGTCCTTGCCGGCACGGCGGCGCTCGATGACGCCGGTGCGCTGGCGGATCCACTCGTCGGAGGAGTCGATCGGGCCGGCGATGTCATCGTTGCTGACGACGTGCTCGCCGCGGGCGGCGCCGAGGCCCCAGATGCGCGCGAACGGCGCTCCGACGGTCTGGTTGAGGATCGGGGTGGTCATTTCGTCCCATCGATGAGGTCGAATGCGGCGGCTAGGTCGTCGGGTGTCTTGACGGCCACGGTTGGCATTCCTTTGAGGCCGCGCTTGGCCAGCCCGACGAGCGCACCGGCTGGTGCGATCTCGATCACTCCCGTGACCCCGGCGGCCGCGAACGCGTCCATTGTCTTGTCCCACCGTACCGCCGAGCTCACCTGGCCAACGAGCAGCTCGATGAACGCCGCGCCGTCAGCGACCTCCGAACCGTCGCGGTTGGTCCACAGGCGCACGTCGGGATCGGCCATGGGCAGTCCCGCCGCAACGGAACGCAGGCGCTCGACGGCCGGGCGCATATACCGTGTGTGGAATGCACCGGCGACCTGCAGCGGGATGACGCGGGACTTGGCCGGGGGAGCGGCGGAGAGCCGGGCGAGGGCATCGAGCGATCCCGCGACGACGATCTGACCGCCCCCGTTGAAATTGGCCGGCTCGAGGTCCAGCTCGGACAGCAGGGCAAGGAGCTCGTCCTCGTCGGCCCCGATGACGGCGCTCATCCCCGTGGGCTCGAGGGAGGCGGCATCCGCCATCGCCAGGCCACGCTCGCGGACGAGGGTCATGGCGTCGGCGGTGGACAGGATGCCCGTCGCGGCGGCGGCGGTGACCTCGCCAACGGAGTGACCGGCAACACCGGCGATGCGCTGGCGGCGGCCCTCGCCGAGGAGGACGCCGAGGGTGAGGAGACCGGCGGCGACGATGAGCGGCTGGGCGATCGCGGTGTCGCGGATCGTGTCGGCGTCGGAGACGGTGCCATGCCGCTCGAGGTCCAGGCCGATGGACGCGGACATGTCGGCGAGCCGGGCACGGTAGGCACCCTCGGCAAGCCAGGGTTCGAGGAAACCAGGAGTTTGGGAGCCCTGTCCGGGGCAGACGATGACGATCACTTAGTTAGTTTCTCAGCCTATTCGCATCCGCCGCTGTATCAACCGCACAAGAAACCCAGCGGATGTTTGTGCGGCGGGTCACCGGGAGCGGCGTTTCGGGGCAGCATCCGGTTCGGAGATCGACCCCAGCACCAGCGCGGCCTGGAGGATGAGAGATTCCCGGGCACCGGTCGCGTCCCAGCCGATGACCTCGGACACCCGCTTCAGGCGGTAGCGCACCGTGTTGGGGTGTACGAACAGCTCGCGGGCCGTCGCCTCAAGCGAGCGTCCATTGTCGAGGTAGCACCAGAGGGTCGCCAGAAGTTCGGTGGAGTGCGCCTGGAGGGGCCGGTATATGCGGGTGATCAGCGTCGCCCTGGCAAGGGCGTCGCCGGCGAGGGCGCGCTCCGGGAGCAGGTCGTCGGCGAAGGTCGGCCGCGGCGCGTTCCGCCACGCGCGTGCGACGGCGAAGCCCGCGAGCGCCGCCTTCGCGCTCTTCGACGCGTCCACCAGGCTCGGCACCTGGTGCCCAAGCACGAGGTGCCCGCTGCCGAACCCGGGTTCGAGCGCAGTGGCGATGTCCATGAAGGGGGTGAGCTTGACGTCGCTCGCGGGCTCGCCGTCGGTCGGGGTCGGGTGGGCCCGCCCGATGACAAGCACCAGGCGGCTGCCCTGCACCCCGATCAGCACGTCGGCCGAAAGATGCCGTGCGGTACGCCGCAGCATGTCGACATCGAGCACCGGCGGGGCGGTGCCGACGAGCACGGAGACCTCGCCGTGCCCGTGCCAGCCGAGGGCGGCGATGCGGGACGGCAACTCGTCGTCGTACTCGCCGCTAAGGATCGAGTCGACGACGAGCGCCTCGAGCCGTGCGTCCCAGAGGCCACGCGCCTCGGCGGCCCTGGCATAGACATCCGCGGCGGCGAAGGCGATCTCGCGGGAGTACAGAAGGATTGCCTCGCGCAGGGACTCGTCTCGTCCCTTCATCCGCTCTTCGACGACCTCGACAGTGACCTTGATCAGCTGGAGGGTCTGGGTGAGGCTCACCGATCGGAGGAGCTCCCGGGGGGCCGCGCCGAACACGTCGGCGGCGATCCACGGAGTGGAGGTGGGGTCGTCGAACCAGTGCATGAACGAGGTGATGCCCGCCTGGGCGACGAGGCCGACGGCCGATCGTCGCCCGGGCGGCATGTCGCCGTACCAGGGCAGGGTCTCGTCGAGCCGCTTGAGGGTCGCGGTCGCTAGCTCGCCCGAGACACTCCCCAGCCAGGCGAGGGTCTGCTCCTTGGTGCGCGCCACCGGGGGCCGGCGGTCGCCTTCTGTTGTCAGCTTTCGCCGCCGGCGTTGCCGGAGGTGCCGGCGCTCACGTCGTGCAGGCGGTACTTCTCGATCGCGGCCTGTGGGATGCTCGCGTCGAGCAGCCCCCTGGCGACGAGCGATTCGAGGGCCTTCACGACGATCGACGGTCCGTCGATCTTGAAGAATCGCCGGGCAGCGGCACGGGTATCGGAGAATCCGAACCCGTCGGCGCCGAGTGTCGCGAAGTCCCCGGGCACGAACTGGCGGATCTGGTCGGGGACCGCGTGCATGAAGTCGGTCACAGCAACGACGGGTCCGTCATGCCCCGCGAGCTTCTCGGTGAGATAGGGCACGCGGGTCTCGGCCTCCGGGTAAAGGAAGTTCTGCTCGAGGGCATCCAGGCCCTCGCGGCGGAGTTCCGTCCAGCTGGTGACGGACCACACGTCGGCGGAGACACCCCAGTCCTCGGCGAGGAGCTGCTGTGCCTCCAGCGCCCACGGCACCGCGACGCCGGAGGCCATGAGCTGCGCCTTCGGTCCGTCCTGCTGCGACGCGTTGAGCAGGTAGATGCCCTTGAGCAGGCCCTCGGTGTCGAGGTTCTCGGGCTGCACCGGCTGCACGTTCGGCTCGTTGTACACGGTGATGTAATACATCACGTTCGGGTCGACGTGGTCGCCCCCATACATCCGCTCCAGTCCGGCCTGCACGATGTGGCCGATCTCGTAGCCGTATGCGGGGTCGTAGGACACCACGGCGGGGTTCGTCGACGCGAGGAGTAGAGAGTGCCCGTCCGCGTGCTGGAGGCCCTCGCCGGTGAGCGTGGTGCGGCCGGCCGTCGCGCCGATGATGAAGCCGCGCGCCATCTGGTCGCCCGCCGCCCACATGGCGTCCCCGGTGCGCTGGAACCCGAACATCGAGTAGAAGACGTAGACCGGGATGAGGGCCTCGCCGTGCGTCGAGTAGGAGGTTCCGGCTGCGGTGAAGGCCGAGAAGGCTCCGGCCTCATTGATACCGACATGCAAGATCTGGCCCTGGGGGCTCTCCTTGTAGGCGAGGAGCTGTTCACGGTCCACCGAGGTGTACTGCTGGCCCTTGGGGTTGTAGATCTTCGAGGTGGGGAAGTAGGCGTCCATCCCGAAGGTACGGGCCTCATCGGGGATGATCGGCACGATGCGGTGGCCGAACTCCTTCGAGCGGAGGAGGTCCTTGAGCAGGCGGGCGAAGGCCATCGTCGTGGCGATCTCCTGCTTGCCGGACCCGCGCTTGACGACGTCGTACGTCGAGGCGTCGGGCAGGTTCACCTGGGTGAACCGCGAGCGGCGCTCCGGAACGTATCCGCCGAGCGCCTGGCGGCGTTCGTGCATGTACTGGATGGCCTCGTCGTTGTCCCCGGGGTGGTAGTACGGCGGGAGGTACGGGTTCTCCTCGAGCTTCGCGTCGGTGATCGGGATCCGCATCTCGTCGCGGAACTTCTTGAGGTTGTCGAGCGTGAGCTTCTTCATCTGGTGGGTCGCGTTGCGGCCCTCGAACGACGGTCCCAGGCCGTAGCCCTTGACCGTCTTCGCCAGGATGACGGTGGGCTGGCCCTTGTGCTCCTGCGCCGCCTTGAAAGCCGCGTAGACCTTGCGGTAATCGTGGCCGCCGCGCTTGAGGCCCCAGACTTGCTCGTCGGTGTAGTCCTTGACCAGCTCGAGGGTGCGCGGATCGCGGCCGAAGAAGTTCTCGCGCACGTAAGCGCCGCTCTCGGCCTTGTAGGTCTGGTAGTCGCCGTCGGGCGTGCGGTTCATGAGGTCGCGCAGAGCGCCTTCGGTGTCGCGACGCAGGAGGTCGTCCCACTCGCGGCCCCAGACGACCTTGATGACGTTCCAGCCGGCTCCACGGAAGAAGCTCTCGAGCTCCTGGATGATCTTGCCGTTGCCACGCACCGGGCCGTCGAGGCGCTGGAGGTTGCAGTTGATGACGAAGTTGAGGTTGTCGAGGTTGTCGTTGGCCGCGAGCTGCAGGGCCCCTCGGCTTTCGACCTCGTCCATCTCACCGTCACCGAGGAAGGCCCAGACCTGCTGGTCGGAGGCGTCCGCGATGCCGCGGTCGGTGAGGTACTTGTTCGACTGCGCCTGATAGATCGCGTTGATCGGGCCGATGCCCATCGATACGGTCGGGAACTGCCAGAAGTCCTTCATCAGCCGCGGGTGCGGGTAGGACGAGAGCCCGCCAGCTGCGTGCGACTTCTCCTGGCGGAAGCCGTCGAGCTGGTCGGTGCTGAGGCGGCCCTCGAGAAAGGCGCGCGCATACATGCCGGGGGAGGCATGCCCTTGGTAGAAGATCTGGTCCCCGCCGCCGGCGTGGTGCTGGCCGCGGAAGAAGTGGTTGTGTCCGACCTCATAGAGGGCAGCGGATGATGCGTAGGTCGAGATATGACCGCCGACACCGATACCGGGGCGCTGAGCGCGATGCACCGTGATTGCCGCGTTCCAGCGGATCCAAGCGCGGTAGCGGCGCTCGATCTCCTCGTTGCCGGGGAACTCCGGCTCGTTCTCCGGGGCGATCGTGTTGAGGTAGTCGGTGGTCGGGACCATCGGAACGCCGAGGTGGAGTTCCTTCGATCGCTTGAGCAGGCTCAGCATGATCTGCCGGCCACGCTCGTGTCCCTGAGAGGCGACAAGGGCGTCAAGTGATTCCTGCCATTCGGCAGTCTCCTCGGGATCCTTGTCGATGTTGTTGACCGAATACGGATCTTGGTCGTTGACCGTCACCCTTGACCTCGCTCTTGTTCGCGGTTTCGCAGTGGTTGTGATACCCAGTGCCCCACTGACGTCCGACCCGGGTTTCGATGCCGGACTGTTCAATGGGCGTCACGATTCTAGTTGCCCCATCTGTGCGGGGTTGGACCGGGCGCCCGCGAGGCGTAGTGTTGCCAGTCGTGTTTCCCGGGCGTTTTCCCTCCCGGGCGAAAGGACGCAAATGCCTCTGGCCATCGACACCCAGGCACCGGACTTCGAGCTTCCGAACCAGTTCGGCGAGCACATCCGCCTCTCGGACTTCCGCGGCAGGAAGCCGGTCGCCCTCGTCTTCTTCCCGCTCGCGTTCACGAGCACCTGCACCACCGAGCTCTGCGAGCTGCGCGACAACATCGAGTTGTTCGCCGACAGCCGGGTCCAGCTCGTCGGCATCTCGGTCGACTCGAAGGCCACGCTGCGCGCGTTCGCCGATGTCGAGGGCTACGAGTTCCCCCTTCTGGCGGACTTCTGGCCGCACGGGGCGGTCGCGAAGGAGTACGGGGTCTTCCTCGAGGAGAAGGGGTTCGCCAATCGTGCCTCCTTCCTGATCGATGTGAACGGCATCATTCGCGCCCGCTTCATCACCACGCCAGGCGAGGCACGCACCTTGGATGCCTACCGCGAGGCCGTGGCCGAACTGGCCCCAGCCTCCGTCTGATCCTGCCCCCTCACTCTTTCCCTGGACTGCGCAGCTCCGCCAGCACCTGATGCATCTCCTGCAGCAGCTCCCACTGCGAGGCGTTGACGCGCATGAGCTCCTCGATGTCGGCCTTAGCCGCGAGGTTCGTGTCGTAGTCGTGCTGCGCGAGGACCTCGGCGATCGCATCCTGACGCTTCGCCGCAATGAGCAGGATCGCCCCCTGCAGGCCCGCCAGCATGCTCAGGAACAGGTTCAGCAGAATGAACGGGTAGGGATCCCAACCGGAGGCGAAGCTGTTGATCGCGGCCCAGACGACCATGAACAGCACGAAGCCGCCGACGAACCGCCAACTGCCCATGAAGTTGCGCATCCGGTCGGCGGCGCGCTCTCCCGCGGTGAGGTCTTCCTTCTGTTGCGCGTGCCAGGTGAGGGGTGTCACGGGCCGCGCGCTCGTTGTGCTCATGGCGCCACTGTACGGCCGTTCCGTGCCCCGATATCAGGTGAGCACGTTGACCGCGCGCGAGATCACGAGTGCCAGCAGAATGAATCCGGTCAGCGCCTGGTATCCCATGACGAGCTTCGCCCGGTGGGTGAGCGGCATCACGTCGGTCGGGCTGAACGCCATCATGTTCGACAGCGAGAAGTACGCGTAGTCGACGAAGCCCGGTTCCCACGCGGATGTCGCGGCATCCGCTTCCCCGGAGGGAGACGGTGAATCCTGCTGCGGGTCCTCCTGCTGGGGGAAGCGGAAGTCCTGAGTGGCGTCGTCGCGGAGCCCCTCGACGCGGCGGGCCACCGGGCCGCCGCGGTCGAGCTCCCAATAGACCAACCCGAACGCGATGACGTTCGTCACCCAGACCTGCAGGGCGGTGAGGAGTACGGTCGCCCCCGCCGCGCTGCCGTCCAGCAGCTCCTGGATCAGCAGGACAATCGTCACCTGGTTCACCAGGGCGAGAGACACGGAGATGCCGATCGACAGCCACCTCGACCACGTGGTCTCGAGCGACAGCCGGCGCGGGTTCGCGATCACCAGCGGGATGACGAGGAGCGCGAAGATCGAGGGGAGGATCCACGCAGGGAGGAGCTGCACCTGCTGGGGCATCAGGGCGTTGAGCGCGATCGCCGCCGCGAGGGCGATGAGCACCGGCAGGCGGTGCTCGGGGATGGTTGTTGTGGCGGTCGGGCGGGCTCGGCTGGCGCTCATGGCCGCGAGTTTATTCCGGTAGCATCGACACGCGTTGTTCCCCGTGAACAGCGGGCCTTTAGCTCAGTTGGTAGAGCGCCACGTTTACACCGTGGATGTCATCGGTTCGAGCCCGGTAGGGCCCACCATAAAATGCCCGGTCAACGGGGTGTCTCGCTCAGGGCGGAATCCTTCAGGGTCACGATCGGCAGTTCTGCCGGTTTGCTGCCGGCACAGCTTTCGTCCACGAGAAAAGCGCACTGCTCATGCGGGGCGCTTCTTCGACGCAGCACTGGCCTGCTTGTGCGGCAGTCGGTTACCCCAGAGAAGGGTTCAAGGCCGCTGTTGCAACCTGTTCGAGCAGCGCGATGGCGGCGCGATCGGCTGTCGCGCCCAGATATCCGGTAGGCGATCTGCGGGTAATCCCAGAGTCCGAGTGCAGCCCTCAGTGCGCTGATCCCCTGAACCCACCATCTCGATCGAACACGGGCGTTTCGATCCGAGCCTGCCGCTCGCATTCCGCGTCGCCGAGTTTTTCGGCAAGCCGATCGAGAAACTATTCACTCCTGTTTCCAGCGAATAACAATGGGTCTCAGGGCCCGAACCTGCGAAGCCGCAGGCTGTCCACGATCCAGCCGAGGTGGGCTGGCACACGCTTCGCGAGCCGGTCGAACAGGAACAGCCCGATGGCGGGATTGCGCAGGGCATGCAGCAGCAGGTCGTCCTCGGCGAGGTGGCTGTCGAGGATGTCCAGAACGAGGGCGTCAGTGGCGGCGGGATTCTCAACGATGAGGTTGCGGTAACGGCTGCTGCCGACCGCGGCGAGCTCGGCGAGTGCGGCCAGCGGCGTATGGGGACTCTGCGCGGCCGCAATGTCTGCGACATCGTTGTTTTTCTGCACAGGGGCGGGAAGATGCACGGGTGTCCTTTCCTGGGGAGCGGATCGGGGGAGACGCACCTGTTCTGTAGTAATTCTCATTTTCTCGATCCTGTCAATAGCGAGGTTTTCGCAATAGCGCACTCGCGCCCCGGGGAATATGATCTGTGTCGACCTGGGCACCGGGGGCGTCACTCTGCGTGAGGTCCATCACGGGGATGTCGAGTACCCCTGGCCTGCTCAGGGTGCCGGCCGGGACGTCCGCTTCATCGTTCCTGGGAGCACTCAGC
>JACMNE010000045.1 GCA_014378715.1 Microbacteriaceae bacterium
GGGGTGAATACTGGGCACGTGCTCTCCTCCGTCAGCCTACTGCTCCCCGCAGATCTGCTGTTGCGCGGGCCGCACGCCGGCAGCCACACGATCGGCTTGCTCGCTCCGCTCTCCGGGCTGATGGGCGTCGCCGGTCCGGCGATCCTCAATTGCGCCCAGCTCGCCGCGGAAGAGTCGAACGAGCGGGCCCGAATCCCACTCGAGCTCGTGCTCCTCGACGCGGGCAGGGGAGCTGCCGACGTCGCCCGCGAGGTCGCCCAGCTCGTGGGGGCGGGCCTGGTCGACGGGCTCGTCGGAACCCACACCTCCAACGTGCGCGCGGCTGTCGAGGCCGTTGTGGGCGACCGGGTGCCCTACATCTTCACCCCGTCGCATGAGGTCACCCGCCGTGAGTCCGGCGCCATCTTCCTCGGCAACGACCCGGACGAGCAGATCCGCCAGCCCCTCGCCTGGCTGACCCTCCACCGTCGGGTCTCCCGCTGGGCGCTGATCGGCAACGATTATGTCTGGCCGCGCCGGGTGCACACCTCCGCATCGCGCATCCTGCGCGGCCTGCACCAGCGGGTGGTCCTGGAACGCCTCGTGCCCGTCGGCCACGTCGACGTCCCCGAGCTCGTCGACGCGGCCCGTGCGGCCGGCGCCGACGCGATGCTCATCTCGCTCGTCGGGCGCGACCTGATCGAGTTCCAGCGCGGTCTCGTCGACCTCGGCGCGGCTGGCCAGTTCGTGCGGCTCTGCACCGCGCTCGACGAGAACTGTCTTGTCTCCGCCGGCGGCGACAGCTCCGGCTTCCTCTTCGCGGCCATGCCGTCGTTCATCCTGCAAGCGGATGATCGGCACCTCCGTCTCCTCGAGGCGTACACCGCACGCTTCGGTGCGCGGGCCCCGCTGCCCGGTTCGTTCGCCGAAGGATGTTACGACGGCGTTAACATTCTGGCGGCCCTGCTGGCCAGCGGACTGCTGCCCGGCGCGACCCCCGCGAGGGCCGTCGGCCAGCTGTTCACGGGCGGAGACCGGGGAAATCGGATGACGGCGGACCAGCGCAGGCTGAAAACGCGCCGTCCGGTGACCCTCGCGCAGGCGCTCGAGACCGAACTCCATGTTGTCGGCGACCCGTTCGGGCGCTAGTCTGGCAGAAATTTCCACTTGGAAATAGTTTTCGGATCAGGACGGACATCGTGACCTCACCGACCGCAGGGGCGCCGCAGGACGGCGCCTCGGGAATCGAGCAGTTCGGCTACACCCAGGAGCTCAAGCGCACGCTGAAGTTCACCGACCTCGTCGTCTACGGCCTCATCTTCATGGTGCCGATCGCCCCGTTCGCGATCTTCGGCGGGGTGTTCCAGGCCTCAGGCGGTATGGCGCCGCTCGTTTACGCCATCGCGCTCGTGGCAATGCTGCTCTCGGCGAACTCCTACGCGCAGATGGCCCAGGCCTTCCCGATGTCGGGCTCGGTCTATACCTATGCGGCGCGCGGGATCGCCGGCCCAGTCGGCTTCGTCGCCGGGTGGATGATCCTGCTCGATTACATCCTGATCCCCGCGCTGTTGTACCTGGCGGCCGCCCTCGCCATGAACGGCATCATCCCCGGCATCCCGCTCGTCGCGTGGCTCATCGCCTTCGTCGGGCTCAACACCGTGATCAACTACCTCGGTATCCAGCTCACCGCCTTGGTGAACAAGTACATGCTCGCCCTCGAGCTCATCGTTCTGGCGATCTTCCTCATCGTCGGCATCATCGCGATCGCCCAGGGCCGCGGCCAGGGCTTCAGCTTCGACGCCTTTTTCAACCCGGACACCTTCTCGATGCCGCTGCTGTTCGGCGCCGCCTCGATCGCAGTGCTCTCCTTCCTCGGCTTCGACGCGATCTCGACGCTCGCGGAGGAGAACACGGGAACCAGCAAGTCGCTCGGCCGGTCAATGTTCGCCGCGCTGATCCTCGTCGGGGTGCTCTTCATCGTCCAGACCTGGGTGGCGTCGATGCTTGTCGACGACCCGGCGGCGCTCATTGCCAATGGCGACCCGACCGGAGTCGCGTTCTACCAGGCCGCAGCCAACGCCGGCGGGCAGTTCATGTTCATCCTCACCGCGGCCTCCACCGCGATCGCCTGGGGTTTCGCGAACGCGCTCGTGGCGCAGGCCGCGACCTCCCGGCTCCTGTTCGCGATGGCGCGCGACCGGCAGCTGCCGAAGTTCCTGCGCAAGATCGACAAGAAGCACGGTGTGCCGGTCAACGCGACCTTCCTCGTCGCCGGCGTCTCGCTCGTGCTCGGCATCTACCTGACGATCCTGCCCGACGGACTGATCACGATCTCCGCTCTGGTCAACTTCGGCGCCCTCACTGCTTTCCTGGTGCTCAACTTCACGGTGGTCTGGTGGTACATCGTGAAGCAGAAATCCCGCCGCTGGTTCGTGCACCTGGTGTTCCCGGTGATCGGGTTCCTCATCCTCGCGGTGGTGCTCTACAACGCGCGGGCCGAGGCACAGCTGCTCGGGGTCGTCTGGCTCGCGATCGGCATCATCGCCGCCGTGCTGCTCTCCCGGCGTGGCCGACTGCGCGATCCCCTCGCCGAGACGCCGGCCGACGACGCCGCGGTGCGGTAGCGCATGGCCGTACACCAGCTCACCCCCCGCCCGGAGCAGTATTCCTACGTGTTCGGGGGGAGGGAGCCGCTGCTCTCGATCGCGCCGGGTGACCTCGTCGAGGTGTCCACGGAGGACTGCTTCGGGGGCCGGGTCACCTCTCCCGACGACCGGCCGAGTGAGGTGGTGCCCTTCGCCGAGCTCAACCCGGTGTCCGGGCCGATCGAGGTGCGAGGGGCCGAGCCGGGCGACATGCTGGCGGTGCACTTCGTCTCGATCGTGCCGGCGAGGGCGCAGGCCATCTCGTGCACCTTCCCCCTGTTCGGAGCTCTCACCGGCACCCACGAGACGGCGATGCTGAACGCCCCGCTGGAGGAACGGGTCTGGTTCTACGACATCGACCTCGAGTCGTGGACCGCCACCTTCTCTGCGCGCAACTCCGACTACCGCCTCGACCTGCCGCTCGACCCCATGCATGGAACGGTCGGGGTCGCGCCGGCGAGCGGCGAGGTGCGCTTGGTGGTGACACCGTCCACCCACGGCGGCAATATGGACACCCCGGAGGCCCGGGCCGGTACCACCCTCTACCTGCCGGTGAATGTGGCGGGGGCGATGCTCTCTCTCGGCGACGGGCACGCTCGCCAGGGCGAGGGTGAGGTCTGCGGAACCGGGCTCGAATCGGCCATGAACTCGGTCATCGCGATCGACCTGGTCAAGGGCGGCGCGCCGGCATGGCCGCGGCTGGAGAGCGACGAGTTCCTGATGACCACCGGATCGGTGCGGCCCCTCGAGGACGCCTTCCGGATCAGCCAGAAGGAGCTCGTCGACTGGACGAGCGAGCTCACCGGAATGGACACCCTCGACGCATACCAGCTCGTCAGCCAGCTGGGGCTCGCGCCGGCCGCGAACGTCTGCGACCCGAACTACACGATGGTGGCGAAGCTGCCGAAGTGGGCCCTCAAGACCGCCCAGGCCTACGGGGGAGTCCACGCGCGGCTGCGGACATCCGCTGCCGAGTATCTGGCGGCGCGATAGAGCGGGCCGATAGGGCGGGTCGCTGGACGGGCGGCCGTGCCGGTGGCGGCCAGCGCGCGACATCCGCTGCTCCGCCGCTAGAAGTCGGGCACCTCGACCCGGGCGGGAGGCGCGGGGGCAGTAGCGAAGGCGAGGTCGATGGCGTCCTTGAGCTGGCCAGCCCCTGAGTCGATGACAGTGGTGAAGCCGAGGCGCCTGGCCTCGGCGATGCGCTGCTTCGCGGACGAGGCCTGGCGCACCTCTCCGGCCAGGCTGATCTCGCCGAGCGCGGCGACCGTGCTCGCGTAGGGCTGGTCGCGAACCGCACTGGCGATGGCCAATGCGATGGCAAGGTCGGCGCCCGGCTCGGTCACCTTGATGCCGCCGACCGTCGAGACATACACGTCGTGGCCGCCCAGCTGGCAGTTCGCGCGCCGCTCGAGCACCGCGAGCAGCATCGCCACCCGGGAGGCGTCGACGCCGTTGACCACCCGACGGGGGAGGGGAGCGGATGACTTCACGACGAGCGCCTGCACCTCGACGGGCAGGGCGCGGCGGCCCTCGACCGAGATCGTGACACAGGTGCCCGACACCGCGGTATCTCCCCGGGAGATGAACAGCCCGCTCGGGTCGGCGACCTCGGCGATACCGTCCCCGGTCATCTCGAAGCAGCCGACCTCGTCAGTCGACCCGAAGCGGTTCTTGTGGGCGCGCACGAAGCGCAGCGCGGTCTGGCGGTCGCCCTCGAAGTGCAGAACCACGTCGACGAGGTGCTCGAGCAGCCGGGGGCCGGCGATGGTGCCGTCCTTGGTCACGTGCCCGACGAGGAGGATCGGCAGGTTGCGGTCCTTCGAGACGCGGATGAGGGTCGCTGCGACCTCCCGCACCTGCGAGGGTCCGCCGGCGAGGCCGTCGGACAGCGACGACGACACGGTCTGCACGGAGTCGACGATCACGAGCTGCGGCTCGACCTGGTCGATCTGCCCGAGGATCGTGGCGAGGTCGGTCTCGGCGGCGAGGAAGAGAGTGGGTTGCAGGGCGCCCGTGCGCTGGGCGCGCAGCCGCACCTGGTTCACCGACTCCTCGGCAGTCACGTAGAGCACCCGCGCGCCAGTCGCCGCGGCGCGCGAGGCGACCTCGAGCAGCAGGGTGGACTTTCCGACGCCCGGCTCGCCGCTGAGCAGGATCGTGGCGCCCGGCACGATGCCTCCGCCAAGCACGCGGTCGAACTCACCGATGCCGCTCGGCCAGTGGGCGACGGAGTCGGCCTCGATGTCGATGATCGACCGCGCGATACGCTGCTCGCTCACCCGCACGGGTCGAACAGCGCGGGTCAGCGCGGCCTCGGTCGCCTCGACGACAGTGCCCCAGGCCTGGCATTCCCCGCATCGGCCGGCCCATTTGAGGGTCGACCATCCGCACTCCGTGCACCGAAAGTTGGACTGCGTTCTGGCCATCCTCCCAGCCTAGGCACGGGGTGCGACATTGCTCGCCAACGCTCCACAGTTCGGGGTCATCCGGAGCCGCGCGCCGCCATCACCGCGTCCAGCCGCGCCAGGACCGCCGGGTCGAAGGCCTCCGCCCAGACCCGGTACCCGCGGTCGTTCGGGTGGAAGAAGTCCAGCGCGAAGTCGCCGCGCACCTGCGCCCGGGTGCGCGCGTGGGTTGCGGCATGTAGGCGCACCAGGGTGAGCGACGCGACATCCGCTTGCCTGCTGATGATCTCGGAGGCGGCCGTCGACCGCGCCTCGCCGCGCCCGTCGTAGAAGCAGGGCACGTCCGCGATCAGCGCGTGCTGTGGCAGAGAGCGGATGAGGGCGCCGACCGCCTCCGCGAACGCGACCGGCTCGAAGCGGCGGATGTCATTGCCGCCCACCGCGCAGGTGACGAGGTCGGGTGTCGTCACGGTGGCGGCG
This sequence comes from Microbacteriaceae bacterium, assembly GCA_014378715.1. Classification (GTDB taxonomy): domain Bacteria; phylum Actinomycetota; class Actinomycetes; order Actinomycetales; family Microbacteriaceae; genus Marisediminicola. Next base: position 5,513 of record JACMNE010000045.1, read on the forward strand.
AGCCCGGTTGCGATTTCGGACGTGATGTCGGCGAGCAGGGGCACCTGCCCGGCGAGCACGTCCGCGGCCGTCGCGCCGCTCACGCTGAGGTTGATCACGCGCACCGGCAGGCCGGTATGGCGGGCGGCGACGGCAGCGAGCAGCCCCACGTAGCCGAGGTCGGGGGAGGTGGCGCCGATGCCCTGCGCGGCGGAGTCGCCGAGTGCGACGTAGGTGATCTCGCCCGGTGTGACGATCCCGGCCCGGTCGCGCCACACGGCGGCGTAGCGGCGCTTCGACCAGGTCGGCAGGCCGCGCACGATCGGCCGCGTCTCAGGCCAGGGTGCGGAGGGTGCGCACGGCCTGAATTACGAGGGGCTCGAACGCGGAGGCCCAGACGGAGTAGCCGCGGTCGTTGGGGTGGAAGAAGTCGGCGGCGACGTCGCGCAGGGCGGTGCGGGCGGCCGTGCGTCCACGGGTGATCCGGTAGAGCGGCGCGACCTCGAGGTGGTTCTCTGCCGCGACCCGGTGCACGATCTCGTTCGCGGTGCGCACCCGCCGCTCGGCCTCGCCGAAGTAGAACGACGGCAGGTCGGCGACGATCGCGATCCCCGGCAGGCTCGAGTAGAGCTCGCGGAGTTCCGCCTCAAACCGCTCGGCGTCGAAGTCGGCCACGTCATTGGCGCCGATCGACACGGTGAGCACGTCGGGTTTCAGCCGGGCCAGCATCGGCAGGGAGTTGGCGAGCGCCTCGCGCACCCGTGCCCCGGACTGGCTGAGGTTGATGACCCGCACCGTGCGTCCGGTGTCGTGGCGGATGACGCGGGCCAGCAGTCCCACATAGGAGTGCCCGGGCCGCGACGCCCCGATGCCCTGGGCTGCAGAGTCGCCGATCGCCACATAGAGCAGTTCGCCGGTCTCGCGCTGCTGCGCCCGCCAGTGCGCGGAGTGGATCGGGATCATGTCGTCGAGGAGCACCATGCCGTTCGTGCGGCGGCAGATCACAAGATACCGCCCGGTCGCCACGGTCGCGGCGAGCAACGCGACCGACCCGAGGGCGACCGAGAGGGCGCGGAATGGCGATGGCATGCGAGAACTGTAGTCGCGTGACGTGTGACTTTTCAGCGGATGCCGCGGCCGCGCGACATCCGCTCGAATCGGCCGCGCCCGCAACCTGTACTAAGATCGTCGACGGAACCGTGTCCGAGCGGCCGAAGGTGCAACTCTCGAAAAGTTGTGTGGGTGAGAGCCCACCGTGGGTTCAAATCCCACCGGTTCCGCCACAGATCAGCCCCGTAATCGCAATGATTACGGGGTTTTTTCGTGCTCGATCCGTCGGAAACCCTACAAAAACCCTAGAAGTGAATTTGTTCGGGCCGAATGGAGCCTGTCTGAAACGTCATCGAGGTCGTCTCCGAAGAGATCGCCGCAGGTGTCGAGCGTCATCGAAGAGGAGGCATGCCCGAGCATTCTCTGGACAGCCTTGACGTTGGCGCCGGCCGATATCGCGAGGCTTGCAGCCGGGCGCCAAAGATGGGACTCCCCCCGGTTTACTGCAGCTGAGATTGTGTGATTTTGCTCAAATACGTTGTCTCGTACAGAGAGTCTTCAGTACATGTCCGCCAGAAGTGAGCCGGCAGGTTACCTGGCCGCGGAGAGAGTGCACCAACTTCAAGTAGTCGCTGGTGGGGTGTGCAGTGATTCAGCTGGCACATTTGCCCTGCTTTTCTTTCCACTGATCCAGGA
>JACMNE010000046.1 GCA_014378715.1 Microbacteriaceae bacterium
ACCATCGGCAGCACCTCGAACCGGTCGGCCAGTAGGTTCGTGACCCCCTCTGCCGATCGTTCGAGGATGCCGCGCACGATCATCGCCGGCGCCTCCCGCGTGATGCGCCGATAGCGGTTCCACACCCCCACACTGCAGATCACGTTGACGAGCCCCGTCTCGTCCTCCAGGTTGACGAAGGTGATGCCACTGGCCGTCGCCGGCCGCTGACGGTGGGTCACCACCCCGGCGACCTCGACCCGCCTCCCCGACTCCGCGACCTTCAAAGCAGCGGATGACAGCACCCCCCGCTCATCGAGCATGGCCCGCACATGGCGCACCGGGTGGTCGGCGGGGGAGATGCCCGTCGCCCACAGGTCGGAGATGAGGGTCTCGGCCTCGCCCGGCAGGTCGAACAGGGGCGGCTGAACCGAGACGTGGCTCGACGGCAGGTACTCGGCCCGGTTCTGCGCGGCGTCGCCAGCGGCCCACAGCGCCTCCCTCTGCGACAGCCCCAAGGCCTCAAAGGCGCCAGCGGCCGCCAGGGCCTCGAGCTGCACGGTGTCGAGCCCGACCCGGTAGACGAGGTCGGCCATGTCGGCGAAGTCGCCATGTGCCTCGCGGTCGGCCACGATGGCCGCGGCGACCTTCGCCCCGATGCCGCGCACCTCGGCGAGCCCGAGCCGCACCGAGAAGGCGCCGTCGCGGCGGTGGTCGTCGCAGTCGAAGTGCACGGTGCGGTCGAAATCGGGCACGGGGGGCTGCTCGAAGTGCAGGCAGTTCGGGGAACCCGTCGGCGCGGGGACGCCCGGATGCAGGGCCTCGAGCGCAGCATCCGCTGAGGAGAGCAGGATGTCGGGGCGGCGCACCTCGACGCCGTGCCTCCGCGCGTCGGCGACGAGGGTCTGCGGCGAGTAGAAGCCCATCGGCTGGGCGCGCAGCAGGGCGGCGAGGAACGCGGCAGGGTAGTGCAGGCGCAGCCAGGAACTCGCGTAGACGAGCAGACCGAAGCTCAGTGAGTGACTCTCGGCGAAGCCGAAGTTCGCGAAGGCCTGGATCTTGGCGTAGATCTCGTCGGCGACCTCGCCGGTGAGGCCGTTCTCCTTCATGCCCGCGTAGAGCTTGGTGCGCAGCGACTCGATGCGCTCGGTGCCGCGCTTGGACCCCATCGCGCGGCGCAGCAGGTCGGCGTCCTCGCCGGTGCAGCCGCCGACAGCCATCGCCATCTGCATCAGCTGCTCCTGGAACACGGGGATGCCCAGGGTGCGCTCGAGGGGCGCGACGAGCTTGGGGTGCAGGTAGGTGATCGGCTCCTCACCGAGCTTGCGGCGGACGAACGGATGCACGGCTCCGCCCTGGATCGGACCGGGCCGCACCATCGCGATCTGCACCACGAGGTCGTAGAACCTGCGGGGCTGCAGCCGGGGGAGCAGCCCCATCTGGGCGCGGCTCTCGACCTGGAACACCCCGACCGAGTCGGCTCGGCACAGCTGGTCGTAGACGCCCGCCTCCTCGCGGGGAAGGGTCGAGAGCGCCCACCGCTCGCCCAGTGCGTCGCCGACGAGGTCGAAGGTGTACTGCAGTGCGGCGAGCATGCCCAGCCCCAGGAGGTCGAACTTGACCAGACCCATCCACGCGCAGTCGTCCTTGTCCCACTGCAGCACGGTGCGCTTCTCCATCCGCGCGTGCTCGATCGGCACCACGTCGCCGACTGGGCGGTCGGTGAGCACCATCCCGCCGGAGTGGATGCCCAGGTGCCGGGGGAACTTCAGCACCTCGTGCGCGAGCTCGATCACGGCCGGCGGGATGTCGTGGTCCTCGCTCGAGACGGTCGCGCCCCAGCGCTCGACCTGCTTCGACCAGGCGTCCTGCTGGCCGGGGGAGTGCCCGAGCGCCTTCGCCATGTCGCGCACCGCGAACTTGGGCCGGTAGGTGATGACGTTCGCCACCTGGGCGGCGTTCTCGCGCCCGTACTTGCCGTACACGTACTGGATGACCTCCTCCCGCCGGTCGGAGTCGAAGTCGACGTCGATGTCCGGCTCCTCGTCGCGCATGCTCGACAGGAACCGCTCGAACGGCAGCCGATAGAAGATCGAGTCGACCGCGGTGATGCCCAGCACGAAGCACACGGCCGAGTTCGCGGCCGACCCGCGGCCCTGGCAGAGGATTCCGCGGCCCTTCGCGAAGGACACGATATCGTGCACGATGAGGAAGTAGCCGGGGAAGTCCTTGACCTCGATCACCTCGAGCTCGCGCTCGATCCTGGCCCGGTCATCCGCTGTCAGCCTCGGATACTTCTCCGCGACCCCCGCCCAGACCAGGTGTCGCAGCCAGCTCATCGGGGTGTGCCCATCCGGCACCTCCTGCTTCGGCAGCCCCGGCTTCGCGCTGCGCAGCCGGAAGCCCAGCTCGTCGGCGATCTCCACCGTGCGCTCGATGACCCCGGGGTAGCGGGCGAAGCGGGCCGCCATCTCCGCCCCCGATCTCAGGTGGGCAGAAGCGGATGCCGGCAGCCAGCCGTCCATCTCGTCGAGGCTGCGCCGGGCGCGCACCGCCGAGAGGGCCGTGTGCAGCCGGTGCCGGGACGGTGTCGCGTAGTGCACGTTGCCGGTGGCGACCGCCCGGAGCCCGCGCAGGCGGGCGATGGAGTAGAGGGCGTCGTTGTGGTCGGTGTCGAGCGGGTTGCCCTGGTCGGTGAGCTCGATGACCACGTTGCCGCGGCCGAACCGGTCGATCAGGCGGTCCACCTCGGCGAGGGCGGCATCCGGTCCCGCAGCAGAGCTTCCGAGGGTGCCCGGCCCGCCGGTGCCCGTTCCCGTGAGAGCGCGCCTGACGGCACCCTTGCGACATCCGCTCAGGATGGTCCAGTAGCCGTCCGCCCGCTCGGCGAGCTCGTCGAGGTCGTAGACCGGGCGGCCCTTCTCGCCGCCGGCGAGCTGGGCGGAGGTGATCGCGCCGGAGAGCCGGTGGTACCCCTCCTCGCGCCGGGCGAGTACCACGAGGTGGCTGCCCTCCGGCTCGGCGACACCCAGCTGGGGGGAGCGCAGCTCGAGCGAGAGCTCGGCGCCGAAGACCGTGGTGATGTCCGGGTGGGCCTCGGCGGCCTCGGCCATGCGCACGATGCCGTAGAGGCCGTCGTGGTCGGTGAGGCCGAGGGCGTGCAGGCCCAGGGCCGAGGCCTCCTCGAGCAGCTCCTCCGGCGACGACGCGCCGTCGAGGAAGCTGAAGTTGGAGTGGGTGTGCAGCTCGGCGTAGGGCACAGCCGCGGCGGCGCGGGCGAGCGCCGGCGAGCGGGTGTAGGGCTGGCGCTTGGCCGACCACGCCGGGCTGTCCCCGCCGTCGGCGCCGACCGGCGGGTTGCCGGGGCGGCGGGCGTCGGAGAGGGCGCGCTCGAACTCCGACCAAGGAACGGGGGGATTGCTGAAGCCCATCAGTCGTACCTCGCCTCGGCCCACCAGCTGGTGCCGTCGAGCATCAGCAGCCAGGCGAGGCCCGTGTCGTCGACGACCTGGAACCGGTTGCCCCTGGCGCGGTCGTCGGCGTCCCACCAGCGCTCGTCGAGTGGCCAAGGTCCGGCCCAGGCTGTGATGGCCCGCGCCGTTCCACCCATCGACAGTCCGCACGGGGTGCCGGAGAGCGCTCCGCGATCGTCGACGAG
>JACMNE010000047.1 GCA_014378715.1 Microbacteriaceae bacterium
CTGCCCTGAGCGGTTCTGCCCTGAGCGCCAAACACCCCCCTCGGGAGGTAGTGGCCCCCGCGCGGCGCTGGCACTCTGGCATCTTCGCGCCGGACACCCCCGTCCGGCGAACGATGTCATAGGAGATATCGCATGCTCGAGAGCCCCGCAGTAGTCGCCCCCCGACCCGCCCCGCCCCGGACATCGCTCGTGAGAGTGGCCGTCGCCAGCTCGATGGGGAGCATCATCGAGTTCTACGACTTCCTCATCTACGGCACGGCCGCGGCGCTCGTCTTCGCCCACGTGTTCTTCCCCGCCCTCGGCGCCGCAGCGGGCACCCTCGCCTCCTTCGGCACCTTCGCCGTCGCCTTCGTCTCCCGCCCGCTCGGCGCGATCCTCTTCGGGCATTTCGGCGACAGGCTAGGCCGCAAGAAGACCCTCGTCACCACCCTCCTCATCATGGGCTTCGCCACCGTGTCGATCGGTCTCCTCCCCGACGCCAGCCAGATCGGGGTCGCCGCCCCGATCATCCTCGTGCTCCTGCGGTTCCTGCAGGGGTTCGCGGTCGGTGGCGAGTGGGCCGGTGCCGCCCTGCTCGCCGCCGAGTACGCTCCCCCGAAGCGTCGCGGTCTCTTTGGCGCGTTCCCCCAGCTCGGCCCGTCGATCGGCTTCGCCCTCGCCAGCGCCACCTTCCTGATCATCAACGTCTCCCTGGGTGACGACTCCGAGGCATTCATGACCTACGGATGGCGCATCCCCTTCATCGCCAGCGCCGTCCTCGTGATCATCGGCCTCTACATCCGCTTGAAGATCGAGGAGACCCCCGTCTTCGCGAACGCCAAAGTCGACCTCGCCGCCGCCACCCGCAAGCTGCCCGTGTGGGAGGCCGTGCGCAACCAGCCGCGGCAGATCCTGCTCGGCGGCGCCGCGACCATGATGCTGTTCGCCTTCTTCTACACCGGCACCGCGTTTCTCAGCAGCTACGGCACCAACCCGGACGGCCTCGCCCACACCCGCCCCACCGTGCTCTCCCTCGGCATCCTCGGCGCCCTCGTCTTCGCAGCCGGCACGATCGCGAGCGCCATGCTCTCCGACCGCATCGGCCGCCGCACGATGATCATCACCGCCTGCGGCGTGGCGATCCCGTGGTCGTTCCTGCTCTTCCCGGTGCTCGACATCGGCACCACCTGGTCATTTGGACTCGGCCTCTGCGTGACCCTGCTGATCGTGGCCGGGATCTACGGCCCGGTCGGCGCCTACCTGCCCGAGCTGTTCGCCACCCGCTACCGCTACACGGGCGCCGGGATGGCGTACAACCTCGGTGCCCTCATCGGCGGCGGCGTCACCCCGCTCGTCGCCGCCTCCCTCGGCGCCTCCGTCGGCAGCTCGGCGATCGGGTTCCTGCTCGCCGGCGTCAGCGGGGTCAGCCTGATCGCGACCTTCGGCCTGCCGGAGACCCGCGGCATCGACCTCGACGCGCCCACGCCCATGAAAGTGACCAGCTGACCATGACCGACTACCAGCTCTCGGCCGCGCTCGACACCGACTTCTACACCCTCTTCTCCGATGTCCCGGAGGAGGACCGGGCCTTCTGGGACCGTGCCCGCACCTTCGCCGACGACACCGTCGACGAGCTCGCGGTCGCGTGGGACCGTGCGGAGTACCCGCTGCACCTCGTGCGGCGGCTGGGCGAGCTCGACCTCCTCACCGACGGGTGCGAGGGTCCGGGCCTCACCCCGATGTCGCCGCTCGCGGCCGGGCTGGTCAACATGGAGATCTCGCGCGGCGACGGGTCGATGGGCACCGTCATCGCGGTGCAGGGCGGGCTCGCGCTGCGCAGCATCGCGATGTTCGGCAGCGACGAGCAGAAGGCGCAGTGGCTCGTGCCCCTGGCCAGGGCCCATAAGCTCGGCGCCTTCGCCCTCACCGAACCCGATCACGGCTCCGACTCGGTGGGCCTCGAAACGACGGCCCATCGCGACGGCGACCACTGGGTGATCTCCGGTAGCAAGAAGTGGATCGGCAATGGCTCGGTCGGCGACGTGACCGTCATCTGGGCCCGCGACGACGACTCGAAGGTACGGGGGTTCCTGGTGGAGCAGGACACGCCCGGCTACCACGCGACGACGATCACCGGGAAGGGCTCGCTGCGCGCCATCCATCAGGCGAGCATCACCCTCGACAACGTGCGGGTGCCGGCCGACGCCGTTCTGCCCGGCACCCACACCTTCACGGACACCTCCGCCGTGCTTGTGGCCACCCGCCTCGGGGTGGCCTGGTCGGCGCTCGGCCACGCGACGGCGCTCTACGACGCGGCTCTCAGCTACTCCCGGCAGCGCATCCAGTTCGGCAAGTCGCTGTCGTCGTTCCAGCTCGTCCAGGAGCGCCTCACCACCATGCTCGGCCAGCTCACCTCGATGCAGCTGCACTGCCGCCGCCTCGCCGACCTCGACGCGGCCGGCACCATGACGCCGACCCAGGCATCCATGGCCAAGTACACGAACACCCGCACCGCCAGGCAGATCGCGTCGATGGCCAGGGACATGCTCGGCGGCAACGGCATCCTGCTCGAGAACCACGTCATCCGCCACCTCGCCGACATCGAGTCCATCCACACCTATGAGGGCACCGAGTCCATCCAGGCCCTCCTCATCGGACGCCACCTCACCGGAGGCGGCGCCTTCACCTGACCGATCCCGTTCCCGAGAGCGGTTGTCGCGTCATCCGCTCTCCCACACACACCCAC
>JACMNE010000048.1 GCA_014378715.1 Microbacteriaceae bacterium
GCTCACCGGCGGAGCCAACACCGGAGGCGAGGGCGAGGTGCAGTCCACCTTCAACCGCCTCTACAACGACTCCGGGGTGCAGCTGTTCGTCGTCTACGTCGACAGCTTCGACGGGGTACGGGCATCATCGAGCTGGGCCACCGCGACCGCCGAACTCAACCGGCTGGGCAGCAACGACGTGCTGCTCGCCGTGGCGACGGTCGACCGCAACTACGACATCCGCTACCCGGCCGACTTCCGCCTCTCCGAGGCCCAGACGACCGCCGTGGAGGACAGCTTCCTACCCTACCTGTCGAACGACGACTGGGCCGGGGCGGCGATCGCCGCGGCCGATGGCTACCGGGAGGCGTTGGCCGGCCCCGGTGTGCCCTGGACCCTCGTCATCGTGATCGCCGCCCTCCTTGTGCTGGGTGCGGTGGTGCTCGCCGCGTTCGCGGCCCGCCGCCGCCGCCGCGCCGCCGCCGTGGTCGCTCGGGAGAAGCTCGACGACCAAAGACTCGACCAGCGCGCGAGCGCGATGCTCATCGAGCTCGACGACTCCCTCAAGTCGAGCGACCAGGAACTCGGATTCGCGACCGCCCAGTTCGGCGATCAGGCCTCGGCGCCGTTCTCCGCTGTGCTCGTCTCCGCGAAGTCCACCCTGCAGGAGGCCTTCCGCATCCGCCAGAGCCTCGACGACGCCATCCCCGAGACGCTCGAGCAGCGCCGCGCCGCGACGGCCCGGATCATCGAGTTGTGTACGGCCGCCGACGCCGAGCTCGACGCCCAGGCCGACGCCTTCGACGAGCTCCGCGCGCTCGAGAAGTCCGCTCCGGCTGCCCTGATCACCCTGCGAGCGGATGTCGCGGCGACCACGGCACGCATCCCGGCCGCCACCGCGGCGCTCGCGTCCCTCGGCTCCACCTACTCCGCCGCGGCCGTCTCAACAGTCGCCGGCAACCCGGAGCAGGCCACGCAGCTGCTCAGCTTCGCCACCGAGACGGCGGCCACCGCCGACACCGCGCTCGCCTCCGGCCGGGCAGGAGAAGGCGCGGTCGCCGTCCGCACCGCCCAGGCGGGTGTGGTGCAGGCCGGACAGCTGCTCGCTGCGATCGACACCCTCCGCGCCGCCCTGGCCGACGCCACCACCAAGCTCGACGCCGCCATCGCCGACACCAGGGCGGACCTCGCCGAAGCCCGGGCCCTCCCGGCTGCCGGCTCCCCCCTCGCGCAGGCAATCGCCGAAGCGGATGCCGCAGTCTCCCATGCGGCGGCCTCCCCCGGCGACCCGGTCGCCACCCTCGCCGACATCACCACGGCCAACCGCGCCCTCGAGTCCGTCTTCGACGGCGCACGCGACGCCGCCTTGGCCGCCCAGCGGGCCAGGGTCGCCCTCGACGGCTCGATCGCCACGGCGCGGAGCCAGATCTCGGCCGCGACCGACTACATAACGACCAGGCGGGGCGGTATCGGAGACACCGCCCGCACCCGCGTCGCCGAGGCGACCCGTCACCTCGAGGCGGCAGTCTCCCTCGCCGTCAGCGATCCGCGCCAGGCGCTGGCCGAGTCGCAGGAGGCGATCCGGCTCGCGGGGGCCGCGACATCCGCTGCCCAGTTCGACGTCAACGACTTCCTCCAGTCCGGACAGGGGTTCCCCGCGGCCGGCTCCGGCCGCCGCGGCTCGGCAGGGGTCGACATCGGGGCGGCCATCGTCGGCGGGCTGATCGGCTCCCTGCTTGGCGGGGGTGGACGCGGCGGCGGATTCGGAGGGTTCGGCAGCTCGGGCGGCGGATTCGGCGGCGGCGGCTCTGGCGGCGGGTTCGGCGGATTCGGCGGCAGCTCCCGGTCGTCCGGCGGCTCGTTCGGCGGCGGCGGTTCACGCTCAAGCGGCGGACGGTTCTGAGTGTTGCAGCCCACCCAGCGCTCCCAGCCCACCCATCCACCTCACCCCACCCATCTCACCCCACCGTCTCATCCACCCACGAAAGGAACCACCGATGACCAAGCAGTCGATCTTCGGGCGCATCGCCCAGCTCGCCAAGGCGAACATCAACGCCATGCTCGACCAGGCGGAGGACCCCGCCCTCATGCTCGACCAGATGGTGCGCGACTACACGAACAGCATCGCTGAGGCCGAGAGCGCCATCGCCCAGACGATCGGCAACCTCCGCCTGCTCGAGCAGGACCACGCGGAGGACGTCGCCAACGCCGGAGACTGGGGCAACAAGGCCCTCGCCGCGAGCCGCAAGGCCGACGAACTGCGCGGAGCCGGCAACACCGTCGACGCCGACAAGTTCGACAACCTCGCGAAGGTCGCCCTCGGCAGGCAGATGTCCGCCGAGAAGGAGGCGCGTACCGCCGAGCCGAACATCGCCTCGCAGACCGCCGTCGTTGAGCAGCTCAAGGCCGGGCTCACCGCCATGCGCACCAAGCTCTCCGAACTCGCCTCCAAGCGCGACGAGCTCATCGCCCGATCGAAGACCGTCGATGCCCAGCGGCAGGTGCAGGACGCCGTCAAGTCGATCGACCTGCTCGACCCGACGAGCGAGATCAGCCGCTTCGAGGACAAGATCCGCCGCGAGGAGGCCAGGGTGCTCGGCGCCCAGGAGCTCGCCGCCTCGAGCCTCGACTCCCAGTTCGAGGCCCTCGAGGCGTCGGACGAACAGGTCGAGCTCGACGCCCGCCTGGCGATGCTCAAAGCCGGGTCCCCGGCCCCACGCGCCATCGGCTCGGGGGACTGAGGCCTGTGGCGTCCGCCCCGCGCATTGTCGGAGTCGATATCGCGCGGGGCGTCGCTATCCTGGGCATGTTCGCCGCCCACGCCATTCCCCGTGCGGACGAGGCGGAGATCCTCGCCGACGGGCGGTCCTCCGTGCTGTTCGCGACCCTCGCCGGGGTGTCGCTCGGTCTGATGACCGGCGCGGAGCGTCCCACCGGCCGCCCCGGGCGGGGAGACGCGATCGTGGGCATCGTCATGCGCGCGCTGCTGCTCTTCCTGCTCGGAGTGGGGCTGGCCCTCTCCGGCAGCCGCATCGCGATCATCCTCGATTACTACGGGGTGATGTTCCTGCTCCTGGTGCCGATGCTCTTCCTCCCCCGCTGGATCAACGCCGCCATCGGGGCCGTGCTGATCGTCGTCGCGCCGCTCCTCGCCTCGTCCGTCGGCGACCAGGAGTCTCCGCTCGCCGAGGTGGCCGTCAACTACCTGCTCATCGGCTACTACCCTGCGCTGGTCTGGCTACCCTTCCTGATCGCCGGGCTGATCGCCGCCAGGTCGGGGCTGCGGAAACCGCGCACCCAGGCCTGGCTGGTCGGCGGTGGGGCGCTCGCCTCCCTGGCCGGCTATGGGGCGGCGGCCTGGATCCCCGGGGTGAGCGCCGAGGCGCACTCGGGATCCACCGCCGAGGTGCTCGGCTCCGGCGGCCTGGCGATCGCGGTCGTCGGCGCGCTTCTCTGGGCGACCTCGCGTTCCCGCGTGGTGCGCACGGTGCTGTGGCCGGTCGGGGCGACCGGATCCATGGCCCTCACCGTCTACACGGCGCAGATCCTGGTGCTCGCCGCAGTGGTGGCGAACTTCGGCCCAGGCACCGCGACCCCCATCGACTACCCGGGCTGGCCTCTACTCATCTGGCTCAGCGCCGGATCGATCGTCGTCGCGAGCGTGTGGAAGTCGACCTTGGGCCGCGGACCGCTCGAGCGCGTGATGTCCCGGCTCACGACAGCGCCGGGGCGCAGATCGGGGCGCCGGGCTTGAGCTGGCAGGGCTGAGCGTTCTCCGAGAGAGTGCCCCGTCCGGGAAGCTGACGCCCGCGACATCAGTTGGCCCGAGTATGACAACCTCAACAACGACCATCGGAATCATCGGGGCAGGACACATCGGCGGCCAGCTCGCGCGGCTCGCCATCTCCCACGGCTACAACGTGGTGATCAGCAACTCGCGCGGGCCGGAGACCCTCACGGACCTCGTCGCCGAACTGGGCAGCGGAGCCAGGGCAGCCACGAGCGCCGAGGCGGCACAGGCCGCCGACATCGCGGTCGTCACGATCCCGCTGAAGAACATCGCATCGGTGCCCGTCGAGCCCCTTGCCGGCAAGATCGTCATCGACACCAACAACTACTATCCGCAGCGGGACGGCCAGATCACGGAGCTCGACTCCGAGACCGCGACGGTGTCCGGGCTGCTCCAGGCTCACCTGCCGCAGAGCAAGGTCGTCAAGGCGTTCAACCACATCGCCTCCGGCGACCTGACGACCGACGGCACCCCGGCTGGCACGGCCGATCGGCGCGCCCTCGCGATCGCCGGCGACGACGCGGAGGCGAACGCGGTCGTCGGCGCGCTGCTCGACGAGTTCGGCTTCGACGCCGTCGACGCCGGATCGCTCAACGACAGCTGGCGCTTCGAGCGCGACCAGCCCGCCTATGTCGTGCGACAGAACGCGCAGCAGCTGCGCGAGAACCTCGCGCTGGGCGCCAGGGACAAGAACGCGGTCTGATCGCGTGCCACACTTGCAGGTGTGTCAGCCTCATTCTTCGTAGTCCCGCAGTGGCAGGGTTCAGGGTCGTCGCGCGCCATGCGCCTGGCCGACGGCGCGGAGGCCATCCGGGGTGACCTGCCCGGCCAGTCCACCCGCCTCATCGCGGTGCCGTCAGGGGCGGGTTCCGACCTCGGCAGCGGGGTGCACCGGCTCAGTTCGATCGCGGCCGTGCGCGACGAGCTCCTGACGGCGGTGCGGTCGGCGACACGCACCCCGATCACGATCGGCGGCGACTGCGGGGTCGAGCTCGGGGCGATCGGCCACGCGGTCGAGGCCGGTCGGGTCGCGGTGGTCTGGCTCGACGCCCACGCCGATCTCAACACCCCGGCCACCTCGCCATCTGGCGCGTTCGGGGGGATGGTGCTGCGCACCATCCTCGGAGACGGTCCGGAGGCCGTGTCGCCGGCGACGCCACTGACCCCCGACCGCGTCATCCTCGCTGGCGTCCGCGCCATCGACGACGCGGAGAGCGACGCCATCGACACCCTGGGAATCGTGCACCTCGACCCGCGCCTCCTGACCGTCGAGACGCTCACCGCCGCCATCACCGCGAGCGGGGCCGAGTCCGTCTACCTGCACATCGACCTCGACGTGATCGACCCGGCCGAGTTCGACTGCGTCGCGGCGCCCGAGCCGTTCGGCATCTCGTTCGCCCTCCTCATCGAGCTGATCGCCGCGGCCAGGGCAACCCTTCCGCTCGCCGGCGCCGGCATCACCGGGTTCGCGCCCGGCAGCCAGGATGCGGCGGCGGACGACCTGCCGAGCATCCTCCGCATCGTCGGTGCCCTCACCCGTGCCACCTCGGCAGGCCCCCCCACGTCGTAGGCTTTCCGCATGGATTCCCCCGCAGGGAGCATCGCCGCTCCCCCACCCGTCAGCCCACCCGCAGCAGCATCCCGGGGGGATCAGTCCGGTGGTGATCAACCGGGTGGCGATCACCCGCGGGTGACGGTCGAGCGCGACGGGCACGTTCTGCTCATCGGGCTGAACCGCCCCGAGAAGCGCAACGCGGCGGACTATCGCATGCTCACCGAACTCGCGCTCGCCTACGGAGAGCTCGACCGCGACCCCGAGTTGCGCGCTGGCCTCGTCTTCGCGCACGGTGACCACTTCACCGCCGGCCTCGACCTGGCCGACGTCGCCCCGCGGATCGGCCCGGACGGCATCGACCTCGTCCCCGACGGAGGGCTGAACCCCTGGCAGGTCGACGGCACCGCGCTGACAAAGCCCGTGGTGATGACCGTGCAGGGCACCTGCCTCACCCTCGGCATCGAGCTCATCCTCGCCAGCGACATCACCGTCGCCGCCGAGTCCACGACCTTCGGTCAGATCGAGGTATCGCGCGGGATCCTGCCCTTCGGCGGCGCCACGATCCGGCTCCCGCGCGCGGTCGGCTGGGGCAACGCCATGCGCTGGACCCTCACCGGCGACGGCTTCGGCGCGGCAGAGGCCCTCCGCATCGGTCTCGTGCAGGAGGTCGTCGCCGACGGCCAGCAGTACACCCGCGGCCTGGAACTCGCCCACCGCATCGCCGCGCA
>JACMNE010000049.1 GCA_014378715.1 Microbacteriaceae bacterium
GAGGGCCTGGCCGATGACCTCGCGGGTGTTGTTCCAGATCTCGGTCGGGTCGTGCTCGACCCAGCCGGCCTTCGGGAAGATCTGCTCGTGCTCGAGCTGCCCGGACGAGACGATCGACCCTGCCCGGTCGAAGATGATGGCGCGTGTGCTGGTGGTGCCCTGGTCGATGGAGAGGATGTACTGCGTCATGGAGAACTCCTGTGTCTATGGATGAGTGGGAAAGCGGATGTCAGGCCACGAGCGGGAGAAGCACCAGCGCCGACCACCCGGCGAGCGAGCCGCCGATCATCGGACCGACGACCGGCACCCACGAGTAGGACCAGTCACTGGACCCCTTGCCCTTGATGGGCAGGATGAAGTGGGCGATGCGGGGTCCGAGGTCACGGGCAGGGTTGATGGCGTAGCCGGTGGGTCCACCGAGGGACGCACCGATCGCGATGACGAGGATCGCCACCGGCAGCGCGCCGAGGGCCGCGAGACCGCCCGTCTCGCCCTGCCGACCGAAGCCGATGATGACGAAGACCAGCACGAAGGTGCCGATGATCTCGGTGACGAGGTTCCAGCCGTAGCTGCGGATGGCGGGCCCGGTGGAGAAGACGCCGAGCTTGTTGGCGGGCTCCGGCTCCTGGTCGAAGTGCTGCTTGTACGCCAGCCACACGACGATGGCGCCGAGGATCGCCCCGAGCATCTCGCCCGCGAAGTACACGAGAACCGAGATGAGGTTGACCGGCACCCCCAGCCCGAACTCGGTCGCACCGTTGGCGACGAGACCGATCGTGACGGCGGGGTTGAGGTGGGCTCCCGAGTTGTAGGCGACGATCACACCGGCGTAGACCGCGAAGCCCCAGCCGAAGGTGACCATCAGGAAGCCACCGTTGAAGCCCTTGTTCTTGGCGAGGGCGACGTTGGCCACCACCCCGCAGCCGAGGAGGGTGAGCATCGCCGTGCCCAGCACCTCCGAGAGGAAAATTAATCCGAGATTGTCCACGTTGACCTTTTTCGTTGTGTCGCGGCACCCGTCGATGGGACCGTGCTGACTCCTATCCGGCCAGACGATCGATGTTCGGGGCAAGCCGATGAACATATGTGCACACCCAATGAGCGCAATTGTTCCCACAATCGCTCCCCCGGCCCGATCTGCACGAATACTCATCGCCACCGGAATCGCCCCCTGACACCCCCGAGCGATAAATTTGACGGGTGACCGGCCCCAGCGTGATCCTCTTCGACCTCGACGACACCCTCTTCCAGCACTCCGAGTCGGTCGCCGCCGGGGTGCTCGCGCACCGCCGGTCCCATCGGGGGCCGCTGGCCGACGCCGACGACGCGATCGAGTTCGCGCGCTGGCAGCGTCTCGAGGAGCACCACTACCACCGCTACCTCAGCGGCGAGGTCGACTTCCTTGGGCAGCGGCGGGCGCGGGCCCGCGACTTCGTGGCCCCCTACGACCTCGATCTCGCCACCGACGATGCAGCGGATGACTGGTTCAACGCCTATATCGTGCAGTACCGGCGCACGTGGCGCCTGCACAGCGACTCCGTGCCGGCACTCGACGCGCTCTCCGCGACCCTGCCGGGGGTGCGGTTCGGGGTGATCACCAACGCGGTGATGGCGTTCCAGACCCAGAAGCTCGACGCGATCGGCCTCAGCTCCCGCCTCGAGCACGTGATCGCCTCCGGCGACCTGGGGGTGGCGAAGCCCGACCCGCGCATCTTCGCGCACGCGGTGGCGCGGTTCGGCGTCGAGGCGTCATCCGCTGTCTACGTCGGCGACCGGCTCGAGACCGACGCGATCGGCGCAGCCTCGGCGGGCCTCATCGGCGTGTGGCTGTGCCGCGGGCGGGCGCCGGCGCTCAGGGAGGAGGAGGACGCGCACGCCCACGGGGTACGCATCATCCACTCGCTCACGGAGCTGCCCTCGCTGTTCGCCGAGAGATCCCCGTGACGGAGGGTTACGCAGGAATAGCCCGCGCCCGGCGTGGTTGGCTACACTGACACAGAAGTACGTGCTCCGGGGTCGGTGAAATTCCGAACCGGCGGTGACAGTCCGCGACCCGCGCCCGCTCAGAGATGAACGGGGGCGGTTGAGCCGGTGGAATTCCGGGACCGACAGTAATGAGGCCGCAGGGCCTCTCAGTCTGGATGAGAGGAAGCACACGCGTCGGTTTCGCGACCGACGCGATCCACACCACAACGCCCGGAGTCCGTCTCGACCATCGAGATCTCAGGAAAAGCGGATGTTGACACCGGCAGGCACCACGGAGGACGCGGCGATGCTGCGCGCCGTGAGCCTCGCCGAGCGCGGGCCGGCGACGGGCGTCAACCCGCGCGTCGGCTGCGTCATCCTGTCGCCGGACGGCGAGGTGCTCGCCGAGGGCTGGCACCGCGGTGCCGGCACCCCGCATGCCGAGGTCGACGCCCTCTCCCACGTGGCGGACGCCCGCGGCACCACCGCCGTCGTCACCCTCGAGCCCTGCGACCACACCGGACGCACCGGCCCGTGCAGCGCCGCGCTCATCGCGGCCGGTGTTGTCCGCGTCGTCTACGCGATCGACGACCCGGTGCACGGCGGCACTGCCCGGCTGCGGGCGGCGGGCATCCAGGTCGAGCCGGGTGTGCGAGCGGATGTCGCGTGGCCCCTGGTCCGCGTCTGGCACACGGCGACTCGGCTCGGGCGTCCCTTCGTGACGCTCAAGTGGGCGTCGACGCTCGACGGCCGCGCGGCCGCCGCCGACGGCACCAGCCAGTGGATCACCGGCACCGCCGCCCGAGCGCACGTGCACGAGGTGCGGGCCCTGTGCGGGGCGATCCTCGTCGGCACCGGCACCGTGCTCGCCGACGACCCGTCACTCACCGCGCGCGGCGACGGCGGCGAGCTGCTGCCGCACCAGCCGCTGCCCGTCGTCGTCGGCGAACGACCCGTCCCCGCCGGCGCGCGGCTGCGCTCCCACCCGGCCGGGCTCGTCGAGACCGGCACGCGCGACCTCGACACCGTGCTGTCCACACTCTTCGCCCGCGGCATCCGCCACGTGCTGATCGAGGGCGGCCCCACGCTCGCGAGCGCCGCCATCGCGGCCGGGCTCGTCGACGAGTACCTCCTCTACCTCGCGCCGGCTCTGCTGGGTGGTGGCGGGGTGGCCATCGGCGACATCGGCATCGGGACCGTCGGCGACGCCAGGCGGCTGCGCTTCGACAGCGTCGACCTGCTCGGCGGGGACCTGCTGGTCACCGCGTCCCCCGAGCCCGCCCCGCCCGCCCAGCCCACCCCACCCGCCCAGCCCGACGACAGGACCTGACCATGTTCACCGGAATCATCGAAGAGCTCGGCGAGGTCATCGCCTGGGAGCGCGGCAACGACGCCGCCCGCCTCACCGTGCGCGGGCCCGTCGCCGTGAGCGACGCGAAGCACGGCGACTCGATCTGCGTGAACGGGGTCTGCCTCACCGTCGTCGACCAGGGCACCGACTGGTTCACCGCCGACGTCATGGCGCAGACCATCACCATGAGCACCTTCACCGACCCCTCCCCCGGCGATCGGGTCAACCTCGAGCGCGCGGCGCAGGTCGGCGACCGTCTCGGCGGCCACATCGTTCAGGGCCACATCGATGGCACCAGCGACGTGATCTCGATCACCCCGGGCGAGGCATGGCGGGTGCTGCGCTTCCGCCTGCCCGCCCACGCCGCACCACTCGTCGTCGACAAGGGCTCCATCGCAGTCGACGGCGTCTCCCTCACCGTCAGCACCGTGGGAGAAAATGCCCACGGACCCTGGTTCGAGGTCTCGCTCATTCCCGAGACACTCGCCGTCACCACCCTCGGGCGCCTGTCCGTGGGCGACACCGTCAACATCGAGACGGACATCCTCGCTCGCCACGTCGAGCGCCTGCTGCAATTCAGCGAAAAGAGCACATCATGAGCCTCGCCGACATCCCCACCGCCCTCGAGGCGCTGCGCGAGGGCCGCCCGATCATCGTCGCCGACGACGAGGGACGCGAGAACGAGGGCGACGTGATCATCGCCGCGGAGCTCGCCAGCCAGGAGTGGATCGCCTGGCTCGTCCGCAACTCCTCCGGGTTCATCTGCGCGCCGATGACGAACGAGATCGCCGACCGCCTCGAGCTGCCGCTGATGGTGCTCAACAACGAGGACCCGCGCGGCACGAACTACACGATCACCGTCGACGCGGCCGACCGACTCAGCACGGGGATCAGCGCCGCCGACCGCGCGCACACGCTTCGGGTGCTGGCCGACGGGACATCCGTTCCCTCCAGCCTGCACCGGCCCGGCCACATCCTGCCGCTGCGCGCCCGAGACGGCGGGGTGCGCGAACGCGACGGCCACACCGAAGCAGCTGTCGACCTGCTCAAGCTAGCCGGGCTCACCCCGGTCGGCGCGATCTCCGAGATCGTGGCCGAGGACGGCGAGATGATGCGCCTGCCGGGGCTCCTCGAGCTCGGCGCGCGCGAGGGGGTGCCGGTGATCACGATCGCCGACCTCATCGTCTACCTGAACGAACTCCCCGACGCGGTCACGGCTCCGGCCGCCCAGCCCGAGCCGCGCGGGGTACGGTTCGAGGTCGAGACCGCCGTGCCGACCACCCACGGGTCGCTGCGCATCCGTGCCTACCGCGACTGCACCACCGGGGCCGACCACCTCGCGATCATTGCGGGAACCCCGGTCGACGGTGCGCTCGTGCGGGTGCACTCCGAGTGCCTCACCGGCGAAGTGCTCGGCTCCCTCCGGTGCGAGTGCGGGCCGCAGCTCGACGCGTCGCTCGCGGCGATCCAGACCGACGGCGGCGTCGTCATCTACATGCGCGGCCACGAGGGGCGCGGCATCGGCCTCGTCAATAAGCTCCGCGCCTACCGGCTGCAGGACGACGGCCTCGACACCCTCGACGCGAACCTGGCGCTGGGCTTCCCGGCCGACGGACGCGACTATGGCGCCGCCGTGGCGATCCTCCGCGACCTCGGGCTCGGCGAGGTGCGGGTGATGACCAACAACCCCGACAAGCTCGACCAGCTGCGCGCACGCGGGATCACCGTGCTCGAGCAGGTACCCCTGGTCGTCGGGCTCGACGGATTCAATGAGGCCTACCTCGGCACCAAGCGCGACCGAATGGGGCACATCCTGCCCGCAGACGTGCCCCTCGGCGACCAGCTGCTGGCCGCCGCGACCCAGACCAGGAAAGAGCAGGAGCTATGAGCGTCGCAGGAGCAAAACCGGTCGAGACCGTCGACGGCACCGGGCTGGCGGTGACCGTCGTCGCCGGCCTCTGGCACGAGAAGATCGCCGAGGGACTGCTCGCGGGCGCCCTCCGCTACCTTGCAGGCACCGGGGCGAGCGTCACCGTGCTGCGCGTCGCCGGCAGCTTCGAGTTGCCGGTCGTGAGCCGGGCCGCGCTCGAGACCGGCGCCGACGCGGTCGTGGCTCTCGGCGTGATCATCCGCGGGGGCACGCCCCACTTCGAGTACGTGGCGGATGCCGCGACCTCCGGCCTCACCCAGGTGAGCGTGCTCACGGGCAAGCCGGTCGGGTTCGGGGTGCTCACGGTCGACGACGAGCAGCAGGGCCTCGACCGTGCCGGACTCGACGGGTCGAAGGAGGACAAGGGCGCGGAGGCGGCCGAGGCCGCCGTCGCGACGGCCCTCATCATCCGCTCACTGAGAGCCTGACCCGATGCGCAACCCGCTGAACTACATCCGGTTGCTCGCCCTGGTGGTGGCGATCGCGTTCGCGGTGCTGTTCGTGCAGAAGGTGCTGATCTAGGGCGTCCGTCCCCCCACGAACATGCGCGTAAGCTGGGAAGTCGGCTGCCACAAGCGGTCGACCTCCCTGGCACCGGCCATTTTCGCGCAACCGACGAAGACCGACCGACACTGCCGTCGTCCCTCATCATCACCAGCGGAGCTCTTCGTATGTCAACGCCGTCAACTCCCCCCACCGTCGCAGCCGCGAAGACGAATCCGCGGTCGCGGGTCATCTTCGCCAGCCTCATCGGCACGTCGATCGAGTTCTACGACTTCTACGTCTATGCAACGGCGGCCGTGCTTGTCTTCCCCGCGCTGTTCTTCCCCGGAGACGACCCCACCGCGTCGCTGCTCAAGTCGTTCGCGGCGTTCGGAGCGGCGTTCGTCGCCCGCCCGATCGGGTCGATCATCTTCGGCCACTTCGGCGACAAGATGGGCCGCAAGGGCACCCTCGTCGCCTCGCTGCTCACGATGGGGATCGCGACGATCCTGATCGGCTGCCTGCCGACGGCCCTCACACCCGGCTGGGAGATCCTCGGCCCGACGCTGCTGGTCACCATGCGCTTCGCCCAGGGCCTCGGCCTAGGCGGCGAGTGGAGCGGCGCGGCACTGCTCGCGACCGAGAACGCCCCGGAGGGAAAACGCGCCATCTACGGCACCTTCCCTCAGCTCGGCGCCCCGATCGGCTTCATCATCGCCAACGGCGTCTTCCTCCTCCTGGCCACCACCCTGAGCAACGAGGCGTTCCTCGCCTGGGGCTGGCGCATCCCGTTCCTCGCGAGCGCCGTGCTCGTGATCGTCGGACTCTACGTGCGCTTCAAGCTCATCGAGACGCCGGCCTTCACCAAGGTCGTCGAGTCCGGCGAGATCGCGAAGCTGCCGCTCGCGCGCGTGGTCAAGAGCAGCTGGCGCCAGCTGATCCTCGGCACGTTCATCATGCTCGCGACCTACACGCTGTTCTACCTGATGACGACGTACACGCTCACCTACGGCACGACCCCGACCGACGCCCCCGTCGCCGGGCTCGGCTTCGAGCGCAACACCTTCCTCATCATGCTCATCGTCGGCGTGGTGTTCTTCGGCATCTTCACCCTCGTCTCCGGCCCCCTCGCCGAGAAGTACGGCCGCCGGGCGCACCTGATCGTCACCACGATCGGAATCATCGTGTTCGGGCTCTGCTTCGTGCCGCTGTTCGCGGCGGGCACGGTCGGCGTGTACGCACTGCTGATCATCGGCTTCACGCTGATGGGGCTCACATTCGGCCCGATGGGCGCGCTGCTGCCGGAGCTGTTCCCGACGAACGTGCGCTACACCGGGTCGGCGATCAGCTACAACTTCGCCAGCATCCTCGGTGCGGCCGTCGCCCCGTTCATCGCCGTCGCCCTCTGGGGTGCCGCCGGCGGCAGCCCCGTGCTCGTCGGCGTGTACCTCAGCTCGATGGGGGTCATCACCCTCATCGCCCTGCTGCTCAGTCGCGAGACCCGCGACCTGGAGTACACGACCAACCTGAGCTGACCGGTCTGGTCATCATTCAGGAGTGAGCCGCGGGCCCGCCGGATTCTGGCTTTCATCATTCAGGAGCTGCGCGCAAGATCGTTGCGTCGGACGCAATTTCGGTGCATTAGAGAGAGCGGATGTCGCGACATCCGCTCTCTCGACATCGATACGGCCATCCGCTCCTGAATGATGATCCCGACGCGGCGTGCGCCTTGGCGCCGCACTCCTGAATGATGACCGACCTGCGGGTCAGTCGAGGAAGAGCTTGCGGAGGCGGACCGTCGTGAAGACGAGTCCGCCGGCGATCATCACCACGTAGTACAGAACGTGGCCGAGCAGGGCCACGCTCAGCGCCCCCGTCGTCAGCCCTCGGATGAGCTCGACGCCGTGCCACAGCGGCAGCGCCTGCACAACCCACTGGATCGGCTCCGGGTAGACCGACAGCGGGTAGAACGTGGCCGAGAACAGGAACATCGGCAGCATCACGAAGTTGATCCAGTCCATCTGCTGGAAGGTCGTGAGGTAGCTGGTCACGGCCATGCCGAGGCTCGCGAAGCCGAACGCGACGAGGATCACCGCCGGAAGGGCCAGGATCGCCGTCCAGGACAGATTGAGGCCGAGCAGCTGCATGATCGTCATGAACCCGACCGCGTAGAGCGCGCCGCGCAGCAGCGCCAGCGAGATCTCACCGAGGGCGACGTCGAGCGGGCCGAGGGAGGTCGTGAGCATGCCCTCGTAGAGCTTGGCGTAGTTCATCTTGAAGAACACGTTCCAGGTGGCGTCATAGACGGCGCCGTTCATGGCCGAGACGGCGAGCAGCCCCGGCGCGATGAACGCCGCGTAGGACACCTCCTGCCCGGTGGTCGTCGCGACGGTGCCGACGAGCGCGCCGAGGCCGATGCCCATCGACAGCAGGTAGAACACCGGCTCGAAGAACCCGCTGACGACGACCATCGCGTTCGAGCTCTTCGTGGCGAGCAGCCCGCGGCTCATCACCGACCCCGAGTTGCGGGCGTACACCGCGCCGAGGAACCGGCTGCGACTGCGGCCGAGCGGCCGCTGGGGGGCGAACGTGGTCACTTGTTGAGCCTCCGGACGAAGACCCGCTGCGACATCCGCTGGCACACGACGATGATCGCGACGGGGTAGGCGACATGCAGGACCGAGAGCCAGATCGGCTCCGCGAGGCCGTAGTTGAGAACCCGGCCGAGCTCCGTGCTGTGCCAGAGCGGTGAGATCCAGCCGATCCACTGCAGGTAGACGGGCAGCTGCGTGAGCGGGAAGAAGGTGCCCGAGAACAGCAGCAGCGGGGTGATGCCGAAGCGCATGATCATCGCCATCTGGCCCTTGTCCTGCTCGATGCGCGCCGTGTACGACATGATCGCGATGCCGATCGACATGCCGGCGAGCACCACGACCGGCACCATCAGCACCCCCAGCGGCGAGACGACCGCCCCGAAGAGCACCATCACCACGAAGTACACGACGCAGGTCGGCACCATGCGCACGAGAACCGAGTAGACGATGCCGTTCGCGACCTGCGTACCGGTGAGCGGCGACGCGTTCATGCCGTAGAAGATCGGGTTCCACTTGAAGCCGAGCATGATCGGGTAGGTGAACTCCTCCGCCGCGACCATCACCGCGGCCAGGCCCAGCAGGGCCGGGGCCACGAACGCGAGGTAGCTGACGCCGGCCATCGCCCCCTCCCCGAGGTTCTGGTCGACGAGGGTCGCCAGCCCGATGCCGAGCGCAAAGAGGTAGATCAGCGGGTTGCCGATGCTGGTCGCGATCATCGTCTGCTTGTACGAGCCCATCGAGCGGATGCGGTGCTCAGCGACATACCACGACCCGAACCGTCGCGGCCGAGCACCGCCCTCCATCGCGCGGGAGGCGACATCCGCTCGGATCGAGGTCATTCGACGAGGGTCCGTCCGGTGAGGCGCAGGAAGACGTCCTCGAGGCTCGAGCGGCGGACGAGGCTCGTGACCGGTTCGTGGCCGCTCTGGGTGATGCGCTCGAGCTCGGCCTCGCCGCTGGCACTGTAGACGAGCACCCGGTCGGGGAGCACCTCGATGCGGTCGCCGAGTCCCTTGAACTTCTCGGCCATTGCCTCGTTGCGGTCGGATCCGAAGCGCACCTCGAGCACCTCCCGGCTCGAGTGGTCGCGGATGAGCTGCGCCGGCGACCCCTCGGCCATTATCCGGCCGTTGTCCACCACGACGAGGCGGTCGCAGAGCTGCTCGGCCTCGTCCATGTAGTGGGTCGTGAGCACGAGGGTCGTGCCCTGCTCCTTGAGGCGGAACAGGCGGTCCCAGAGGATGTGGCGGGCCTGCGGGTCAAGACCGGTCGTCGGCTCGTCGAGCAGCAGGATGCGCGGGTCGTTGATGAGAGCGCGGGCGATCGTGAGGCGGCGTTTCATGCCGCCGCTGAGGTCGTCGACCTTGGCCTTCGCCCGGTCGGAGAGCTGCGCGAACTCGAGCAGCTCGTCGGCCCGCCGGGCGACGTGGGCGCGGGAGAGCCCGAAGTACCGGCCGTAGACGATGAGGTTGTCGCGCACACGCAACTCCATGTCGAGGTTGTCGGTCTGCGGGACTACGCCCAGCTGGGAGCGGATCTCCGGGCCGTAGTGGTCGGGGTCGAGGCCGAGGATGCTGAGGTCGCCACCGGTGCGGGTCGAGACGGCGCCGACCATCCGCATCGTGGTGGACTTGCCCGCGCCGTTGGGGCCGAGGAGTCCGAAGGACTCGCCGGGCTCCACGGAGAACGAGATGCCGTCGACGGCGGCAACATCCTTGTACTTCTTCACGAGCTGGTTCGCGGTGATCACGGCGGGCACACAGCGAGCCTAGCCCCGGGCACCAGCACCCCAAACCCCTGTGTGATGGCCGGCGGCACAGCCAGGCCCGGATACTCTGAGGGGTGATGAGCACAACAACCCGGTCGAA
>JACMNE010000004.1 GCA_014378715.1 Microbacteriaceae bacterium
CGCGACCGCTCAGACGCCGATCTCCTGGTACGCCGCGAACAGCAGGCTCTGGTCGGGCCCGGTCAGCACGGTCGGCTTCGCGGTGTCGTCGAGCACGATGAAGCGCAGCATGCTGCCGCGGGCCTTCTTGTCGCGCTGCATGGCCGCGTAGAGCGTGTTCCAGCGTCCGATCGGGTAGTCGACCGGCAGCTGCAGCGAGGTGAGGATGCTCCGGTGACGGTCGACGACGGCGTCGCCGAGCCGCCCGGTGAGGCGTGCGAGCTCCGCCGCGTACATCATGCCGACTCCGACGGCCGCTCCGTGCCGCCACTGGAACCGCTCCGCGAACTCCACCGCGTGCCCGAGGGTGTGCCCGTAGTTGAGGATCTCCCGCTGTCCCTGCTCGGTGAAGTCCTCTCCCACCACCCGCGCCTTGATCGCGACAGACAGCTCGACCAGCCGCCGGAACTGTGGTGAGGTCGAATCGGTGGCCACGTCGACATCCGCTTCGATGATGTCGAGGATCTCGGGTTCGGCGATGAAGCCATATTTGACGACCTCCCCGAAGCCCGCGAGGATCTCCATCTGGCTGAGCCCGTGCAGCACGTCGAGATCGACGATGACAGCGGATGGCGCGTAGAACGCCCCGACGAGGTTCTTGCCCTCCGACGTGTTGATACCGGTCTTGCCGCCGATCGCGGCGTCGACCATGCCGAGCAGGGTGGTGGGCACCTGCACGAGCGCGACCCCGCGCAGCCAGGTTGCCGCGACGAAGCCGGCCAGGTCGGTCACCGAACCGCCGCCAAAGCCGATCACGGCGTCGGAGCGGGTGAAGTCGGCCTGACCCATCACGCCCCAGCAGAACGCGGCGACCTCGACGCGCTTGCCGGCCTCGGCGTCGGGGATCTCGGCGAGGAGCACCTCGTACTTCTCGCTCAGCGTCGCCCGCAGCGCCTCGGCACGGGCGCCGAGCGTCGCCGGGTGCACGACGAGGATCTTCGCGACACCGGACGGCAGCTGCTCCGCGATGGTGTCGAGGATGTCCCGTCCGATCACCACGTCGTAGGGGGAGGTTCCGCTCACGGTGATGGTCGTGCTCGAGGTCATTGCCCGTCCTTGCTCTGTTCATCGTTCCCGGTGCCGATCCAGTCGGCGATCTCCTGCGCGATCGAGTCGATCGGCCGGTTCGAGCTGTCCCACGTGCGGGTGGCGAGCGACTCGTAGATGGCGCGTCGTCCCTCGACGAGCTTCTCCCAGCCCTCGACCCCGCCCTGCTTGAGCAGGGGGCGCTTGTCGCCGATGCGCGTTGCCACGGCCTCGGCGCTCACGGTGAGCAGCGCGACGCGCAGCCCGGAGAGCTCGTGCCGGGTGGCCTCGTCGAGGATCGCGCCGCCGCCGAGCGACACCACGGCGTACTCGGTGAGGGCGCGGGCGACCTCGATCCGCTCGATCTTGCGGAACTGTTCCTCACCGCGCGCCGCGAACACCTGCGCGATCGGCCCGTGTCGCAGCACGATGCGCCGATCGGTGTCGATGAACGGCACCCGCAGCAGCCGGGCGACCCGCTTGCCGGTGCGGGTCTTGCCCGCCCCCGGCGCTCCGATCATCACGACGAGCGGATGCTGGCGGACCGCGGCCATCAGGCGTCGGGGGCGCTCGAGCCCGCGGTGGCGAGCGTCGCGGGAATCGCGGCGAGATACGACTGGAGGTTGCGTCGCGTCTCGCCGATCGAGTCGCCGCCGAACTTCTCGACGACGGCGTTCGCGAGCACGAGCGCGACCATAGCCTCGGCGACGACGCCGGACGCCGGCACGGCGCACACGTCGGAGCGCTGATGATGGGCCTCGGCGGCCTGTCCGGTGGCGATGTCGACGGTGCGCAGCGCGTGCGGAATCGTGGCGATCGGCTTCATGCCGGCGCTCACCCGCAGTACGGTCCCGGTGCTCATGCCACCCTCAGTGCCGCCCGCCCGGTCGCTGAGGCGGGTGATGCCATCCGCGCCCTGCACGAGCTCGTCGTGGGCGACGGATCCGCGGCGGGTCGTAGTGAGGAAGCCATCCCCGACCTCCACCCCCTTGATCGCCTGGATGCCCATCAGCGCGCCGGCGAGCTGCGAGTCGAGCCGCCGGTCCCAGTGCGTGTACGAACCGAGGCCGGGCGGCAGCCCGTAGGCAAGCACCTCGACGACTCCCCCGAGGGTGTCGCCATCCTCGTGCGCCCGGTCCACCTCCTCCACCATGAGAGCGGACGTCGCGGGGTCGAAGCACCGCAGCAGATCGGCGTCGAGGGTCGCGACGTCATCTGGGCCGGGCAGCGGGCTGCCGTCGGGCACCCGCACGGGGCCGATCGCCAGCGTGTGGCTCACGAGAGAGATGCCGAGCTCGGCGAGGAACGCGCGGGCGACGGCGCCGAGCGCGACCCGGGCGGCGGTCTCCCGGGCGCTGGCGCGCTCAAGCACGTTCCGCGCCTCGGGGAAGTCGTACTTCTGCATGCCCACGAGGTCGGCGTGGCCGGGACGGGGGCGGGTGAGCGGCGCGCCGCGACCCTTGGGCAGTGTGTCGAGGTCGACCGGCGAGGCGCTCATCACGTCGACCCAGCGTGGCCATTCGGTGTTGCCGATGCGCAGCGCGATGGGGCTGCCCATGCTGAGTCCGAAGCGGATGCCGCCGGAGATGTCGAGCGCGTCCTCCTCGAACTTCATCCGGGCGCCGCGGCCGTAGCCGAGCTTGCGCCGGGCGAGATCGGCGCGGATCCCCTCGAGTGTGACGGGCACCCCTGCCGGCAGCCCCTCGAGGATCGCCACCAGTTCCGGGCCGTGGGATTCTCCTGCGGTCAACCAACGAAGCATGTAAAGAATCCTCCCACAGCACAGCGAGTCGGGGGCACAGCGCAGCGGGTCAGCGGATCACGGTGCCAGGCCGACACTCACGCGCATCGCGGCCAGCACCGCGTCCTCGCGTTCAACCGGCGTGTGGGTCGACCCGGTGACGAAGACCCGCACCTGGCTGAGGGCCTGTCCGACCAGCATCTCGATCCCCGGCACCACGAGCCCATCGACGGCATACCAGGAGGTGGCGAGGGCGGAGGGCCACGGGTCGTAGGCGACGTCGAAGAGGGTGGCGCTGCGCCGAACATCCGCGGGGAATTCGAGGTCGATCGCGGCACCGCCCGGCAGGGTGCTCACCACGAGGTCGGGGGCGAACAGTGCCGTCGGGCGCGCCGCGGGGTCGGCGCCAGGGTCCGCGCCGGGATCGCCCCGGTGACCGGCGACGGCCCCGGCGAGCGGGCCGACGGCCAGGTCGAGGCCGAGCATGGCCGCGAGCGGGAGCAGATGTGCTGCGGTGCCCGGCGACCGGGTCGAGACGAGCACGTGCGTGGCCCCGAGCTGGGCGATGGCTACGAGCACGGAGGCCGCGGTCGCCCCGGCGCCGAGGAGCCGCACGCGGAGCACACCGGTGATACCGCTGGCGCGCAGCGCGCTGGTGATCCCGACGACGTCGGTGTTGAACCCGGCGAGGCCCTCGTCGCCGAGGAGCACAGTGTTCGCGGCCCCCGCGAGGTCGACGATGTCATCGCGGGTGGCGAGCAGCGGCAGTACGTCGCGCTTGAGCGGCATCGTGAGCGACACACCTCGCCAGGTGCCATCCCGCGAGGCGAGGAAGTCGGGCAGGCCGGCCGCCGTGACGTCGACCGCCTCATAGGTCCAGTCGAGCCCGAGCTCCCGGTAGGCGGCGCCGTGCAGCGCCGGCGACTTCGAGTGCGCGATCGGCGACCCGAGCACCGCGAGGCGGGTGCGCCGGCCGAGCGCGCCAACCCGCGTCACGACCGCTCCATCCCTCGAAGTTCGGGCGTCGCTGACAGTTCGGGCGTCACTGACAGTTCGGGCTCTGCGTCGCCCGGCACCAGGCGTCGAGCTGCGCGACGGCGGCCTGGTGCTGCGCGAAGGTCTCTGAGAACACCGTCTCCCCGGTCTCGAGGTTGATGGGCACGAAGAACAGCCACGGTCCCTCGGCCGGGTGCAGGGCCGCGTCGATCGCGAGATCGCCCGCCGCGCCGATCGGCCCCGCCGGAAGGCCGGGGTTCGCGTAGGTGTTGTAACGGTTGGAGGCGTCTGCGCGCTCGTCCGGTGTGGTCCACACCGTGTCGGTGCGCCCGGTGCCGTAGGAGACGGTCGCGTCGGACTCCAGGTTCATGCCGATGGCGATCCGGTTGGCGAACACCCGGGACACCTTGAAGAAGTCATCCTTCACCGGTCCGGCCTCTCGCTGGATGAGCGCGGCCATCGTCATCACCCGCAGGCGATCCTCCGGCGCGACGCCCGCCGCGTCGAGCGACTGGAAGGTGCGGGTGACGAGCATCTGCAGGATCGCGGTCGCGTCGGTCCCCGGCTCGATCTCGTAGGTCGCCGGGAACAGGAAGCCCTCGAGTGACGGGGCGTCGACCGGCACACCGAAGGCCGCCGGGTTCGCCGCGGCGGCCTCGAAGTCGGCCAGGGCGATGCCGGTCTCGTCGCTGATCGTGGCGAGCACCTGGGAGATGCTCTGGCCCTCGTTGAAGCGCACTGTGGTCTGCACCCGGTTCGCCGGGTCGGTGAGCGCGTCAAGCGCGGCCTGCGCGCTCATCTCCGACTTGAGCGAGTAGCTTCCCGGCTGAAAGGTGATGGTCGGGTCGGCGATCAGCAGCGCGTAGAACGCGGAGTAGGTCTTGGTGACCCCCTCGTCGACGAGGGTCTGGGCGATGTCGCCGCCCACGTCTCCCGCGGCGATCGTCACGACGACCTCGCCCGTGCCGGCCCCGGTGAAGTCGGTGGGCTCCTCGGTGCCGAGCAGGGTGCGGATCTGGTCCTCGAAGGTCACGTACACGAAGCTGGCGCCGATGCCGATCACGCTGAAGAAGGCGACGACCACGATCAGGCAGCCGAGGGTGCGGCGCGACTTGCGCTGCCCGCGCACCTTCGGCGGCTTTCCCGCCGTGCCCCTCGCAGCGGATGTCGGCTGGATGACACCGACGGAAGGGGCCGGTACGGCGGCCAGCGTCGCGGCGGCGGGCGGTAGTGCGGCGGGCGGCATCGCGGCGGGGGGCAGCGAGCTGGCGGGCGGCTGCGCGGCGGGAGACGGCGCGCCGGGCAGAGCCGTCGGGGTGGCGGCGGTCGTGGGCTCGACGAGTGGCGGGGCCGCGTCGCGGGCGGCGGCCTCCGCGGCCTCGCGGGCCTCGCGGCGGGTCTGCGGCTGGGTGGTCTGCGGCTGCGCTGGCGGCGGCTGTGCTGGCGGCTGCTGAGCTGGCGGCGGCGCAGGAGTCTGCGGGGGCTGGCTGTCGAAAATGTCGTCCCAGCTCGGTTCGTCTGCCATGTTCAGCTATCCTCCGGCCGGCACGATGATCGTGCCAGGCGCCTTTCCACTGGACCGCTCGTAGTCGAGGGCATGTTGCAAAATTATCACGGCGGCCACCTGGTCGATGATCTGCCGGGAGTTCTTCACCGTGCGCCCGGTCGCCCGCAGCGCGTTCTGCGCCGACACGGTCGACAGGCGCTCGTCGACGAGCCGCACCGGGGTCAGCGGCGCCCGCTCGGCGATCAGTGCGCCGAACGCGCGGGCGTCGCCGGTCGACGGGGTGTCGCCACCGCCCAGCGAGAGCGGCAGGCCGACGATGATCTCGGTCGCCTCGAACTCGGCCGCGTGGCCGAGGATCGCCGCGATGTCCCCGTCGCCGCGGGGCACGGTGGCCACGGGCAGCGCGAGCATGCCGTGGGGGTCGCTGCGGGCGACCCCGATGCGTGCCTTGCCGACATCGACGCCGATGCGGACTCCCGTGCGCATCCGCTACCTCGGCAGGGCGTTCGTGATCGCGTCGAGAGCGGCGGGGATCGCTGCCAGGTCGGAACCGCCACCCTGGGCGAGGTCGTCCTTGCCTCCTCCGCCTCCGCCGAGCACGGCGGCAGCGGCCCTGGCGAGGGCGCCGGCCTTCGCGCCGAGCAGGCGTGACGCGTCGTTGGTAGCGACGATGACCGCCGGCTTGCCGCTGATGTCCGAGGCGAGGGCGACGACCGCCGCGTCCGTCCCGAGGCGGGAGCGCACGGACTGCACGAGTGAGCGCAGGTCGTCCGAATTGGTGAGGGGTCCGACATCCGCTGAGACGACCAGGATCGCACCCGTCCTGGTCGCGGACGCCACGATCGCCGGCACCCGCTCGGCGAGGGCGGCCGACTCGTACTCGGCGATCTTTCTCTCGGCCGCCTTCAGACTCGCCAGGAGCTCGCCGATTCGGTCGGGCAGCTGTTCGCGCGGGGTCTTGAGCGTGGAGGTGAGGGCGCCGACGATCGCCCGCTCGGTGGCGAGGTCGCGGAAGGCGTCGAGGCCGACAAGGGATTCGATGCGCCGGTTGCTCGACCCGACGGAGGTCTCGCTGACGAGGTTGACCAGACCGACCTCGGAGCTGCGGCCGACATGGGTGCCGGCGCAGAGCTCGCGCGACCACGGGCCGCCGATGTCGACGACGCGCACGGTGTCGCCGTACTTCTCGCCGAACAGGGCCATGGCCCCGAGCGCCTTCGCCTCGTCGATCGGCATCACGCGGGTGACGACCTCGAGGTTCTTGCGGATCGCGGTGTTCGCGATCTCCTCGATCTCGCTGCGTGTCGCCGCAGAGAGCGCCTGGTTCCAGTTGAAGTCGAGGCGCAGGTAGCCGGCGCGGTTGTAGGAGCCGGCCTGGTGCGCGGCGGAGCCGAGCGTCTGGCGCAGGGCGGCGTGCACGAGGTGGGTCGCCGAGTGGGCCTGGGTGGCGCCGCGGCGCCAGTCCTCGTCGACGACGCTGGTCGCGGCGTCGCCGAGGCCGACCTCGCCGCTGCGCACCTGCACCTTGTGACTGACGAGGCCCTTGACCGGGCGCTGCACGTCGAGCACCTCGAGGTCGAAGCCCGCCCCGGTGATGCTGCCGGCGTCGGCCTCCTGGCCGCCGGACTCCGGGTAGAGGGAGGTCTCGGCGAGGATGACCTCGGCGATGTCGCCGGCGACGGCTTTCGCCACAGACTCGCCGGCGACGATGATACCGAGCACGGTCGTGGCCGTCTGCAGGTAGTCGTAGCCGGTGAAGACGGTCTCGCCGACGGCGCGGAAGGCGCTGTAGACGGAAAGGTCGGCGAGGAGGGTCTTCTTCGCCTTCGCGTCGGCCTTCGCCATGGTGCGTTGCTCGAGCATCAGGGCGTCGAAGGCGGCGCGGTCGACGCTCAGGCCGGCCTCCTCCGCCATCTCGAGGGTCAGGTCGATCGGGAAGCCGAAGGTGTCGTGCAGCTGGAACGCGGTGTCGCCGGCGAGCCGGGTGGAGCCGGTCTTCTTCGTCTTCGTCACGGCGAGATCGAGGATACTGGTGCCGCTGGCGAGGGTGCGCAGGAAGGTCTCCTCCTCCGCATAAGCGAGGCGCGCCATCCGGTCGTAGTCGGTCTCCACCTCCGGGTAGGCACCCTTCATGGCATCGCGTGACGCGGGGAACAGCTCGGTGAAGGTGGTGGTGTCGACGCCGAGGAGGCGCATTGCGCGCACGCTGCGGCGCATCAGGCGGCGCAGGATGTAGCCGCGGCCCTCGTTCGACGGGGTGACTCCGTCGCTCATCAGCATGAGCGCGCTGCGCACGTGGTCGGCGACGACCCGCATGCGCACGTCGTCGGTGTGGTCGGCTCCGTACCGGCGGCCGGAGAGTTCCGCCGCGCGATCGAGCACGGGGCGCACTTGGTCGATCTCGTACAGGTTCTCGACACCCTGCTTGATGAAGGCGACGCGCTCGAGTCCCATGCCGGTATCGATGTTCTTCATCGGCAGCTCGCCCAGGATCTCGAACTCCTTACCCGCTCCCGATCCGCGCAGGAACTGCATGAACACGAGGTTCCAGATCTCGATGTAGCGGTCGTCGTCGGCCGCGGGTCCCCCCTCGCGGCCGTAGGCGGGGCCCCGGTCGTAGAAGATCTCGGAGCTGGGGCCGGCCGGGCCCGGCTGGCCGGTGGACCAGTAGTTGGAGTCCATGCCGAGGCGCTGGATGCGCTCGTCGGGCAGGCCCGCGATCTTCTTCCACAGGGCGACGGCCTCGTCGTCCTTCTCATAGACGGTGACCCAGAGGTCCTTCTCGTCGAAGCCGAGCCCGCCGTCGGCCTCGCTCGCGGTCAGCAGCTCCCAGGCGTAGGCGATCGCCTGCTCCTTGAAATAGTCGCCGAAGGAGAAGTTGCCGTTCATCTGGAAGAAGGTGCCGTGGCGGGTGGTCTTGCCCACCTCCTCGATGTCGAGGGTGCGGATGCACTTCTGCACGCTCGTCGCGCGCGGGTACGGTGAAGGCACCAACCCGGTGAGGTAGGGCACGAACGGCACCATCCCGGCGACCGTGAACAGCAGGGTCGGGTCGTCGCTGACGAGGGAGGCCGACGGTACAACGGTGTGGCCGCGGTCGGCGAAGTAGTCGAGCCAGCGGCGGCGGATGTCAGCGGTCTGCATGGTGTCCAAAACGGTGGGAGGTGCCGGGAGGCACCTGGGTGGTGGGTGGTGTCAGTCCTTGTTCGTGAGGCCGGCGATGATGTCCTCCGCCTCGTCGACGGCCGTGCGCAGCTCGGTCGAGCGGTCGGTGTAGCCGTCGCGCACGGCGGAGGTGAACTCGTCGACCCGGCCTCCGACGTTCTCGAAGAACGCGCGTCCCTGCGTGGTGCGGTTGATCTGGTGGGCGGCGGCGAAGCCTAGTCCGACGCCGACAATGAGCCAGAGTGCACTCTTCATGAGGTTGCCCTTCGGTAAGCGGATGATGGCGGTGCCGGGCACCGCAGGCCAGTTTACCGGCGGCGGCCCGCGCGGTTAACGCACGGAAGCGGGCCACCAGAAGGTGGCCCGCTTCCGAGACTGCGGTGCAGGTGGCGACATTACGCCGGATGCCTAGCGGGCCGCGTAGTACTCCACGACGAGCTGGACTTCACAGGTCACTGGCACTTCGATGCGCTTCGGGCGACGGAGCAGGCGGGCCTGCAGCTTGTCGATCTCCACCTCGAGGTACGGCGGGAGCTTCGGGAGGAGGTCGACGTGACCTCCGGCCGCGGCGACCTGGAAGGGCTCCAGTCCCTCGCTCTTCGGGTGAACGTGGATCAGCTGACCCTCTTTCACGCGGAACGACGGACGGTCGACTCGGGCTCCGTCGACCAGGATGTGGCGGTGCACGATGAGCTGGCGGGCCTGGGCGGTCGTGCGGGCGATGCCGGCACGGACGACGAGAGCATCGAGACGCATCTCCAGCAGCTCGACGAGGTTCTCACCCGTCAGGCCGGCGGCGCGACGCGCCTCCTGGAAGACGATCTTCAGCTGCGCTTCGCGGATGCCGTACTGGGCACGCAGGCGCTGCTTCTCGCGAAGGCGCACGGCGTAGTCGGAGTCGGTCTTGCGCTTGGTGCGGCCGTGCTCACCCGGAGCGTAGGGACGCTTCTCGAGGTACTTGGCTGCCTTCGGCGTGAGGGCGATGCCCAACGCGCGCGAGAGGCGGGTCTTGCTGCGAGTACGTGACTTGGTAGACACGGGTTCCTTTCGGTACAAAAATCATCGGTCTTCAACTGGGGCGGCGGACGAGAAGCACAGCAGGCGCCGTGAACCGTTCCGTGTGAGAAGAGGGATGCGCCGCGGGAGCGGTCCGGCTACAGGACGTCTCCCTTCAGGACAGTGACAGCAGCAGCCGTGCGCGGTCGTGTCCTGTAGGCGGGGAAAAGAATATCACGCTTTCAGGAGCCGCGGATGATGCGGCGCAGGCGTTCGAGGCGCGCCGCGACATCGCGTTCGTTGCCGTTGCCGGTCGGCTCGTAGTACTCGGTGCCGCGCAGCTCGTCAGGCAGGTACTGCTGCTGCGCGACCCCGTGCTCGGCGTCGTGCGAGTAGACGTATCCCTTGCCGTGGCCGAGGCGCTTCGCGCCCGGGTAGTGGGCGTCGCGCAATGGCTTCGGCACCCGCCCGAAGTCGCCGGCGCGGACATCCGCTATCGCCCGGTCGATCGCTAGGTAGGAGCGGTTCGACTTCGGGGCGGTCGCGAGGTAGACGACGGCCTCGGCAAGGGGGATGCGGCCCTCCGGCATACCGATGAGCTGCACGGCGTCGGCCGCCGCGACGGCGATGACGAGCGCATGCGGGTCGGCCATGCCGATGTCCTCGGACGCGCTGATGATGATCCGGCGGGCGATGAAGCGCGGGTCCTCCCCCGCCTCGATCATCCTGGCGAGGTAGTGGATAGCGGCGTCGACGTCGGAGCCGCGCACCGACTTGATGAACGCGCTGATCACGTCGTAGTGCTCGTCGCCGTTGCGGTCGTAGCGCAGCAGGGCCCGGTCGACGGCAGCGGCGACGATCTCCTTGGTCACCACGGGCCCCCCCGGCGCCTCCGTGTCGCTCGTGGTCGAGGCGGAGAGCGCGGCCGCCTCGAGCGCGGTGAGGGCACGGCGGGCGTCGCCGGAGGAGAGGCGGATGATGGTCGCCCGCGCCTCCGGGTCGAGGGTCACGGCGCCGTCGAGCCCACGCGGGTCGGCGACGGCGCGGTCGATGACGGTGCCGAGGTCCTCGTCGGAGAGGGCTTCGAGGGTGAGAAGCAGCGAGCGGGACAGCAGCGGCGAGATGATCGAGAATGAGGGGTTCTCGGTGGTGGCCGCGACGAGGATGACCCAGCCGTTCTCTACCCCTGGCAGCAGCGCGTCCTGCTGCGCCTTCGTGAACCGGTGGATCTCGTCGAGGAACAGCACCGTCGACACGCCGTAGAGGTCGCGGGCCGACATGGCCTCCTCCATCACCTGCCGCACGTCCTTCACCCCCGCGTTGACGGCGGAGAGCTCGACGAAATTGCGGCCGGAGCTGTGGGCGATGGCCTGCGCGAGGGTCGTCTTGCCGGTGCCGGGCGGGCCCCAGAGGATCACCGAGACGGAGCCGCGCTCCCCGGTCTTGTCGGTGGCGAGGCTGACGAGCGGCGAGCCGGGCCCGAGGAGGTGTTTCTGGCCGGCGACCTCGTCGAGGCTCCTCGGGCGCATCCGCACCGCCAGCGGGGTCGCCCCACCGCGCAGTCCGATCCGGGCGTCCACCATGCCTCCAATCGTACGTGGCGCCCCCGGCCGCGGCCTGCCGCGCGCACCCCGGCCGGTGCGCGCCGATACAGTTCTGGGGGGACATCCCGATCGACGGAGGAAACGTGGCACCGAGCAAGAACGTCGACCGCGAGGCACGGGAGGCGCGGATGCGCATGCGCCGGTTCGCCGCACGGCAGCGGGTCCACGCCCACCAGGTCGCGCGTCGCCGCAGGGACAACATCCTTGCCGTCACCGCCGTCGTCGTCATCGCGACGCTCGCCGCCGTCGCCCAGATCTACTACTTCTCAGCAGGCCCCGGCACGCCGGAGCCGGTCGCGTCGCCGTCGGCGTCACCCTCCGCCTCTCCCGACGCCGTCGGCAACGTGGGGAACGTGCCCTCGGCCGAGATCGCGGCGGGCCGCGCCTGGACCGGCGACCTCACGCTCAACGGCATCGATCTCGGCATCCGCATCGACGGCGACCTCGCGCCCCAGGCCGCATCCGTGTTCATCTCGCTGCAGCAGTCCGGCTACTACACGAACAACGCCTGCCAGCGTCTCACGACCTCCGACCAGCTGAAGGTGCTTCAGTGTGGCCAGCCGAACCTCGAGGGCTCGCCCGAACAGGGCTTCAGCTTCGGCCCGCTCGAGAACGTGCCGGCCGACGGCGTCTACCCGGCTGGCACGATCGCCATGGCGCGAGCAGCGACGCCCGAGAGCATGTCGACCCAGTTCTTCATCACCTACGGCGACTCGGTGCTCGACACCGCCGCGACCGGTGGCGGCTACACGGTCTTCGGGCAGGTCACGAGCGGTCTCGACGAGTTCGTCGCGCAGATCGCGAGCGCCGGAGTCACCTCCGGCGGTTCCTCGGCGACCGACGGGCAGCCGGCTATCGCGACCACGATCACGTCCCTGACCCTTCAGTAGGGACCGTCCCCGCGGCCGAACTGACACTCCAGCGGGACGAAGCGACGATTCCCGGGGGCTGACTGTGCAATAGGCTGGACCACGGCCGCTCCGACCGGAACGGCCAGAGCAGCAAGGTGAGACTTTTGGCGACCAACGATCAGGCACCCTGGGGCCGCGTCGACGAGACAGGTACCGTCTTCGTGCGCGAAGCAGACGGCGAACGCGCCGTCGGCCAGTATCCCGACGGCACAGCGGAAGAGGCCCTCGCCTACTTCCAGCGCAAATTCACCGAACTCGCGGGCCAGGTGACCCTCCTCGAGCAGCGAATCAAGCGCGGCACGGCGGTCGCCGACGTTGCGAAGACGATCTCAACCCTTACGGCGAACATCGCGACGGCCAACGCCGTCGGCGACCTGCAGGCGCTGCAGCGTCGTCTTGAGGCTCTCGGCGGTGCCGTCGGCGAGATCGTCGAGAAGCAGTCCATCGAGCAGAAGGCGCAGGTCGACTCGGCCATCGCCGAGCGCGCGTCGCTCGTCACCGAGGCGGAGGCCCTCGCGGCCCAGGACCCGGCGAAGGTGCAGTGGAAGCAGGTGAGCGCCGAGCTCGACGAGATCTTCGCGCGCTGGCAGAAGCACCAGCAGGACGGCCCGCGCCTGCCCAAGACCGAGAGCAATGAGCTGTGGAAGCGCTTCCGCGCCGCCCGCACGATCATCGAGACGCACCGCAAGGCGTTCTTCGCCGAGCTCGACTCCGTACACAAGGACGCCCGCAACAAGAAGCAGGAGCTCGTCGAGAAGGCCGAGGCCCTCGTACCGAAGGGCGTCGACGGCATTCCCGCCTACCGGCAACTGCTCGACGCATGGAAGCTCGCCGGCCGCGCCGGCAAGAAGTTCGACGACGCCCTCTGGGCGAAGTTCAAGACCGCAGGCGACTCCCTCTATTCCGCGAAGGCGGATGTCGAGGCCCTCGACGACGAGGAGTACGCCGGCAACTACGAGCAGAAGCTCGCTCTCCTCGCCGAGGCCGAGCCGCTGCTCACCGAGACCGACCGCACCAAGGCGAAGGCCGCCCTCCTCGACATCCAGACCCGCTGGGACGCGATCGGCAAGGTCCCCCGCGACAAGGTCAAGGTGGTCGAGGACCGCATCCGCAAGGTGGAGGCCGTTGTGCGCAAGCTCGACGAGGACCACTGGGAGCGCAACAACCCCGAGCGTAAAGCGCGCTCGGAGGGACTCGCGAGCCAGCTGCAGGACGCGATCGGCAAGCTCGAGCGCGAGCTCGCTGAGGCGAAGACCTCCGGCGATACGCGCCGGATCGCCGAGGCCCAGGAGGCGCTCGACGCCCGCAGGGTGTGGCTGGACGCGCTCGGCGGCTGATCCCCGCGACATCTGCTTCACCCTGGACAGGAGGTCTCGCGCCTCCTGTCCACAGGGGTCTGGAATGCACAGTTGTGGCCCTGAGGCGGAGGATCGACTCCGGCACGCGGGACCATGGGGGATGCCCAGGTACCTTCCTCCCGTCCTCACGCGGGACGACCTGCCGGAGGCCGAGCTGTGCGCCGCCCGGCTCGACGGCGAGGTGTTCGAGCTCGGCGAGTGCTTCTGGCCGGTCGACACCTTCGAGGGGGCCGCGGAGCGCGGCGCGTCCCTCGCCGCGGTGCTCCCCCGGCGGCTGATCGCTGAGCGGCTGACGGCCGCGTGGGTGCATGGGGCGGTCTCCTCGCTGCCTAGACCGCTCCAGCTCGCCGTCGACACGTCGGCCCGCTACCGCTCCCCCGGGGAGCGCGTCGAGCTGCGCGAGGTGGTGCTCGAGGCGGGCGACACCGAGGTGCACGGTGGTCTCACGGTCACCTCCCCCCGCCGCACCGTCATCGACCTCGCCAGGTTCAGTGCCGGGTTCGGCGACGCAGAGAGGATGATCGTCGCCGCTCTGGCCGCCGTAGGCGGGTTCGAGCTGGCCGACGTCGTGGAGCACCTACAGCACCGCCGGCACCTGCCTGGCAAGCTGCGTGCCGCCCAGCGCCTGAGGACCGCCTGAGGACCGCCTGACCCGCCGGCCTGCCTCCGGTGACCGAACGTCACCCGGCGTACTGGGGAACGCCTGCGACGTCTTCCCGATGTGAGCGTCTAACCGGCGCTTACCCTGTAGACGTCGTAGACGGCGTCGATGCGCCGCACCGCGTTCAGGACCCGGTCGAGGTGGGTGGTGTCGCCCATCTCGAAGACGAACCGGCTGATCGCCAGGCGGTCGCTCGAGGTGGAGACCGTCGCCGACAGGATGTTCACGTGGTGCTCGGAGAGCACCCGGGTGACGTCGGAGAGGAGGCCCGCCCGGTCGAGCGCCTCGACCTGGATCTGCACCAGGAAGATGCTCTTCGACGACGGCGCCCACTCGACGTCGATCATCCGCTCGGGTTCGGTGCGCAGCGACTCGACGTTACGGCAATCCGACTGGTGCACCGAGACGCCAGCGCCCCGGGTGACGAACCCGACGATCGCGTCTCCCGGTACCGGGGTGCAGCACTTCGCGAGCTTGACGAGAATGTCGGGCGCCCCGCGCACGAGCACCCCGGAGTCGCTGTTGCGCAGCTGCTTCGACTTGCCGCGGCTGGGCAGGGTGAGCTCGGCGTCCTCGGCCTCCGCCTCGGTGTTGATCGTCGCGAGCACCCGCTCGAGCACCGACTGGGTCGAAACGTGTCCCTCGCCGACGGCCGCGTAGAGCGCGGAGACGTCGTCGTAGCGCATCTGCGACGCCACGCTGCTGATCGAGTCCTGGCTCATCAGCTTCTGCAGAGGCAGGTTCTGTTTGCGCATCGCACGGGCGATGGCGTCACGGCCCTGCTCGATGGCCTCGTCGCGCCGTTCCTTGGTGAACCACTGCTTGATCTTGTTGCGAGCCCTCGGGCTCTTGACGAAGTTCAGCCAGTCCTGGCTGGGGCCGGAGTCGGGGTTCTTCGAGGTGAACACTTCGACGACGTCGCCGCTGTTGAGCACGGTCTCGAGGGGCACGAGCCGTCCGTTGACCTTCGACCCCATGGTGCGGTGGCCGACCTCCGTGTGCACGCCATAGGCGAAGTCCACGGGGGTGGCCCCGGCCGGGAGGCCGATGACCTTTCCCTGCGGGGTGAAGACATAGACCTCCTTGGCTCCGATCTCGAAGCGCAGGGAGTCGAGGAACTCGCTCGGGTCGACGGTTTCGGCCTGCCAGTCGCTGATGTGCGCCAGCCAGGCCATGTCGCCGTCGTCGGTGAGGGCGCCCCCGGAGCTTTTGCCGCCGTTGACCCGCTCCTTGTACTTCCAGTGGGCGGCAACGCCGTACTCGGCCCGGCGGTGCATCTCCTCCGTGCGGATCTGGATCTCGACCGGGCGCCCGTTCGGGCCGATGACGGTCGTGTGCAGGGACTGGTACAGGTTGAACTTGGGGGTGGCGATGTAGTCCTTGAAGCGGCCAGGGATCGGGGTCCACCTGGCGTGGATCGCGCCGAGCACGGCGTAGCAGTCCCGCAGTGAGGTGACGAGCACCCGGATGCCGACGAGGTCGTAGATCTCGTCGAACTCGCGGCCGCGCACGACCATCTTCTGGTAGATCGAGTAGTACTGCTTCGGGCGGCCAGCGACCTTGCCTTTGATGCGGTTGACCTTGAGGTCGTCGCTGACGGCGTCGATGACCGCCTGCACGAACTCCTCCCGCTTGGGGGTGCGCTGCCGCACAAGGCTCTCGATCTCGACGTAGAGCTTGGGGTAGAGCACCGCGAACGACAGGTCCTCGAGCTCCCACTTGATCGTCTGGATGCCGAGCCGGTGCGCGAGCGGAGCGTAGATCTCCAGAGTCTCCTGGGCTTTGCGCCTGGCCGACTCCGACTCGACGAATCCCCAGGTGCGGGCGTTGTGCAGGCGGTCTGCGAGTTTGATGACCAGCACGCGGATGTCCTTCGACATCGCCACGACCATCTTGCGTACCGTCTCGGCCTGGGCGCTGTCACCGTACTTGAGCTTGTCGAGCTTGGTGACCCCGTCGACGAGCATCGCGATCTCGTCGCCGTACTCCTCGCGGAGCACGTCGAGGCTGTAGTCGGTGTCCTCCACCGTGTCGTGCAGGATCGCGGCGGCGAGGGTCTTCGGCCCGATCCCCAGGTCGGCCAGGATCTGTGCCACGGCGATGGGGTGGGTGATGTACGGTTCGCCGCTCTTGCGCAGCTGCCCTCGGTGGGCCTTCTCGGCGGTCACATAGGCGCGTTCGATTATCGAGACGTCGGCCTTCGGGTGCTGTGCACGTGCCGTCTTGACGAGGCGGTCGACGGCACCGACCGGCTGCGTCTTGGAGAACAGGCGGGGTAGGAAGGCGCGCAGCGATGCGATGCTCGGCGTTGTCGTCTCGCTCATTCACGCTCCCTCATCAGCAAAGCTAGCACCGGCGGCCGGGTGCCCCGTGCAGCCGCCCGGGCGGTCAGGTCGACGGCCGGTTCGACCGGGGGTGGACTGCTCAGTCGACCGCTCAGTCGACCGTGGGCGGCGCTGAACCGTCGGCGACGATGTCACCGCCGGCGTCCCGCCAGGCGATCATGCCGCCGTCGACA
Organism: Microbacteriaceae bacterium; assembly: GCA_014378715.1. Taxonomy (GTDB): domain Bacteria; phylum Actinomycetota; class Actinomycetes; order Actinomycetales; family Microbacteriaceae; genus Marisediminicola. Next base: position 16,523 of record JACMNE010000004.1, read on the forward strand.
CTCGCCGCGTCGTAGCCCGCGTTCACGAGGGCCGACGCGACCCGGGCGGATCGCTGGCCGGAGTGGCAGACCACGAGGATCCTGGCGTCATCCGGCAGCTCTCCGACCCGCTCCTGCAGCGCCGACATGGGCAGCAGGGTCGCGAGGGGCGAGTGGCCGCGCGCCCATTCGTCTGCTTCCCGGACGTCGATGAGCAGCGTGCCGCTCTGCACCTGGCTGAGGGCGTCGGCCGCGGAGACGTTCATACGAGAAGGCTCGCCTCGCGCGCGGCGAGGGTCTTCTTCGTCTGCTTCTTGATCACGTCGTCGCGTTCGCGCAGCTGCGCGTAGAGCGGGGACGCGATGAAGATCGTCGAGTAGGTGCCGATCAGGATGCCGATGAACAGGGCGAGCGAGATGTCGCGGAGGGTTCCGGCCCCTAGGAGCACCGATCCGATGAAGAGGATCGACGCAACGGGCAGTAGGGCCACGACCGAGGTGTTGATCGAGCGCACGAGCGTCTGGTTCACGGCGAGGTTCACCGACTCAGCGAAGGTGCGCCGGGACCCCGCCCCGTCCTCGCTCGTGTTCTCCCGCACCTTGTCGAAGACCACGACCGTGTCATAGAGCGAGTAGCCAAGGATGGTGAGCAGCCCGATGACGGCGGCCGGGGTCACCTCGAAGCCGAGGACCCCGTAGACGCCGGCAGTGATCACCAGGTCGTGCAGCAGGGCGACCATGGCTGCGGCCGACATCTTCCACGTGCGGAAGTACAGGGCCATCACGATCCCGGCGAGCACGAGGAACACCACGAGTCCCCGCAGCGCCTGGGCGGTGATGTCCTGGCCCCAGGTGGCGCCGATGAACGAGGCGCTGACCTGCTCGAGGGGTACGTCGTACGCGGTGGCGAGGGCGGCCTGGAGGGAGGTGCTGTCGGTGTTCGTGAGCTGCGAGGTCTGCACACGGATGGCGGTGTCACCGACGGTCGAGATGCGCGGTGCACCGTCGGAGGTGACGGCGGCGACGGTCTGCTCGGCGATGCCGGTGTCCAGCGGGGCGGAGAGCCCCGCGACCTGGAACTCGGAACCGCCGCGGAACTCGATGCCGAACTGGAAACCGCCTCGGGTGAAGGGCAGGGCGATCGCGAGGATGACCATCACGAGCGCGATGGAGTACCAGATCTTGCGTTTGCCGACGATGTCGAACGAGCGCTTTCCGGTGTAGAGGTCGTTTCCGAACTGGGAGAAGCTGGCCATCAGGAATCCTTGCCCGTGCTCGATGAGGTCGTTCCCGCGCGCTCGGCGGCCTTGCGTTCCGCGATGGTCTGGCGTTTGATCGCCTCGCGGCTGCTCGATGACACTTTGCCGACCGGGAGGTCCTGCACGCGGAACGTCGCGCGGCCGCGGTAGACGGCACCGAGCGCGCGCGGGTCGAGCCCGCTCGCCTTGTGGCCCTCGCTGAAGAACCTGGTGCGGCCGATGAGCTGCAGCAGCGGGTGGGTGAAGAGCGAGACGACGATGAGGTCGACGATCGTCGTGATGCCGAGCGTGAGCGCGAAACCGCGCACGTTACCGACGGCGAGGATGAACAGGATCGCGGCGGCGAGGAAGTTGACCGCGTCGGACGCGAGGATCGTGCGCACCGCGCGTTTCCAGCCGGCTTCGATCGCGGAGCCGAGTATCCTCCCGTCCCGGAGCTCGTCCCTGATCCTCTCGAAGTAGACGATGAACGAGTCCGCTGTGATCCCAATGGCCACGATGAGGCCCGCGACACCTGCGAGCGATAGCCGATACCCCTCATTCGACGAGAGGTAGGTGACCACGAGGTAGGTGATCCCCGCGGCGATCACGAGCGACGCGATCGTCACCAGCCCGAGCATCCGGTACTGGAAGATCGAGTAGACGACGACCAGGATGAGGCCGATCAGGCCGGCGAGGAGCCCGCCCTGCAGTTGGCTCGAGCCGAGGGTGGCCGAGATGATGTCGGAGCTCTGCACCTGGAAGCCGATCGGCAGTGCGCCGAACTTCAGTTGGTCGGCGAGGGCCTTCGAGCTGTCCTGGGTGAACGATCCGGTGATCTGGGCCTTGCCGTCGGTGATGATGGCGTTCGAGGCCGGCGCGGTGATGACCCGGCCGTCGAGGACGATAGCGAACTGGTTCTGCGCGCCGGTGAGGCCGTTGAGGCGGGTGGTGACCTCGGCGAACTGAGTGGTGCCGGTGCCGTCGAACTCGAGGTTGACTCCCCAGACGTTGGTGACGGCGCCCTGGGCGTTGGGCACCAAGCCGGCGCTGGCATTCGTGATGTTCGCACCCTCGACCTCGACCGGTCCGAGGATGAACTTTGCCGCGCCGGTGGCGTCACAGGTGACGATCGGCTGATCGGTCGGCGCCGTGTTGAGGCTCAGTGAGTCGATCGTCCCGCAGTCGAAGTTCGTGAACTGGTCCAGCAGTGCCGGCGTGATGTAGTTGAGGTCGCTCGCGTTGGTCGGGCTGATGCTCGGGGTGGCCTCGAGCGGAGCGGCGTTCGGGTCGGAGGGCGAGGGACTCACGGGCAGGCCGTCGGCCCCGACGGCGCTGGTGGCCGCGGCATCCGTCACGAGCACCGGGCGGAACTCGAGCTTCGCGGAGGACTCAATGCGGTTGAGCGTCTCCTGGTCTGGCGTGCCCGGGATGGAGACGACGATGTTCTGCGACCCCTGGGTGTTGATCTCCGGCTCGGAGACACCGCTGGCATCGATGCGCTGGCGGATGATCGCCACGGCCTGGTCGAGCTGCTCCGCCGACACCGTCGCGCCGCTCTCCAACTGCGGCGCGAGGATGATCTGCGTGCCGCCCTCCAGGTCGAGCGCGAGCTTCGGCGTCCACGACCCGTTCGAGAAAGCGACGGACGCGCCGTTCGCCGCGATCAGGGCCGCGACGATCACCACGAGCCACGTGAGTGATCTCAACGCCTTCTTTGCCGGAGTCGTTCTTGCCACCAGGGAACTCAGCTTTCTCTGCGGGCGAGGGCACCACGATGCGCCTCACCCATGATGGGTCCAACGCGCGACGACCGCGCGGTGGACTCGGGTCGAACTGGTTTTCTACTCGCCGGACTTCTTGGCCGGGTCGGTCGACCCGGTGGCCGCATCGTCCGTGCTGGTGGTGTCCGTGGCATCCGCTTCGACACGCTCGCCGAACTCGGGCTCGCCCGAGACGAGCGCGTCGGTGGAGTCCTCATCGAGCGCCTCGGCGTCGTCGACGGCGTTGGGCACGACCGCGTAGTCGGCGACCTTGAGGATCGTCTGGCGGTGGATCATCAGGACGGTGCCGGGGGTGGTCTCGATCGTCGCGACGTTGGTGTCCTCGTCGAGGGTGAGGATCGTGCCGTAGAGGCCGTAGTTGGTCATGATCTCGACGCCGGGCACGAACTTCGTCTGGCGCTCCTCGGTCTCACGCTTGCGCTTGCGACCCTGGAAGACCTGGAAGACGATGAACGCGCCGAGGGCGACGACGAGGAGAATAAGTGTGGGATCCATACGTGGAACGACCCTTCCGGGGTGTGCATTGGGGCTTGCGATGAATGGGGGCCTTCGCGGCCCGCGTCACGGCCGGTGAGGCCAAATTGAATTATAGGTCATCCGGAAGCAGGCCGAGGCTGGAGCGATCGATGCCGAAGTGCTTCCACGCGAGGCGCGTGGCGACGCGGCCGCGCGGGGTGCGGGTCAGTAGTCCGATCCGGACGAGGAAGGGCTCCACCACCGACTCGATCGTCTCGGCCTCCTCGCCCACCGAGACGGCCAGCGTGTTGAGGCCGACCGGCCCGCCGTCGAAGCGGGTGAGGATGATGTTCATGACCTCGCGGTCGAGCCGGTCGAGCCCGAGCTCGTCGACGTCGTAGAGGTCGAGGGCTCCGTGGACGGCGGCCAGTCCCGCTCCTCCCCCGTGCACGAGCGCGTAGTCACGTACCCGACGCAGCAGGCGGTTCGCGATTCTCGGGGTTCCCCGGCAGCGGCCGGCGATCTCGGCCAGGGCCGAGCGGTCGATCGGCAGGTCGAGCAGTGAGGCTGCACGGACGAGCACCTGCTCGAGCTCTGACTCGGCGTAGAACTCGAGGTGGGCGGTGAAGCCGAACCGGTCGCGCAGCGGGTTGGGCAGCAGACCCGAGCGGGTGGTGGCACCGACGAGGGTGAACGGCGAGAGGTCGAGCGGGATCGAGGTGGCCCCTGCACCCTTGCCGACCATGATGTCGATGCGGAAGTCCTCCATGGCGAGGTAGAGCATCTCCTCGGCGGGGCGCGCCATCCGGTGGATCTCGTCGATGAAGAGGATCTCGCCCGGCACGAGCGACGACAGCACCGCGGCCAGGTCGCCCGCGTGCTGGATCGCCGGTCCGCTCGACATCCGCAGGGGTCGGCCGCTCTCCTCCGCCACGATCATGGCGAGTGTGGTCTTGCCCAGTCCTGGCGGGCCGGCGAGCAGGATGTGATCGGGGGTGCGGTTCTGCAGCGCGGCGGCCTGCAGCAGCAGCTGCAGCTGGGCGCGCACCTTCACTTGGCCGACGAACTCGGCAAGGCTCTTGGGGCGCAGAGCGCCCTCGAAGGCGAGCTCGGCCTCGGACTCGGGGGTGGGGCTGACGATCTTCACCGAGGGGTCGTCTGATCCGGTCATCGGGCGGTCCCCGGGCCGAGGCGGGTCAGGGCGATGCGCAGCAGCGCGGGAACGCTCGCCAGCGCGGTCTCCGGTGCGTCGGCGACCGCCTCGTCGACGGCCTGCGCGGCGACCCGCTCCGACCAGCCGAGCCCGACGAGGGCGATGAGCACGTTGTCGCTGATCGACGTGGTCGTCGCCTTGGCCGGGGCAGCGGATGCCTCGAAGGCCTGCATCTTTCCAGCGAGTGACAAGACGATGAGCTTCGCGGTCTTCGGCCCGATGCCGGAGACCTTGCGGAAGGCGCCGTCGTTTTCGGTGCCGACCGCGGAGGAGATCTCGCCCGGGGTCATGGCGGAGAGCACCCCGATGGCCGACCGCGGGCCGACGCCGGTGACGCCGCGGAGCAGGTCGAAGACGGCGAGCTCCTCGCGGGTGGCGAAGCCGAAGAGGGCAAGGTCGTCCTCGCGGACGATCAGTGCAGTGTGCAGCATGGCCTCCGAGCCGATCCGCATCCCGAGCGCCTGCTGCGCAGTGACCCCTACCGCGAGGCCCACTCCCCCGACCTCGATGACGGCGGTGGTTCCGGCGACGGCGATCGCGATGCCGCGAACTGAGGAGATCATCTGGCCAGCCTACGTTTGGCCGGGGACATCGCCGCGCGTTCAGCGGCGAGCCAGGCCTCCTGCGCCTTCGTGGGGGCGCCGGCCGTCGGGGCGATGGCAGCCCCCCGCTTCCAGGCGTGGCAGATCGCGATGGCGAGGGCATCCGCGGCATCGGCTGGCCCCGGGATGGAGTCGAGGCCGAGAACCCGGGCGACCATGGCCCCGACTTGCTTCTTGTCGGCTGCGCCATAGCCGGTGATCGCGGCCTTGACCTCGGAGGGGGTGTGCAGTCCGACGGCGAGACCGCGCTTGGCCGCCGCGTGGAGGGCGACGCCGCTGACCTGGGCCGTGCCCATCACGGTTCCCAGGTTCTGCTGTGCGAAGACGCGCTCGAGCGAGACGGCGTGCGGGGCGAACCGGTCGAGGAGTTCCTCGATGCCGGTGCCGATCGCGAGCAGGCGCTGTTCGAGAGGCATGTCGGGCGGGGTGCGCAGCACCGCGACGTCGACGAGGGTGGCCCGGCGGGTGCCGTCGACGTCGACGATTCCGACCCCGCACCGGGTGAGGCCGGGGTCGATCCCGAGAACCCGGATCGTCACCGGTCAGTCGTTGTCGAGCTCGGCGAGGACGTCCGAGTGCACGTCGTAGTTGCCATAGACGTTCTGCACGTCGTCGTTGTCCTCGAGGGCGTCGACGAGGCGGAAGACCTTGCGGGCCGTCTCGGCGTCGACCTCGACGAGTACCTGCGGCACGAACTCGATGTCGGCCGACTCGTAGTCGATGCCCGCGCTCTGCAGCGCGGTGCGCGCCGCGACGAGCGACGACGGGTCGGTGATGATGTCGAAGCCCTCTCCGCGGTCGTTGACCTCCTCGGCCCCGGCGTCGAGCACGGCCGCGAGGATGTCGTCCTCGGTGAGCGCGTCGACCTTGCGGACACCGATGACGCCCTTGCGGTGGAAGTTGTAGGCGACGCTGCCGGGGTCGGCGAGTGTACCGCCATTGCGGGTCATGATGGCGCGCACATCAGCTGCGGCACGGTTGCGGTTGTCGGTGAGGCACTCGACGAGAAGCGCGACGCCGTTGGGGGCGTAGGCCTCGTAGACGATCGTCTGGTAGTCGACCGCTTCACCGAGCTGGCCCGACCCGCGCTTCACCGCTCGGTTGATGTTGTCGATCGGCACCGAGGTCTTCTTGGCCTTCTGGATGGCGTCGACGAGAGTCGGGTTGCCCGAGAGGTCGGCACCGCCCATCTTGGCGGCGACTTCGATGTTCTTCACCAGCTTGGCGAACGACTTCGCGCGACGCGAGTCGATGATTGCCTTCTTATGCTTGGTGGTTGCCCACTTGGAGTGGCCTGACATAGTGCTCCTTCGTCGACTTTCCAGACAGCCCAGTCTAAGACAGGGTCGGTGTTCAGCGGCGCTCGCGCGCCGTGTCGACGAGGTCGAGGAAGAGTTCGTGGAAGCGCGTCTCGCCGTTCATCTCGGGGTGGAACGAGGTTCCGAGCAGGTTTCCCTGCCTGGCGGCGACGATCCGCCCGTCGCCGAGGGTCGCGAGGGCCTCGACAGCTGGGCCGGCCGCGGTGATGACCGGCGCGCGGATGAACACGGCGTGCACGGGGGGCGCGCCGAGGGTCTCAATCGTGAGGTCCGCCTCGAACGATTCCGCCTGGGTGCCGAAGGCATTGCGCTGCACGGTGATATCGAACCCACCGATGCTCTGCTGCCCCGGTGCTGCCCCGTCGATGCGGTCGGCCAGCAGGATGAGCCCGGCGCAGGTGCCGTAGACCGGCAAGCCGGCGTCGATGGCCGCCCGGAGCGGCCCGGCGAGTCCGAACACCCGGGACAGCTTGTCCATCACGGTGGACTCCCCGCCGGGGATCACGAGCCCGTCGGCCGCACCGAGCTCCGACGCCCGGCGCACGGGGTGTGCGTCGGCGCCGAGCCCGGTGAGGACGGCGAGGTGTTCCCGGAAATCGCCCTGGAGGGCGAGCACTCCGATTCGCGGAGTTCTACCAGCCACGTGTCGCGAGGCGGTGCGGGGCGGGGAGGTCGGACACGTTGATGCCCACGATTGCCTCGCCGAGTCCGCGGGATGCCTCGGCGATGACGGCCGGGTCGTCGAAGAACGTGGTCGCCTTGACGATCGCGGCGGCGCGGGCGACGGGGTTGCCCGACTTGAAGATGCCGGATCCCACGAACACGCCGTCGGCTCCGAGCTGCATCATCATGGCGGCGTCGGCCGGGGTGGCCACACCCCCGGCGGTGAACAGCACGACGGGGAGCTTGCCGGTGCGGGCGACCTCGAGGACGAGGTCGTAGGGGGCCTGCAGGTCTTTGGCCGCGACATACAGCTCGTCGTGGCTCTTGGCGCTGAGCGCCGCGATCTCTGCCTTGATCGTGCGGATGTGCTTGGTCGCCTCGGAGACATCGCCGGTGCCGGCCTCGCCCTTCGAGCGGATCATCGCTGCGCCCTCGTTGATGCGACGGAGCGCTTCGCCGAGGTTGGTGGCGCCGCAGACGAAGGGGATCTGGAACTTCCACTTGTCGATGTGGTTGACGTAGTCGGCGGGGCTCAGCACTTCGGACCCGTCGATGTAGTCGACGCCGAGAGCACCGAGGATCTGCGCCTCGACGAAGTGGCCGATGCGGGCCTTCGCCATGACGGGGATCGACACGACATCGCGGATGCCGTCGATCAGGTCGGGGTCGCTCATGCGGGCGACGCCTCCCTGGGCGCGGATGTCGGCCGGGATGCGCTCGAGCGCCATGACGGCGACGGCTCCCGCGTCTTCTGCTATACGCGCCTGCTCGGCGTTGACGACGTCCATGATGACGCCCCCCTTGAGCATTTCGGCGAGGCCCCGCTTGACTCGGCTCGTGCCGAACTGGTCGTGTGTGGTGGTGTCACTCATTGTGTGTGTACTCTACTCCGCGGTTGCTGTGTGGTCGGCTGGTGACGAGGGGGGCCAGGCATCCGCGATGGATTGGCGGACGTCTCCCAGGATCTGAGGCAGCGCCTTGGTCTTGGCGATGATCGGGAAGAAGTTCGAGTCGAGGGCCCAGCGCGGCACGATGTGCTGGTGGAGGTGATCGGCGATACCTGCACCGGCGATGCGGCCCTGGTTCATTCCGAGGTTGAAGCCGTCGGAACGGGACACTTGGCGGATGACGCGCATCGCCGTCTGGGTGAGGCTGCCGATCTCGGCGACCTCCTCCGGGGACGCCTCGTCGTACTGGGCGATGTGACGGTAGGGGCAGACGAGCAGGTGACCGCTGTTGTAGGGGAACAGGTTGAGCAGCACGTAGGCGTGGGTTCCTCGGGCGACGATGAGGGCGTCCTCATCGGTCATTCCCGGAGCCATGCAGAACGGGCATTCGTGCTCGGGCGGCTGCTGCCCGTTCTGGATGTAGACCATGCGGTGGGGGGTCCAGAGTCGCTGGAACTCGTCGGGCACACCTGCGATGTCGTAGGACCCGTCCAGACGGATGCCGTCCAGCTCGTCGTCGCTGACTGGAACCATCGCTACACCTGTGCCTTCGTCTTTATTGCCGTGGTGATGCGCTCGATGGCCTCATCGATCGGCACGCCGTTGTCCTGGCTGCCGTCGCGGTAGCGGAAGCTGACCGCTCCCGCCGCGCGGTCGTCCTCTCCGACAATGAGCTGGAACGGCACCTTCGCCTTGGTGTGGGTGCGGATCTTCTTCGGCATCCGGTCGCTCGAGTGGTCGACCTCCGCGCGGACTCCGAGGGCCCGCAGTCGCGCGATCACCCCGTCGAGGTAGGGGCCGTAGTCCTCGGCGACGGGTATCCCGACGACCTGCACGGGCGACAGCCACACCGGGAAGGCGCCGGCGTAGTGCTCGAGGAGGATCGCGAAGAACCGCTCGATGGAGCCGAGCAGCGCGCGGTGGATCATCACCGGCTGCTGCCGGGTGCCGTCGGCCGCCGTGTACTCGAGGTCGAAGCGCTCCGGCTGGTTGAAGTCCAGTTGCACGGTGGATAGCTGCCAGGTGCGGCCGATCGCGTCGCGCGCCTGCACGGAGATCTTGGGGCCGTAGAAGGCGGCGCCGCCCGGGTCGGAGACGAGCTCGAGCCCGGACTCCTCGGCGACCTCGCGCAGAGTCTGTGTCGCCTGTTCCCACGCCTCGTCGGACCCGAACGACTTGTCGGGGTTCCGGGTCGACAGCTCGAGGTAGAAGTTGTCAAGTCCGTAGCCGCGCAGGGTCTCGAACACGAACTCGAGCTGGCTCGCGATCTCGTCGCGCACTTGGTCGGGTGTGACATAGATGTGGGCATCGTCCTGGGTGAGCCCGCGCACCCGGGTGAGCCCCTGCAGGGTGCCGGACTTCTCGTAACGGTAGACGGTGCCGAACTCGGCCAGGCGCAGCGGCAACTCACGGTAGCTGCGACCGCGGGCACGGAAGATGAGGTTGTGGAACGGGCAGTTCATCGGCTTCAGATAGTAGTCTTGGCCCTGGCGGGTGACGTGGCCGTCGGCATCCGTCTCCTCGTCGAGGTGCATCGCCGGGAACATGCCCTCCTTGTACCACTCGAGGTGCCCGCTGGTCTCGAACAGCGAGCCCTTGGTGATGTGCGGCGAGTAGACCTGCTCGTAGCCATGGGCGACGAGCCGGTCGCGCATGTAGTTCTCGATCTCGGCGCGGATGATGCCGCCCCGGGGGTGGAACACCGCAAGCCCCGAGCCGATCTCGTCGGGGAACGAGAACAGGTCGAGCTCTTGGCCGAGCTTGCGGTGATCGCGCTTGGCGGCCTCCTCGAGCCTGGCCTGGTAGGCGCGCAGGTCGTCCTTCGTCGGCCAAGCCGTGCCGTACACGCGCTGCAGCTGCGGGTTCTTCTCCGAGCCGCGCCAGTAGGCCGCCGCGGTGCGCATCAGGGCGACGCCGTTTCCGATCATGCGGGTGTTGGGCAGGTGCGGGCCGCGGCAGAGGTCTTTCCAGACAGTCTCGCCCGACTTCGGGTCGACGTTGTCGTAGATGGTGAGCTCGGCTCCCCCGACCTCGACCGACTCGTTGTCCGCCGCGTCTGCCGCGCCGCCCTTGAGGCCGATCAGCTCGAGCTTGTACGGTTCGTCGGTCAGCTCGGCGCGCGCCTCATCGTCGCTGACGACCCTGCGCACGAATCTCTGACCCGAGCGGATGATGCGCTCCATCGCCTTGTCGATGGCCTTGACGTCCTCCGGGGTGAAGGGGGTCGCGACATCGAAGTCGTAGTAGAAGCCGTCCGCGATGGGCGGGCCGATTCCGAGCCTCGCGGCGGGGTTGATCGTCTGCACCGCCTGCGCGAGCACGTGGGCCGCTGAGTGCCGGAGGATCGCGAGACCGTCAGGCGAGGTGATCGTGACGGGCACGGCGATCTGGTCGGCCGCGACGTTCGTGGCGAGGTCCCGCAGCTCGCCGTCGACGCGCATCGCGACGACGCTCCGGTCGGTGAACAGCTCGAATCCGGTCGACTCCACGGTGGCCGTGACCGGCTCGGGTGCTGACTCGATGACGGCGTTCTCTGGCACGGAATTCTCTGGCACGAGATGCGACTCCTTGTTGCGTGTGGGCACCCCCCACTTTATCTGTGCACACCGGCAGCGGATGACGGGGACGCCGCCTCGCGACCGGTGCGGCGACGGGGCCAACTGCACCGGGAAACAAAAAAGCCCCGGAAGACCGGGGCTTTTCTTGTGAGCGATACTGGGATCGAACCAGCGACCTCTTCCGTGTCAGGGAAGCGCGCTACCGCTGCGCCAATCGCTCAAACTGTGTGAAATTAGTCGTACCGCGAAGAAAAGTACTGCGAGGTGGCGACGGGATTTGAACCCGTGTGGACGGCTTTGCAGGCCGCTGCCTCGCCTCTCGGCCACGCCACCATGTTGTGGTTTCCCACTCCACGCAAGCCTGTCACGTGAGTCTTATTTCGAGCGGATGACGAGATTCGAACTCGCGACCCTCACCTTGGCAAGGTGATGCGCTACCACTGCGCCACATCCGCACACTCGCATTTCTGCGTGCTTGGAGAGACTAGCGGATGCAGCGGCGCTGCGCCAATCGGGTGACACCGTGTCGCGCGAACGGAGGTGGGCCGCGGGTGTGGCAAGATTGTGGAGTCAGGGCGATTGGCGCAGTTGGTAGCGCGCTTCGTTCACACCGAAGAGGTCGTGGGTTCAAGTCCCGCATCGCCCACCCTGATCACCATGCCCCCTCGGCCGGCCGTGAAGTCTACGGGCAATTCCCGGGTACGATTCTCTGCCCAACGGCATAGCATTCCTGTTACCGGGCCCATCTCTCTTCCGGGTCCGTTCCATCAGGAAAGGAAAACCATGTCGGGAAACAGAGCGGTTGCCTACAAGGCCCCAGGAAAAGTCGAAGTCATCGACATCGACTATCCGACTTTCGAACTCAAGGACGGGCCGGGAGTCAACCCGGCCAACGTGGGACGCAAGGTGCCCCACGGCGTGATCGTCAGGACCGTCGCGACCAACATCTGCGGCTCGGACCAGCACATGGTCCGTGGGCGCACGACAGCTCCGGCGAACCTCGTGCTCGGTCACGAGATCACCGGTGAGGTCGTCGAGGTCGGCCCCGGCGTCGAATTCGTCAAGGTGGGCGACATCGTGTCGGTCCCCTTCAACATCTCCTGCGGGCGGTGTCGCAACTGCAAGGAGCGCAAGACGGGCATCTGCCTGAACGTCAACCCCGACCGCCCTGGCAGCGCGTACGGCTACGTCGACATGGGCGGCTGGGTCGGCGGGCAGGCCGAGTACGTTCTCGTTCCCTACGCCGACTGGAACCTCCTCGTCTTCCCCGACCGCGACCAGGCGCTCGAGAAGATCATGGACCTCACCATGCTGTCGGACATCTTCCCGACGGGCTTCCACGGGGCCGTCACGGCCGGTGTGGGCGTCGGATCTACGGTGTACGTCGCCGGGGCTGGCCCCGTCGGCCTCGCGGCCGCCTCAGGCGCGATGCTCCTCGGAGCGGCGGCGGTCATCGTCGGAGACATGAACGCCGATCGTCTCGCCCAGGCACGCAGCTTCGGCTGCGAGACGATCGACCTCACTCAGGGGGAGATCGCCGACCAGATCGAGCAGATCCTCGGGGTCCCCGAGGTGGACTGCGGCGTCGACGCCGTGGGCTTCGAGGCGAAGGGCCATGGGAAGGAGGCCGGCGAGGCGCCGGCGACGGTGCTCAACTCGCTGATGGACATCACGGCGGCCGGAGGCGCCATGGGCATCCCCGGGCTCTATGTGACCGGCGATCCAGGTGGCATCGACGACGCCGCGAAGAAGGGCTCGCTGTCGCTGAGCCTCGGCACCGGCTGGGCGAAGTCGCTGTCCTTCACCACCGGGCAGTGCCCGGTGATGAAGTACAACCGGGGGCTCATGATGGCGATCCTTCACGACCGGGTGCACATCGCCAAGAACGTGAATGCCAAGGCGATCTCGCTCGACGACGCCCCGCGCGGCTACGCGGAATTCGACGCGGGAGCCGCGACGAAGTATGTGCTGAACCCGAACGGATACCTCGACGGCAAGTAGCACCTGACACAAGCAACGCCCGCCGACTCGATGGTCGGCGACCATTGCTGTGCGAGGCGGTCAGACCTTCGCGACCTCGCGGGCGGGCTCGATGCGGACGACCACGGCCTTCGACACCGGGGTGTTGCTCTGCTCCGCCACGCTGTCGAGGGGGATCAGCACGTTCGCCTCGGGGAAGTACGCCGCAGCGCAGCCCTTCGCGGTGGGGTAGGACACGGCGCGGAACGCCCGCAGCACGCGGTCGGGTTCGTCCCTCCACTCGCTGAATATGTCGACCTGCTGGCCGTCGACGAGTCCGAGTTCGGCGAGGTCCTCAGGGTTGATGAACACCACGTTCCTGCCCTGCTTGATTCCGCGGTAGCGGTCGTTGAGGCTGTAGATCGTGGTGTTGAACTGGTCGTGCGAGCGGAGGGTCTGCAGTATCAGCCGTCCGGCCGGGCGCTCGACCGGCGCGAGGTCGTTGACGGTGATCATCGCCTTGCCTGTGCTCGTCGCGAAGCTGCGCGAGTCGCGCGGCCCGTTGGGGAGGATGAAGCCGTCGCGGTTCCTGATCCGCGTGTTGAAGTCCTCGAAGCCGTCGACGACCCGTGAGATGTGGTCGCGGATCGAGTCGTAGTCTCTTTCGAACCCGGCCCAGTCGATTCTCGACCGGGAGCCGAGCACCGCGCGGGCGAGCCGGGTGACGATCGAGATCTCCGAGAGAACCTCGGGCGCGATCGGCGCGAGCTTGCCGTGCGAGGCGTGCACGGCGCACACCGAATCTTCTACCGACACGAACTGCGCGCCAGAGGCCTGCACGTCGATCTCGGTGCGCCCGAGCGTCGGCAGGATGAGCGCCTCGGCGCCGATGACGGCGTGCGAGCGGTTGAGCTTGGTGGAGACCTGCACGGTGAGTTCGGTGCCCTGCATGGCGGCCTCGGCTGCCGCGGTGTCGGAGATGGCGGCGACGAGGTTGCCGCCGACCGCGAACCAGACCTTGATCTTGCCCTTCTGCATGGCCTCGATGCCCTGGAGGCTGTCGACTCCGTGCTCCCGCGGCACAGCGAACCCGAATTCCTTCTCCAGGGCGTCCATGAACGGCTCCGGCATCTTCTCCCAGACGCCCATCGTGCGGTCGCCCTGAACATTGCTGTGCCCCCGGATCGGCGATGCACCAGCGCCTGGCTTGCCCATGTTGCCGCGCAGAAGCAGCAGATTGACGATCTCCTTGATCGTCGACACCGCCTTCGTGTGCTGCGTGATGCCCATGGCCCAGGTGATGATGACCCTCTCCGAGCTGATGTAGCGCTCCGCGAGCTCGTCGATCTCCGCGGTCGTCAGGCCGGTGGCCTCGAGAACCTCGGCGTCGTCGACGAGCGCCATGTGCGCCGCGAACTCCTCGAGCCCGACGGCGTGCTCCTCGAGGAACGCGTGGTCGAGCACGGTGCCGGGGTTCGTGGCCTCTGCGGCGAGCACCCGCTTGGAGACGGCCTGCAGCAGGGCCATATCGCCACCGAGCCGCACCTGGAGGAACTGGTCGGCGAGGTTCGTGCCCTTGCCGATGATGCCCTTCACGGTCTGTGGGTTCTTGTAGCGCAGGAGTCCCGCTTCCGGGAGCGGGTTCACGGCCACGATCTTCGCGCCGTTCTTCTTCGCGTCCTCGAGGGCGGTCAGCATACGTGGGTGGTTCGTTCCCGGATTCTGACCGAGGATGATGACGAGATCGGCCTTCTCGAAGTCGTCGTAGGCGATCGTCGACTTTCCGACCCCGAGCGTCTCCCCCATCGCCGCCCCGGTGGACTCGTGGCACATGTTCGAGCAGTCGGGCAGGTTGTTGGTGCCGAAGGCACGCACGAACAGCTGGTAGACGAACGCGGTCTCGTTCGCGGTGCGGCCGCTGGTGTAGAACGCCGCCTCGTTCGGCGAGTCCAGGCCGTTCAGCTTCTCGGCGATGATCGCGAAGGCCTCGTCCCAGCCGACGGGCTCGTAGTGGTCGGATCCGGCCCGCTTGTAGACGGGCTCGACGAGGCGCCCCTGCATGCCGAGCCAGTACTCGCTCTTCTCCAGCAGATCGGTGACGGAGTGCTCGGACCAGAAGTTGCGCGGGACCTTCAGCGGGTTCGCCTCCCAGGTCACGGCCTTCGCGCCGTTCTCACAGAACTCCGCGAGCTTGCGGTGGCTCGGGTCCGGCCACGCGCAGCTCATGCAGTCGAAGCCGTCCTTCTGGTTGAGGGAGGCCATCAACTTGAGCGTGCGTCCCACCCCCATCTGGGAGATCGCGGGCTCCATCGAGTGGGTCACCCCGGGCACGCCTGCCGCCCAGTGCTTAGGGCCGGTGACCGTGATGTTGTCGTCGTTGACGTCGTCGATGGGCGGCTGGCTGCTCATGCGGTGCTCGTTTCTCTTGTGCTGGGGAGCTCTGTGGTGAGGGGCAGTGCGCCCGACAGGTCGGAAGGAGTGGAGTCGGTGGGGGCGGAGGTGATGCGCTCCGGGCCGGTGTAGATGACCATCGAGTTGCCGCGCAGGAACCCGACAATCGTGATCCCCATCTCGGCCGCGAGCTCGATCGCCAGCGACGAGGGGGCGGAGACGGCCGCGGGCATGGGGATGCCGGCCATCGAGGCCTTCTGGGTCAGCTCGAAGCTCGCCCGGCCGGAGACCATCAGCACGGTCCCCCGCAGCGGGAGCCGGTTCTCCTTCACGGCCCAGCCGACGACCTTGTCGACGGCGTTGTGGCGCCCGACGTCCTCCCGCAGCACGAGGAGCTCCCCGGTCGCGGCGTCGAAGAGAGCGGCGGCGTGCAGCCCGCCGGTCTTCTCGAAGACATCCTGGCCCTCTCGGAGCCGGTCGGGGAAGGTGACGAGCAGCTCGTCGCGAACGGTCAGGTGATCGTGGGCAACGTCGTAGGCGGAGAGAGTGCGCACCGCGTCGATGCTCGCCTTGCCGCACAGCCCGCAGGAGCTGGTGGTGTAGAAGTTGCGCTCCAGGCTGGGATCGGGGGGTGCGACCCCGGGTGCCAGAGTGACGTCGAGAACGTTGTAGGTGTTGAGCCCCTCGACGGTCGCGCCAGCGCAGTACCTGGCCGCGCCGAAGTGCTCACCCGTGGAGATGACCCCCTCGGACACGAGGAATCCGGCCGCGAGGTCGAAGTCGTGGCCCGGGGTACGCATCGTGATCGCCATGGCACGCCCACCGACCCTGATCTCGAGAGGTTCCTCCGCGGCAAGCACGTCCTCGCGCTGGATGGCGGGGGTGCCGACGGTGAGCCGGGTGACCCGGCGTCGTACTGTGATTCTGCCCATACCTTATGACTACCAGTAATCCCTGCGAGCAAGGGGGCGGGCCACGCCGGGCAGTGGGGCGGGGCGCTCAAGCCAACCGGGTGGGCCGGCCGAAACGGGTGACGACTCCCGGGGAGTAGAGCACGGAGTCGGGGGCGCGCCCGCCGACCGATGCGATGCCGGCCGCCGCGACGAGGTCGTCGTCGAGCTCAAGCAGATCCGCCCGGAACAGCTGCCAGCTCGCGTGCTCGTTCGGCATCGACAGGGTGTGTGCGCCGCGGCGAACGAACAGCAGCCAGCGTGCGGTCAGGAAGTCGGCGAGCGGGTCGTCCACGACCTCGACAGCGGACGTCCGCACGGACACGAGCGACGCGGGGCGGCCGGGTGCGAGGCGGCGTGACCGGTAGGTGACGACGTCGTCGCTTCTCTCGACGGAGGCGGACGCCCAGACGTACGGCAGGCTGAACAGCGTGCGGGCGACGAGCACGGCGGCCAGTCGGGACGCCTCGAGGGACCGGAACACGACACCGCGGTGGCCGTCGCGGTCCATGCCGTAGAGGCGCACGTTGACCTCGGTGAACGATCCGAAGTACGGGATCGCGAGGCCGCCGAGCACGGCAGAGTCGCGCATCTCGAACGGGATGAGGCCGACCCAGGTGGCGCCGTCGAACACGTCGGGCACGATCCCCTCCGGCAGCAGCGGGGCGATCTCGGCCGGGTCGACTCGCCAGTGCACGAACACGAGCCCCCGCCAGAACTGGCTGAGGACGGGGGTGCCCGCGAGGGGGCTGGCGATGGCGTTGATCGGGTCCACTGTTTTACCCTACGTCCGGGCGGCGGGGGAGCCTGCGAATGGTCTGACAGGGCGCCGCCCGCCCGCCAGGAGCCAGGCGCCCGCCGAGCCGGCCAGCGACCAGGCGACGACTGCCGACGCCGCCGCGAACTGGGCGATCGCCGGTTCCGGCTGGCCCGTGTAGAAGATGCCGATCCGCGCGGCGAAGACCCCGACCAAGCCGGTTCCCAGAGCCCCGCCGACGAGCAGCACCGTCGCCGCGAGCCAGAGCGTCTGCCCCGTGCGGCGGGCGAGCGGGTACCCGATCGCGGCGCAGACGACCGCGGTGATCGCGGCGGTCAGCACTGCGCCGACGGCCGTGAGGTTGCCGCTGCCGGCCCCGACCGCCACGAGTCCACAGAGCATTCCCAGCGCGGGGCCGTGAGGAATGCCGCGGCCCCGCAGCATCCGCTGCAGGATCACCCAGATGAGAGCGGATGTCGCGGGGCCGAGCACCGCGTTCGAGACGATGACCGGGGTGGCTGAGTCGACCGCGAGCTCCATACCGACGAACCAGACGACGCAGAGCGCCCAGGCCGCAGGCGGGAACCAGGGAGGGAACCGGGCAGCGAGGCGCGAGGGGACGGCCGGGACCGGGGAACCCCGGCGGGCGACGAGCACCACGGTGCAGGCCGCGCCGACGCCGACCGCGACCGGCAGCACGCCGGCGAGGTCGACGACGCCGAGCGGGGCTGAGTCGATCTGGAAGACGGCCAGGGCCACGGGCGAGAACACGACCAGTACCCAGAGGGTGGCGAACACGAGGGACAGCCGGCGGCCGGAGGCGAGCGTGATCCGGGCGGCGAGCGCGGCGCCGAGGCCGGCGAGGGCGGTCGCGAGCACGGCGAGCCCGGGTCCGAGACCGGCCGGGTCCGCCCCGGAGTCGGCGGCGAGGCCGGAGGTGCCGGCATCGACCGTGGGACCGCCCTGGCCTCCCCCGGTCATCGAGGTCCACACGGCGGCGATGGCGAGCACGGCGAGCCAAGCGCCCCAGCCCGTGGCGCAGCCCACGAGCGCACGTACGGCGCTCGGACGCGGACCTCCGGCCACTGCCACGGTGCCCGCGAGAACGGCGAGTGCGGTGATGGCGCCAGACGCTCCGATGATGATCACTGGACTGTTGATGTCGACCGCCTCCCTCGCGCCATCGTAGGGCGATCCGCTCGGCAGGTGGACACGTCACCGGTCCGGCGGCGGCCGAAGTGTGCAAGATTGCAGGTATGACGGATGCGCACCCGACCCCCGGCCCGCCCCCGACGAGCGCCGACGACCTGCTTGTCCTGCTGGCCGTCGCCCGCACCGGACGGTTCACGACGGCTGGCGAGAGTCTCGGACTCAACCACACGACCGTCTCCCGGCGCATCGCGGCGCTGGAGATCATGCTCGGCGGCCGGGTGCTCTCCCGGGTGCAGGGCGGGTGGGAGCTCACGGAGCTCGGACAGCGCGCCTCCCGGGCGGCCGAGGGCATCGAGGCTTCCGTCGCCGCGCTGAGCGCGCCTGCAGAGAAGCCCGACCGCCTCTCTGGCGTGGTGCGCCTGTCGGCGACCGACGGGTTCAGCGCCTACATCGCGGCCCCGGCGATCGCGAAGCTGCAGCTCGAGCACCCCGGGCTCTCCGTCGAGATCGTCACCGTCACGAGGCGCGCGCTGCAGCACCGCTCGGGGCCCGACATCGAGGTCGTCGTCGGCGAGCCGCAGGTGCACCGCGCCGAGGCGTTCCGCCTCGGCTTTTACACCCTGGGCATGTACGCCTCTCGCACCTATCTCTCCGAGCGCGGGATGCCCACGACCGTGGCCGAGCTCACACGACATCCGCTCGTCTACTTCGTTGATTCCATGCTGCAGGTCGACGACCTGGACGCCCCCCGGCGCCTGGTGCCTGGCATGCGCGACTCGGTCAGCTCGACGAACGTGTTCGTGCACGTTGAGGCGACGCGGGCCGGTGCCGGGATCGGGTTCCTGCCCTGCTTCATGGCCGACCGGCACAGCGACCTCGTTCGTCTGCTGCCCGGCGACTTCCGGGAGCAGCTCCCGTACTGGATGGTGCTCCGCCCCGACTCACTGCGGCAGGGATCTGTCGCGGCCGTCGTCGACGCGCTGCGCCGGCAGACCCGTGACAGCCGCGAGGCACTGCTCGGCCGCCCGGCCTGACCGCACGGCCTCACAACGCAGAGAAGTGGTGCCGCCCCGTGGGACGACACCACTTCCCGTGCTGTGGATCTGTGCAGCGGATATGCGGTGGTGCGAGTTACCTGGACTCGGCGAGCACGTAGCCCTCCTCGCCGTGGATGACAGTGTCGATCCCGGCGACCTCGTCCTCGTTCTTGATCCGGAAGCCCATCGTCTTCTCGATGATCGTTCCGATCGCGAAGGCGAGGACGAACGAGAACAGCAGGACCGAGAAGGCCGCGATGGCCTGAACGAGGAGCTGGGTGAGGCTGCCGCTGTAGATGAGGCCGGTGCCTGTGGCGAAGAAACCCAGGTACAGGGTTCCGATGAGGCCACCGACGAGGTGGATCCCGACCACGTCGAGCGAGTCGTCGAAGCCGAGCTTGAACTTCAGGTCAACGGCGAGGGCACAGACGGCACCCGCGACGAGGCCGAGCACGATCGCCCAGAACGGGGTGAGCGACGCGCAGGCCGGGGTGATCGCGACGAGGCCGGCGACGGCGCCCGATGCTGCACCCACTGAGGTCGGCTTGCCGTCGCGGATCTTCTCGACGAGGAGCCAGGCCAGGAGGGCCGCTGCTGGGGCGGCGATCGTGTTGATGAACGCGAGCGCGGCGACGCCGTCGGCGGCGAGTTCGGAGCCGGCGTTGAAGCCGAACCAGCCGAACCACAGGAGACCGGCGCCGAGAAGCACGAACGGCGGGTTGTGCGGAGTGTAGGCGCCCTTGGCGAATCCGACGCGCTTGCCGAGAACGAGGGCCAGGGCGAGGGCGGCCGCACCGGAGTTGATGTGCACCGCGGTGCCTCCGGCGAAGTCGATCGCGCCGACTCCGAAGACCTGCTGCATGCCGTACGTGATCCAGCCGCCGTCGGTGAAGCTGCCGTCGGACCCGAGGGTGAAGTTGAAGACCCAGCTGGCGACGGGGAAGTAGACGACCGTGACCCAGACGCCCGCGAAGATCAGCCAAGCGCCGAACTTGGCGCGGTCGGCGATGGCTCCGGAGATGAGGGCGACCGTGATGATAGCGAAGGTCGCCTGGAAGGCGGCGAAGGCGAGCGGCGGGTACATGGACCCCTCCGGCACCTCGAGGAGGCCGGTGAGGCCGAGGTTGGCGGTATCGATGCCGAGGAAGCCGTCGATGCCGAAGTAGGTCGCGGTGCCGGCGTTGGAGAACGCGATCGCGTAGCCGTAGAGCACCCAGAGGACTCCGACGAGGCCGATGGCCCCGAAACTCATCATCATCATGCTGATGACGCTCTTCGCCTTGACCAATCCGCCATAGAAGAAAGCCAGGCCGGGGGTCATCAGCAGTACGAGCGCCGAACAAATCAACAGGAAGGCGGTGTTGCCTTGATCCATGGTGAACCTCTCATCGTGAGCAAAAACGTGGTGTCGAGACCCGGGCGCGACAGTCGAGGGACGAGCCGGGCACGACCACAGTTTTGCGGGATCACGTTTCGGCAGGAGCCTCAGGGTGTTTCCGTCGTGTTACGCCCGCGCCCGGCACGTTAACATCCTGTTTCGCGCGACCGGCAAGGCGCTCCGAGGGCGGCAGACAGGGCGTGCGGACAGGGCGTGGTGACCGCGCGCGGACCGGGTCAGCGTGGCGGGGAGGTCAGGGAGATCAGGCGGGACGTCGCCCGGAGGTACTTCTTGCGGTAGCCGCCCGCGAGCATGTCCTCGGCGAACACCTGGTCGAAGGGGATGCCGGTGTTGATGACGCGCACCTGGGCGTCGTAGAGGCGGTCAACGAAGGCGACCAGCCGCAGCGCGTCGGTCTGGCTGGCCAGCTCGTGCACCCCGTGGAAGGCGACGGCGTCGAGGCCCTCGACGAGGGTCACATAACGGGAGGGGTGCACGGTCGCGAGGTGCTCGACGGCCGCGTCGAAGTCGTCGACGGTGATGGTTCCGTCGATGGAGGCGACCGCGGCGTCGAAGTCGGCCTCATCGAGGGCGGTGGCATGACCCTCGACCGTGCGGCGGCGGTAGTCGAGCCCGTCGATGCGCAGGGTGAGGAACTGCGCGGCCAGCGCGTCGATCTCGCGGAGGAAGTCCGCGGCGGCGAAGCGGCCCTCGCCGAGCGCGTTCGGCGGGGTGTTCGAGGTCGCAGCGATCCGGGTGCCTGTGGCGACGAGCTCTGAGAGCAAGCGGGACATCAGCCGGGTGTCGCCCGGGTCGTCGAGCTCGAACTCGTCTATGCAGACCAGCGACGAACCGCGCAGGAGCGCGATCGTCGGGGCGTAGCCGAGGGCGCCGACCAGCGCCGTGTACTCGATGAACGTGCCGAAGTACTTGCGTCCAGGGGCGGCGTGCCAGAGGGCAGCGAGAAGGTGGGTCTTGCCGACCCCGAATCCCCCGTCGAAGTAGATGCCGGGCAGGGTCTCTGGGGGTCGGCGCCGGCGGAACAGGCCGCGGCCCGCGACATCCGTCCATTTCGCGGTGAAGACGCGCACCTCGTCGACGGCGGCCGCCTGCGAGGGGTAGTCGAGGTCGGGCCGGTAGGAGTCGAGGGTCGCACCGACGAACTGGCGTGGCGGCACGAGGTGGGCGACGATCTGCTCTCCGCTGATCGTGGGCCTGCGGTCGACGAGTCGCTCTGTCACACCCATGCTGTCAGTCGACAATGCCCCGGCCTCACCTTGTGTGTCGATATTGGACTCGTGCCCGTTCAGGATTCGTGGCGCGGGCACGATGAAGCTTAACCTTGCTGGTGCAGCACCAACGCCGCGCAGCCGGCGCCACCCGGAGGAACCCATGACGATCGACCCCGACGCATCCCCAGCATTCAGCGGCTTCGCCCATCCGGAACGGCTTGTCTCCACGGACTGGCTCGCCGCGCACCTCGGCACGGCGGGGCTCGTCGTCGTCGAGTCCGACGAGGACGTGCTGCTCTACGAGAGCGGTCACATCGCGGGTGCCGTCAAGGTGGACTGGCACACCGACCTCAACGATCCCGTGGAGCGGGACTACATCGACGGCGCAGCCTTCGCCGCCCTGCTCGGCTCCAAGGGCATCTCCCGCGACACCACCGTCGTGATCTACGGCGATAAGAACAACTGGTGGGCCGCCTACGCCCTGTGGGTGTTCACCCTCTTCGGCCACGACGACGTTCGCCTGCTCGACGGCGGACGCGCCAAATGGGAGGCGGAGGGACGCGAGTACACCCGCGACCGCCCGACGCCGGGCCCGGTCGACTACCCCGTGGTGCAGCGCGACGACACCGTCATCCGCGCCTACAAGGACGACGTGCTCGCCCACCTCGGCTCACCCCTCATCGACGTGCGCTCCCCCGAGGAGTACAGCGGGGAGCGCACGACCGCTCCCGCGTACCCGGAGGAGGGCGCCCTGCGGGCCGGGCACATCCCCAGCGCACAGAACGTGCCCTGGGGCAGGGCGGCGGCCGAGGACGGCACCTTCCGCAGCCCGGCCGAGCTCGACGAGCTGTACCGCGTGGGCGCAGGGCTCTCTGACGGCGACGACGTGATCGCCTACTGCCGCATCGGTGAACGGTCGGCGCACACCTGGTTCGTGCTCACCCACCTCCTCGGTTTCGAGAACGTGCGCAACTACGACGGCTCCTGGACCGAGTGGGGCAGCGCGGTGCGCGTGCCGATCGCGCAGGGTGCAGAGCCCGGCGAGGTGCCTGCGCGGGTGCCGGCCACTGCTGTACCGGCCACCGTGCCAGCCGCCGAGCGATGACCGACCTTCCCGAGGCGCTCGCGCAGATCCGCGACGACTTCCTCGGACTCGCCCAGTCCGAGCGCCTGATGCTGCTGCTCGAGTTCTCGGACGAGCTGCCCGATCTGCCGGAGCGGTTCGCCGAGCACCCCGACCTACTCGAGCGCGTCGAGGAGTGCCAGGCGCCCGTCTTCATCTTCGTGGAGGTCGACGACGCCGGGATCGTGCTCCTGCACGCCACCGCGCCGAAGGAGGCGCCGACGACCCGCGGCTTCGCCTCGATCCTCGTGCAGGGGCTGGCCGGGCTCACCGCGCAGCAGGTCCTCGACGTGCCGGAGGACTTCCCGCAGATGATCGGCCTCGGCGCGGCGATCTCGCCGCTGCGGCTGCGCGGGATGAACGCGTTGCTCAGTCGAACCAGGCGCCAGGTGCGCGCGAAGATCGCGGCGTGATCCTCACCCGGGTGGTGCCGGGCGGCGATGCGGGCGGCCCGGGTTCCGTCGACACGGACTCGGACGGCGCCCGCGACGACCTGCGCTCCTGGTACGCTGCCCCGCGCCCCGACTGGCTACGGCTCAACCTCATCTGCAGCGTCAACGGCAGCGCCGTGGGCGCCGACGGCACCTCGGAGACCCTCACCAACCGCGCCGACCGCGCCATCCTCGGCGCCATCCGCAGCCTCGCCGACGTGATCCTCGTCGGGGCGGCCAGCGTGCGCGCCGAGGGCTACCATCTACCCAAGACCGCGAGACTCGCGATCGTCACCGCGAGCGGTGACCTGGCCGGCCACCGCATCCTCGGTGAGGCTGCCGCGGGCCGCATCCTGGTGCTCTGCCCGACATCCGCTCGAGAATCCGTGATCGACTCCCTCGGCGGCCTGGCAGCGGATGTGGTGCCCGTGGCCGATGACGGAGGCCAGCTGACACCTCGTGCGATGCTCGACGCGCTGTCCGCCCTCGGGCTGCGGCACGTCGTCTGCGAGGGCGGCCCGGCACTCGCCGTGCAGATGCTCGATGCGGGCCTCGTCGACGAGCTGTGCCTGTCGACCGGTCCCGTGCTCGCCGGGCTTCCGTCAACGGGGGGCCCGCTCACGGCCCTCGGGGTGAACATCGAACGGCGGCTGCGCCTCGACCAGCTGCTCGTCGACGACGGCAGTGGGCTCTACGCGCGCTGGGGAGTCACGATGGAGTGGCCCCGGCACGGAGGGTTGCCAGCCAGTCGGTGATCTGCCGGTCGAAGCGCTCCGGGTCCAGGTTCCAGAGCTTCGCGTGCCGGGCGACCGACCACCGGTGGTAGGTCACGATGTCGGGGCGGGCGGCGGCCAGGGCGGCGGACGCCACCTCGGGCACGAACCCGTCGTCGGAGCTGTGCAGCAGAAGCACGGGCACCCGCAGCTCGTCGCCGCGGAGCACGAAGTCGAGGGTCTTCAGGTCGATCGGCGCGTCCTGGCCGGTCAGGCGGTGCGCGCGCGGGCTGCCGAGCAGCGACAGGGCTGCACGGCTCACCCCGGGCGGTACCCGCCGCTCGCTGGCCTGGAAGGACAGCGTCGGCACCCAGTCGACGACGGGTGACTCGAGCACGATACCCCGGACGACCCCGGCGACCGCCGAGTTCGCCACGGTCTGCAGCACGGTCGCCCCGCCCATCGACCAGCCCATGAGCACGATGTCGGTCGCCCCGTTGTTCGTGGCGAAGCGGATCGCGGCGTCGACGTCGAGCCACTCCGTTCCGCCGAGCCCGTAGCGCCGGTCGGGACTGGCGGGTGCATTGCCGTCGTTCCGCCAGGAGATCAGCAGGCTGTGGTAGCCGGCGGCGCGGAACGCGGGAACCGCCCGCAGGCCCTCGGCCCGGGTGACGCCGCGTCCGTGCACCTGGATGACCCAGCGGCCCGTGCCGGCAGTGACCGCGGCACTGCCCGACTCGGACTGCGCGCGGACAAGCCATGCGGGGGCCGGGCCGATGCCGGTCGGCACCGACACGCTCTCCCAGGCGAAGCCGAGATCGTGTGGCGACAGGTGGAACCAGCCGCCGTAGCGCCCGCGGCGGGCCGTCGCCAGGTCGCCGAAGTCGATGCCGAGCACGGCGCGGGTGACCGACACGGGGGTGGACGAGACCACATCTCCCAGGCGGGCGTGACCGGTGTCTCCCGAGAACCAGAGACCGTACCTGCCGGGCACGAGGGCGTCCGGCGAGCGGTCCAGCGTGACGGTGCGCCCGACCGGGTCGGACGAGAGGATGCGCACCCGTTCGGCGGCGGTGCGCGGCGGGGTCACGGCGATCCGCGCGACGAGCACGGTCAGGGCTGCGAGCGAGATGGCGACCACGGAGGCGAGGGCGGATCCCGCGATGATCACGGTTGTCCACGGGCGACTGGCGCGAACGGCGTGCCTCCCCGGATCTATCACGGTCGAACTTTAGTCTTCACTCGTGCCCGTCACCGTAGCAGGATCCCCTGCCCCGCCCCTGTTCGCCTCGGCGCTCGACGCCATCCGCGCCGCGAACCCGCGCGCCGAGCTCGACGTCGCCGAGATCCGGGCCCCGGCCGGCGTCGCCCCCTACGCCGTCGCCCTGTCCGCCGACGTCACCTCGGCCAGGCACGAGGGCGACTCCGAGCAGGGCACCGGCCGCTTCGTACTGCTGCATGACCCGGCCGCCCCCGACGCCTGGGGGGGCGTGTTCCGGGTGGTCTGCTTCGTGCAGGCTCCGCTCGAGACGGACATCGGCGTCGACCCCTTTCTGGCGGATGTCGCGTGGTCCTGGCTGGTCGGCGCGCTCGACGCGCACGGGGCGGCCTATCGCTCCCTCTCCGGCACCGCGACGAAGATCCTCTCGAGCGGCTACGGGGAGCTTGCCGACCAAGGCGACGGGGCACAGATCGAGTTGCGCGCCTCGTGGACCCCCACCGACGCCAGGATGTCCTCGCATGTGGAAGGCTGGGGGGAATTACTGTGCATGTTGGCGGGACTTCCGCCGACCATCGAAGGAGTGACCACTTTGTCGTCTCGTCGTCTTGGACGTGATTAGCGTTAGTCGCGACACGCCGCCCGTGACCGGGGAAGCCGTCCAGCTCCCCCATGCCCTCGTCTCCGTCATCGACTCACGCGAGGGATACCTCGCCGCCGTGGACGCGATCGCAGCCGGGCACGGTCCCATCGCGATCGACGCCGAGCGTGCCTCCGGTTTTCGCTACTCTCAGCGCGCCTACCTGATCCAGGTCTTCCGGCGCGGCTCTGGCATCTTCCTCTTCGATCCCCCGGCGATCGGCTCCTTCAGCGAACTCGACGACGTCATTCGCAACGATGAGTGGATCCTGCACGCGGCCAGCCAGGACCTCGCCTGCCTGCGCGAGGTCGGTCTCGACCCCACCCGCATCTTCGACACCGAGCTCGGGGCGCGGCTTGCGGGCCTGCCCCGCGTCGGACTCGGCACCGTCGTGGAGGCGCTCCTCGGGGTACACCTCGCGAAGGAGCACTCGGCGGCCGACTGGTCGACGCGTCCCCTCCCCCAGTCATGGCTCGTCTACGCCGCCCTCGATGTCGAACTGCTCGTGGACCTCAGGGAAGCGATGGGCGGTGTGATCCAGGAGCAGCGCAAGACGCGCATCGCCGAGGAGGAGTTCGCCGCCGTGCTCACCCGCGAGGCCAAGCCACCGCGGATCGACGCGTGGCGCCGGCTCACCGGGCTCAGCTCCCTGCGCCACGTGCGCAACCTCGCCGTCGCCCGCGAGCTGTGGCTCGCCAGGGACGAGTACGCGCGCGAGATCGACACCTCGCCGGGTCGCCTGGTCCCGGACTCCGCGATCGTCGCGGCCGCCAGAGTGCTGCCGGCGACCAAGCGCGACCTTGCCGCCCTGCGCGAGTTCAGCGGTCGCGCGAGCCGGTCGGAGCTCGACCGCTGGTGGGATGCCATGGAACGGGGACTGGCCACGACCGACATGCCGCCCCTGCACATCGCGAACGAATCGCCGTTCCCGCCCGCCCGCGTCTGGAGCGAGAGGAACCCCACCGCCGACCGCCGGCTCAAGGCGTCCCGCGCCGGGGTCGCCGAGGTCGGCGCGCTCCTCGACGTGCCCGTCGAGAACCTGCTGACCCCCGAATCGCTGCGCCGCCTCGCCTGGGCGCCGCCCGAACCGCTCGATCTCGTGGGCATTCGCTCGGCACTGGAGAACCTCGGGGCCCGTCGCTGGCAGGTTGACGCAACCGCACAGGTAATCCTCAATGCCTTTGTAGATGCTGGCCAAAGCGACGCGGACGCCCCCGAGGCGACGTCGTAGGAAGAGTCAAACGATTCCTGAGGCTTTTTTCGCGAGCCTAGGATCGCAGCATCCCGTTATCGAGTTGGAGGCATTGTGGCCGAGAGAGCTGAAGTCGTATTCGTGGACGGGGTCAGGACCCCGTTCGGTCGCGCCGGCGAGAAGGGCATGTACTGGCAGACCAGGGCCGACGACCTCATTGTCAAGGCCATGATCGGACTGCTCGAACGCAACCCGAACGTGCCGAAGGACCGCATCGACGAGGTGGCGATCGCCGCGACCACCCAGACCGGTGATCAGGGGCTGACCCTGGGTCGCACAGCCGCCCTCCTCGCCGGGCTGCCGAAGTCCGTTCCCGGCTACGCCATCGAGCGGATGTGCGCCGGTGCCATGACGGCCGTGACCACCACCGCCGGGGCGATCGCCTTCGGCGCCTACGACCTCGCCATCGCTGGCGGCGTCGAGCACATGGGCCGCCACCCGATGGGCTTCGGCGCCGACCCCAACCCGCGGTTCATGGCCGAGAAGCTCGTGAGCGCCGACGCCCTCAACATGGGCAATACAGCCGAGCGCATCCACGACCGCTTCCCGCTCCTCACCAAGGAGCGCGCCGACCGCTTCGCGTTCGGCAGCCAGCGCAAGACCGCTGAAGCTTACGCGGCAGGCAAGATCCAGCCCGACCTGATCGCCGTCGCGACGCGAAACGCGAACGGCTGGGGGCTGGCCACCGCCGACGAGGGCCCCCGCCCCGAGACCACCATGGAGGGACTCGCGGGCCTCCGCACCCCCTTCCGTGCCCACGGACGCGTGACGGCCGGCAACTCCTCCGGTCTCAACGACGGCGCCACCGCGAGCCTGCTGGCGAGCGCCGACGCAGCCAAGGAGTTCGGACTCACCACCAAGATGCGCCTGGTCAGCTTCGCTTTCGCCGGGGTCGAGCCGGAAATCATGGGGATCGGCCCGGTGCCGTCCACCGAAAAGGCCCTCCGCAAGGCCGGCCTCACGATCGCCGACATCGGCCTGTTCGAGCTCAACGAGGCCTTCGCCGTCCAGGTGCTCTCGCTGCTCGACCACTTCGGCATCGACGACGAGGACCCCCGGGTCAACATGTGGGGCGGCGCGATCGCCGTCGGCCACCCGCTCGCCTCCTCCGGGGTGCGTCTGATGATCCAGCTCGCCGCCCAGTTCGAGGAGCACCCCGAGGTGCGCTACGGCCTCACCGCCATGTGCGTCGGCCTCGGCCAGGGGGGTTCGGTCATCTGGGAGAACCCGCACTTCACCGGCAAGAGCAAAGCAAGGAAGGCCAAGTAGATGACCCCCCGCTACGACGATCTCACCGCCATGTCCGCTGACGAGGTCGTCACGCACTCCTATGTGCGCGACATCCGCTTGTGGAGCGGCAAGACGCTCGCCCTTGTCACGCTCGACAACGACCGCGACCACACCCGCCCGTCGACCCTCGGCCCCGTCACCCTGATCGAGCTCGGCGAGGTGCTCGACGCCCAGGCGGCGCGGGCCGCGGCCGGCGAGATCCAGGCCGTTGCCGTCACCGGCAAGCCGTACATCCTTGCCGCGGGCGCAGACCTGAGCAAGATCGACGACATCCCGAGCCGCGACGTGGCGAAGCAGCTGGCGCAGCTCGGCCACGAGGTGCTCGGCAAGCTCGATTCGCTCGGCGCTCCGTCGTTCGTGTTCGTCAACGGGCTCGCGCTCGGCGGCGGGCTTGAGATCGCGCTCAACGCGAACTACCGCACCATCGACCGCGGGGTGCCCGCCATCGCTCTGCCCGAGGTCTTCCTGGGGATCATCCCCGGCTGGGGAGGCGCCTGGCTGCTGCCGAACCTGATCGGCATCGAGAATGCGCTCAAGGTCATCATCGAGAACCCGCTCAAGAACAACCGCACCCTGAAGGGCCAGGACGCCTTCGAGCTGGGGATCGCCGACGCGATCTTCGACTCGGCGAACTTCCTCGAGGACTCGCTGCGCTGGGCCGACGGGGTCATCTCCGGCTCGGTCACGGTCAAGCGGCCGAACGAGCCAGGCAAGCTCGAGCGCGCCGTAAAGTGGGACGCCGCCGTCGGCATCGCCCGCAAGATGCTCGAGAACCGGATCGGCACCGTGGCGAAGTCGCCGTACGCCGCGCTCGACCTGTTGAAGGCCGCCAAGAACACCGACCGCTCGACCGGGTTCGCCGCCGAGGACGATGCCCTCGCCGACCTGATCGCCGGCGACCAGTTCAAGGCGAGCATCTACGCCTTCAACCTCGTGCAGAAGCGGGCCAAGCGTCCGGCCGGAGCTCCCGACAAAAAGCTCGCCAAGCCGGTCACCAAGGTCGGCGTGATCGGGGCCGGCCTCATGGCCAGCCAGTTCGCGCTTCTCTTCGTGCGCCGACTGAAGGTGCCGGTGGTCATCACCGACCTCGACCAGGCCCGCGTCGACAAGGGGGTCGCCTATATCCACGGCGAGATCGACACCCTCCTCACCAAGGGACGCATCAACGGCGACGAGTCGAACCGGCTCAAGGCGCTCGTCACCGGCACTACCGACAAGTCGCTCTTCGCCGACGCGGACTGGGTCATCGAGGCGGTCTTCGAGGAGCTGTCGGTGAAGCAGGACGTCTTCGCCGAGATCGAGAAGTACGTCTCCGACACGGCCGTGCTGGCGACGAACACCTCGTCGCTGTCGGTCGAGCAGATCGGTGCGAAGCTCGCCCATCCCGAGCGGCTCGTCGGATTCCACTTCTTCAACCCGGTCGCCGTGATGCCGCTGGTCGAGGTCGTCAACCAGCCGGCCACCGACGAGGCGACGCTCAGCACCGCCATGGTCGTCGCGGCACAGCTGTACAAAAACGCCGTCATCACCACCGACACCCCGGGATTCGTGGTGAACCGCATCCTCGCCAAACTGCTCGGCGAGGCGATGCACGCCGTCGACACCGGAACGCCATTCGAGGTGGTCAACGGGGCGATCGCCCCGTTCGGCCTGCCGATGACCCCGTTCGAGCTCCTCGAGCTCGTCGGGTTGAAGGTCGGCGCGCACGTGCTCGACACCCACCACGCGGCCTTCCCCGACCGCTTCTTCGACAGCGCGAACCTGCACGCCCTCGCCGAGCACGGACAGGTCTTCGAGCGGGACGCCAAGGGCAGGGTCAAGGGCTTCGACAGGAAGGCCGTGGCGATCGTCAAGGGCGGGACCAGCCCGATGACGGCGGAGGAGATCCTCCGCCGGGTCGAGGATGGCCTGGCCGACGAGATCCACCGGATGCTGGAGGAGAACGTCGTGGCGGCCCCCGAGGACATCGACCTCTGCCTCATCCTCGGCGCCGGCTGGCCGTTCCAGATGGGCGGGGCGACGCCGTACCTCGACCGCGTCGGCGCCTCGCACCGCGCCTTCGGCGGCACCTTCCACACCCCGCTCATCCGGGGCCTGGCCAGCTAGACCACGGGTGGTCAGGTCATCATTCAGGAGTTTCGCGCCGAAGCCGGTCAGAACCGGCCATAATCAAGCCCCAGGACTTGTTCGCGACGGGTTTGACGGCCGGACTCCTGAATGATGACCAGATCGATGGGTCAGCGGTCGACGGGGGTCATGTCCGCGTAGCGGTCACCGACCGGGGCGGCCACAGCGTCGAGAGCCGCGACCTGCGCCGCACTGAGCTCGAGGTCGGCCGCGGCCACGTTCTCCTCGAGGTAGCCGACGCGCTTCGTGCCGGGGATCGGGAAGACGTCGTCTCCCTGGGCGAGCAGCCAGGCCAGCGCAACCTGGCCGGGCTTCGCGCCCAGCTCGGCGGCCACCGCGTCGACCTGCTCGACGATACGGATGTTCGCCTGGAGGTTCTCCCCCGCGAAGCGCGGGTTCGAGCGCCGGAAGTCGTCCTCGTCGAGTGTGTCCACCGAGCGGATGGTGCCGGTGAGGAATCCGCGCCCGAGCGGCGAGTACGCCACGAAGCCGATCCCGAGCTCCCGTACCAGCGGGAGGATCGCCCGCTCCGGGTCCCGGGACCAGAGTGAGTACTCGGTCTGGAGAGCGGCGATCGGGTGCACCGCGTGGGCGCGCCTGATGGTGTCCGGAGCGGCCTCCGACAGCCCGATATGGCGGATCTTGCCCTCGGCGACCAGCTCGGACAGCGCACCGATGGTCTCCTCGATCGGGGTGCCAGGGTCCATCCTGTGCTGGTAGGAGAGGTCGATGTAGTCCGTGCCGAGGCGGGAGAGGGAGCCCTCGACGGAGAGGCGCACATTCTCGGCGCTTCCGTCGATACCGCGGCTGCCGTCGCCGCGGTGCAGGATCGTGCCGAACTTCGTCGCGATCACGACCCGGTCGCGCCGGCCGGCGAGAGCCGTACCGAGCAGCGTCTCATTCGTATACGGCCCGTACATCTCGGCCGTGTCGAAGAGGGTCACGCCGAGGTCGATCGCGCGATGGATGGTCGCGGTCGATCCCGCGTCGTCGGTGCCGCTTCCGGTGTAGAAAGCGGACATGCCCATACAACCGAGGCCGAGGCGCGAGACCTCGGGGCCGGCTGTGCCGAGTTCACCAGTTGACAGTGTCATCTGCTTAGGCTATGACCCCGAAGCTGGATGCTGGGTGCGGAAATTCAATCCGGGCGGGCCGCGGATTCCGTGCCGACGCCGCGGCTGAGAGCCGAGTCGCCCTGCAGCGGGCGGGCGACGGGGATCTTGCTCCCGAGCACCTGCTCGACGATGTCCCTGGCGATCTGCTGTGCTGTCAGCCCGACGTCCTCGAGGATCTGCGCGCGTGTGGCGTGGTCGAGGAACTCGTCCGGCAGGCCAAGCTCGGTCACCGGGGTGTCGACCCCGGCCGCGCGCAGGTCCTGGCGGATGCGGGTTCCGACCCCTCCGACGCGGATGCCGTCCTCGAGGGAGACGACCAGGCGGTGGTCGGCGGCAAGCGAGATGACGCTCTCCGGAACCGGGACGACCCAGCGAGGGTCGACGACAGTCGCGCCGATGCCCTGCGCGGCGAGCCGTTTGGCGACGTCGAGTCCGACCTCGGCCATCGGCCCGACGGTGACGATCAGCACGTCGGGGTGGTCGGCCTCCGAGAGCACGTCGACGCCGTCGTCGAGGCGGCGCACGGCCTCGAATTCGCGGCCGACGGTGCCCTTCGAGAAGCGCACGACGGTGGGACCGTCGGAGACCGCCACGGCCTCGCCGAGCTCCTCACGCAGCCGGGCGGCGTCGCGCGGCGCGCTCAGGCGGATTCCGGGGATGACCTGCAGGATCGCGAGGTCCCACATGCCGTGGTGGCTGGGCCCGTCCGGCCCCGTGACCCCAGCGCGGTCGAGCA
Organism: Microbacteriaceae bacterium; assembly: GCA_014378715.1. Classification (GTDB taxonomy): domain Bacteria; phylum Actinomycetota; class Actinomycetes; order Actinomycetales; family Microbacteriaceae; genus Marisediminicola. The sequence goes on from JACMNE010000004.1 coordinate 48,783, forward strand.
CGAATGTGACGCCTGCCCGGTGGAGGGCGACGTCCATCAGCACTTGGTCGAAGGCGCGATTGATGAAGGTCGCATAGAGCGCCACGACGGGGTGGAGCCCGCCGAATGCCATCCCGGCCGCCGAGGTGACTGCGTGCTGTTCGGCGATACCCACGTCGAGCACCCGGTCGGGATACTTCTCGGCGAACCTGTGCAGCCCGGTGGGGCGGAGCATCGCCGCAGTGATCCCTACGATGTTCGAGTCCGCGTCGGCGAGCTTCACGATCTCGTCCGAGAACACGGAGGTCCAGGACGGGGCGCCGGGCCCTCCGATGGGCTCGCCCGTTTCCGGGTCGATCTGGCCGACGGCGTGGAACTGGTCGGCATCGTCGTGCACGGCTGGCCCGTAACCGCGGCCCTTCTGCGTGATCGCGTGCACAATGACCGGTGCGCCATAGTTCTTGGCCTGCTCCAGCGCCTCGCGCATGGCGGAGATGTCGTGACCGTCGATCGGCCCGATGTACTTGATGTCGAGGTTGGAGTAGAGCGCCTCGTTGTTGGAGAACCGGGCGAGGAACCCGTGCATGCCGCCGCGGACCCCGCGGTAGATCGCTTGGCCGGGGGCGCCGAAGCGGTCGAAGAGGTCGCGGCTCGACAGGTACAGCTCCCGGTAGGAGCGGCGGGTGCGCACGGTGTTGAGGAACCTGGCCATCCCGCCGATCGTGGGGGCGTAGGAGCGTCCGTTGTCATTGACGACGATGACGAGCTTGCGCTTGTTGTCGTCGCTGATGTTGTTGAGCGCCTCCCAGGTCATGCCCCCGGTGAGCGATCCGTCGCCGACGACGGCGATGACGTGCCGGTCGCCCTGGCCGGTCATGGCGAAGGAGCGGGAGATGCCGTCCGCCCAGGACAGCGAGCTGGAGGCGTGGGAGCTCTCGACAACGTCGTGCACCGACTCGGAGCGCTGCGGGTAGCCGGCGAGGCCGCCCCGCTCCCGCAGGTGCGAGAAGTCCTGGCGGCCGGTGAGCAGCTTGTGCACGTAGGACTGGTGTCCGGTGTCGAAGACGATCGGGTCTCGCGGCGAGTCGAAGACCCGGTGGATCGCGATCGTGAGCTCGACGACGCCGAGGTTGGGGCCGAGGTGGCCGCCGGTCTTCGAGACCTCGCGCACGAGGAACTCGCGCACGTCCCGCGCGACCTGGACGAGCTGACCGGGGGTCAGGGAGTCGAGGTCGCGCGGACCATGAATGTTCTCGAGCAGAGTCATGCGTGCGAGTCTACGTCGGCCACAGTGGACGAGGCTCAGGCCACGAGCGAGCGGAGCACGTACTGCAGGATGCCCCCGTTGCGGTAGTAGTCGGCCTCACCCGGCGTGTCGATGCGCACGACGGCGTCGAAGGCGACCGTGGCCTTGCCGGCGGGCGAGTGCTCGCTCGGCTCGGCTGTGACCCTGACCGTCTTCGGAGTGGTGCCCGCGTTGAGCTCCTCGATGCCGACGATGCTGATGATCTCGGTGCCGTCGAGCCCCAGGGTCGCCCAGGTTTCACCGACAGGGAACTGCAGCGGCACGACGCCCATGCCGATCAGGTTCGAGCGGTGGATGCGCTCGAAGCTCTCGGTGATGACCGCCTTGACGCCCAGCAGGCTGGTGCCCTTCGCCGCCCAGTCGCGCGACGACCCGGAGCCGTACTCCTTGCCGCCGAGGATCACCAGTGGTGTCCCTGCCGCCTGGTAGTTCGCCGCGGCGTCGTAGATGAACGACTGCGGGGCGTCGGCGTGGCTGAAGTCGCGGGTGTAGCCGCCCTCGACCCCATCCAGCAGCTGGTTCCTCAGGCGGATGTTGGCGAAGGTCCCGCGAATCATCACCTCGTGGTTGCCACGGCGCGAACCGTAGGAGTTGTAGTCCGCCCGCTCGACGCCGTGCTCGTTGAGGTAGTGTCCGGCCGGGCTGTCGGCCTTGATGTTGCCGGCCGGGCTGATGTGGTCGGTGGTGACGGAGTCACCGAGCTTCGCGAGCACCCGGGCGCCGGCGATGTCAGAGACGGGGGTCGTCTCGATCGTCATGCCGTCGAAGTACGGGGGCTTCCGCACATACGTCGAGTTCTCGTCCCACTCGAAGGTCGGGCCGGTCGGGGTCGGAAGCGAACGCCAGCGCTCGTCGCCGTCGAACACCCCCGCGTACTCGTGGGTGAACATGTCGGTGTCGATCGAGGAGTCGATCGTCGCCTGCACCTCGGCCGCGTCTGGCCAGATGTCGCGGAGGAACACGTCCTGGCCGTCGGTGCCGGTACCCAGGGCATCCGCTTCGAAGTCGAAGTTCATCGACCCGGCGAGGGCGTAGGCGATCACGAGAGGCGGGCTCGCCAGGTAGTTCATCTTCACGTCGGGGTTGATGCGCCCCTCGAAGTTGCGGTTGCCCGAGAGCACCGCGGTGACGGCGAGGTCGTTGTCGTTGACCGCGGCCGAGATCTCGTCCAGGAGCGGGCCCGAGATGCCGAAGCAGGTCGTGCAGCCGTAGCCGACGGTGTAGAAGCCGAGGTCCTCGAGGTAGGTCGTGAGTCCGGCCTTGTCGTAGTAGTCGGTGACGACCTTGGACCCGGGCGCGAGGGTGGTCTTGACCCACGGCTTGGCCTTGAGGCCTTTCTTGCTGGCGTTGCGGGCGAGGAGCCCGGCGGCGAGCATGACGGAGGGGTTCGAGGTGTTGGTGCAGGAGGTGATCGCCGCGATGGCGACGGCCCCGTGGTCGAGCGTGAAGGCCGAGCCGTCCTCGAGGGTGACGAGGGTCGGCGCCGAGACGGAGACGGGCGCGTGGCTCGAGTGCTGGTGGGCTGCGGGCGCGTGCGCGGTCACCTCGTCCTGCGAGGTGAGCCCGATCGGGTCGGAGGCGGGGAAGGAACCCTCTATGGCGGCGTCCACCTTCGAGTGCACGGCGCCGGCGTAGGCGCCGAGGTCGATCTCGAACTGGTCCTTGGCGCGGCTGAGCTCGACGCGGTCCTGGGGACGCTTGGGTCCGGCGATCGACGGGACGACTGTGGAGAGGTCGAGTTCGATGTACTCGCTGTATGCGGCCTCGGTCGACGGGTCGTGCCAGAGCGACTGCAGCTTCGAGTAGGCCTCGACGAGGGCGACCTGCTCGTCGCTGCGCCCGGTGAGGCGCAGGTAGTCGAGGGTCACGTCGTCGATCGGGAACATGGCGGCGGTGGAGCCGAACTCGGGGCTCATATTGCCGATGGTGGCGCGGTTGGCGAGCGGCACGGAGGCCACACCGGGTCCGTAGAACTCGACGAACTTGCCGACGACGCCGTGCTGGCGGAGCATCTGCGTGATCGTGAGCACAACGTCGGTCGCGGTCACGCCGGCCGGGATCATGCCGGACAGCTTGAAGCCGACGACCTTGGGGATGAGCATCGACACGGGCTGGCCCAGCATCGCGGCCTCGGCCTCGATCCCGCCCACGCCCCAGCCGAGCACTCCGAGGCCGTTCACCATGGTGGTGTGGGAGTCGGTGCCGACACAGGTGTCCGGGTAGGCCTGGAGGGCGCCGCCCACGGTGCGGGTATAGGTGACGCGGGCCAGGTACTCGATGTTGACCTGGTGCACGATGCCGGTGCCGGGCGGGACGACTTTGAAGTCGTCGAACGCCGTCTGGCCCCAGCGGAGGAACTGGTAGCGCTCCCCGTTGCGCTGGTACTCGATCTCCACATTGCGCTCGAGCGCGTCCGAGGTGCCGAAGAGGTCGGCGATGACCGAGTGGTCGATCACGAGCTCGGCCGGTGCGAGCGGGTTGATCTTGGTCGGGTCTCCCCCGAGCTCGGCGACCGCCTCCCGCATCGTTGCGAGGTCGACGATGCACGGGACTCCGGTGAAGTCCTGCATGACCACGCGGGCCGGGCTGAACTGGATCTCGGTGTCGGGCTCCGCGCTGGGCTCCCAGGCGCCGAGTGCCTCGATCTGCGACCGGGTGACGTTGGCGCCATCCTCGGTGCGGAGGAGGTTCTCGAGCAGCACCTTGAGGCTGAACGGAAGCTTCTCCGAGCCGGCCACGCTGTCGAGACGGAACACCTCGTAGTCGGTGGATCCGACCGTGAGCGTGTCCTTGGAGCCGAAGCTGTTGACTGTAGACATGTCGTTGTCTCCCTTGCTGAACTGTGCCAATCCTGACCGCCGGGTTGCCGCGTCGCCAGCAAGGCAAGCCTAAGTGACCGCCGGTTGCTGCGGCGAGGATCCGCCGTCAAAACTATCTTGATGTCAAGATAAATCTAGCATCATTCAGAAGCGGATGTCGCGGAGTTGATGCGCCCGTAGACGCTCCGCACCAGCATCCACGTGATCCAGAGCATGATCGCGTAGAACGGCACGCCGAGGATCAGCTTCACCGTGCCGAGCAGCTCGACCTCGCCGGCCAGGAACAGGGGATACTCGGCGATCAGTCGGGTCGCGAACAGTCCTACCCAGAGCCAGGTGGCCACGTTGAGAACCCGGCGCTTGGCGCGGTCCCTGCGCCAGTCCAGCCCGTCATTGCTCAGCACCCCGACGACGAGTCCGATGACGGGGTAGCGCACGAGGATGCTGACGAGCAGCACCACGAGCGAGACGACGTTGATCACGGTGCCGGGCAGGAAGTTGTCCTCCGGGCGCCCGGTGAACAGGGCGAGCCCGGCCGAGATGGCGACGCCGGCGACGCCGGCGAAAGCCTGGGTGATCGGGGTGCGTGAGAGGAGGCGCACGACTACGAAGACGAGGGCGATGGCGACGGGGATGAGCACCGAGGCGATCAAGTTCTTGGTGACGGCGTAGATGACGAGGAAGCCGAGGGCGGGCAGGATCGCCTCGACAAGGCCGCGCACCCCGCCGACCGCGCCGAGGAGGGAGGAGGCGGTCGGCATCTCGCCAGGGGCGACCTGCGAGATCCCGGCGCTGCGCACGGCGGCGCTGAACGCCTCGCGCACGGTCGCCGGCGCGGTCTCCTCGAGCTGGGGCTCGACAGACTCGTCCCCCCCGTCCTGCGGACGGCCGTTGTCCGTCGCCACCTGGGTTACTCGATCCCGGCGGCCGGGGGCGTCTGGCCGGTCGCGGATGCTGGCATGTGCAGCGGGATGAGATCCCTGGGCGGCATCGGGGTCGCGCCGCGCACCACCACGACACTGCGGAACAGGTCGTCGATCTTCCTACCGGCCTCCGGGTCCACGGCCCCCTCGCCCGCGACGACGCCGCGCAGGAACCAGCGCGGCCCGTCGACGCCGATGAAACGGGCCAGGCGCATCGTGGAGCCGCCCGCGGTCGCGACCGTGGGGATCTGCGCATGCAACTCGGGACCGAACGGTCCGTCGGCGAGTGACGTGGTTCCGCCCTGCTTGTGGATCTGTTCGGCGATCTGCTCGCGGATCTCGTGCCAGAGTCCGGTGGTGCGGGGGGCGGCGAACGGCTGCAGCTGCAGGGTGGACCCGGCGTAGTCGAGGGCCACGGCGACGACGCGCTTGCTGCCCTCCTCCACCTCGAGGCGCAGGTGAAGGCCCTCGCGGGGCAGGATCTTCACTCCCCCGAGGTCGACGTAGGGGCGCACGGCGTTCGCCTCGCTGTCGTCCAGCGGTCCCTCGGTCTCGCGGTCGTCCGGCGCGGACTTGGACTCGTCGATCTCGTCGATCTCGTCGAGTTCGGACAGGTCGGCACCGGATCGGGGTTCGATGCCGTCCACGGCGGTGGTGTCACTCACGAGGGGTCTCCTGGTTCGTTGGGTCGGTATCCAGTGGACCCGAAGCCGGATATGCCTCGATGGCTTCCCGGCAGGGATTCGACCGGGATGAATGTGGCTCGCGTCACGGGCATAACGATCAATTGCGCGATCCGGTCTCCGACTGACACAGAATACGCCTCCGTGGCGTCGGTGTTGAGGAGGGTGACCCGGATCTCGCCCCGGTATCCCGCGTCGACGGTGCCCGGGCTGTTCACGACCGTGATGCCGTGGCGGGCGGCGAGCCCGCTGCGCGGCACTACGAGGGCGACGAAGCCGTCCGGCAGGGCGATCGAGATACCGGTGCCGACGGTGGCCCGGTGTAAGGGCTGCAGGACCACGTCCTCGGCGGATGCGAGATCCGCTCCGGCATCGCCGGGATGGGCGTAGGACGGCACATCCGCTTCGCCCGGTGATAACAGAACTTCGACGTATTCGGGCACGTGACGAGGGTAGTGCAGTTCATCTGATCGAATAGGCACATGCCGATTTATCGTGAACGTCTCTGGCCCTCCCTGTGGGTCTTCATCGCCACCGCCCTCGTGATGCCCGCGAGCCTGCTCGTTTTCCTGCCCATCAACACCCTGGTGGGGTACATCGTGGCGGTCGCACTGTACGCGGCGTGCGTCGGTCTGCTCGTGGCGACGTCGCCATCGATCGCCGTCACCGGCACCCACGTGATCGCCGGCCGGGCGCGTCTCCCGCTCGCGTTCGCGGGCGTCGCGGAGGCCTTCACCGGGGAGCAGGCGACCCTCGAGCGGGGCCAGCGCCTCGATGCGCGGGCGTGGCTCGTGATCCGCGGCTGGATCTCGCCGGTGGTCAAGGTTCCCGTCACCGACCCGGCCGACCCGGCGCCCTACTGGCTCATTTCGACCCGCAAACCCGACGAGTTCGCCGGGGCGATCGCAGCGGCGAGGGAGGGTGCTGCGTCTCAGTAGCGGATGGTGCGGGAAGAGGTCAGGCCGCGCACTCCACGCAGATTGCCCCGAGCTTCTCGGTGTGGTCGATCTGCGAGCGGTGCTTCACCAGGAAGCAGCTCACGCAGGTGAACTCGTCCGCCTGGGGCGGGAGCACAACGACGTCGAGGTCGAGGTCGGAGAGGTCGGCACCTGGCAGCTCGAAGCCGCCGGGGTTGTCCGAGTCATCGACATCCACCACACCGGACATCTTGTCCGGCACGCGCTCCTTGAGAGCTTCGATCGACTCGGAGTCGTCGTCGTTCTTGCGGGGTGCGTCGTAATCCGTTGCCATGCCAATTCCAGTCTGTTCAGCCGCATTCAATTCACATGGGCGGCCACAGTTTGCATCATCCGAGGATGAATAGCAAACCGTCTATGTGGGGTACCCGAAGTGCCTCTGCATCAACTTCCGGCACGCCCGGCGTATTCCCCGGAAATCCCCCCGGTTCATGGCAACCTAGGCACAATTCGATACAGTCCGGAAGGCCATTCGCATGCAAGACCTCACCGTCATCGGAGTCGAGAACGGCGCGCTACTCGTGGCGTCGCGCGACGGAACCCGGTACAGAATCGCCATCGACGACGTTCTCCAGTCGAAGCTGCGCCAGTCGCTGCCCGCGCCCGGGTCCGGGCGAAAGCTCGCCCCGCGCGACATCCAGGCGCACATCCGCTCTGGGATGTCGGCCGAGGAGGTCGCCGCGACCACCGGGGTCGCCGTGGAGTACATCCGCAAGTTCGAGGGCCCCGTGCTCGCCGAACGCGAGTTCGTGATCGAGTCCGCTCTGGGTGTGGCCGTGCACACCGCGATCGACTCCGACCCTCTCGCCACCGGCTCGACCTTCGGGTCTGTTATCCGCGACCGGCTTCGCGATCTCGGGGCGACGGGAGAGCGCTGGGCCAGCTGGAAGGAGGCCGACGGCGCCTGGGTCGTGAAGCTCGCCTTCACCGCCGACCAGATCGACCACGACGCCCGATGGCATTACGAGCCGAAGAAGGCCGCGCTGGCGCCGATCAACAACGAGGCCAACACCCTCTCTCAGCAGGGCGAGATGCCAGGAGGCCTCATCCCCCGGCTGCGCGCGGTGGGCGAGGACGAGCGCCCGCTCGATTCCTCTCGTTTCGACAGCGGAGCATTCGACGTGCGCGGCACCGATGCGCGCGACGACACCGCGTTCCAGGTCGACGCCATCGCCTTCGGCCGCCACCCTGGATCGTCGCCCGAGGCGGCCTCCGCCGCCATCAACCGCGCCCCGGCCGAGTCCGTGGGCTCCAGCCAGACCTCCGACCTGCTCGATGCCCTCCGGCGCCGGCGCGGGGAGCGCGAGAGCGCGGCAGCCTGGGACGGCGACGAGGCGAAGGCGGCCCACCCGTCGACCGGCGGCATCCGCCTGATCGACATCCCGCTCGACGTGTTCGACGAGGGACCGGCGGTCACGGCGCCGCTCCCCCTCCCGCCGTTCGCGCCCGCGGCGATCGGCCAGCAGACGACGGGCCAGCAGGCGGGCCAGACCTCCGGCCAGTCGGGCACCCAGTCGAGCTCCTCACGGTCCACGGCGCGCAAGGGCAGGGCGTCGATGCCGAGCTGGGACGAAATCGTTTTCGGCGCCCGCTCGGATGACGACCCGGCCTGAGTCGCCCGCCGGGTTGACGGCCGGCTGCAGCCGGCTCAGCCAGCCGGCTCAGCCAGCGAACGCCCCGAAGCGCAGCAGCGGGATCGCTGTCTCTGCCGGAGACAGCGACCCGTGCTGTCCGACCATGTTGCGTCCGCGCTGGCTGGGCGCGCGCGAGTCGTAGTAGGCGATGTTGCGGCGCGCCGCCACGATGATGTCGCCGATCCGCGGCTCCACCTCGGCGGCCACGGTGTCGCCGAACCAGCCGGCGGCGATCGCCTCGGCCCGGGTGGCGACCCAGGACCGCTCCCCCTCGCTCCCGAGCCACGCGGCCAGCAGCGAGTCCCGCACCGCGCGGCTCGCGTCGGGCTCGATGTGCAGCTGCAGGCACCGCGGTTCCCCGGCGATGAAGCGGATGCCGTCGACGAGGCCGTCGATCTCGTCGAAGAGCACGTGCGACCGGTGCGCGATGTCGAGCACACCGTGGTCGGCGGTGACCAGCAGCCCCTCGTCGGGGCGGAGCGATGCGGAGAAGTCGCGGATCGCGCCGTCGATCTCCTCGAGCTGGTCGGTCCACTTCGCCGACTCGCAGCCGTCGGAGTGGCCCACCTTGTCGAGCTCGGCGATGTAGACGTAGACGATCGCGCTCGGCGTCTGATCGAGGATCGCCCGGGCCGCCTCGAGGCGTCCGGCGATCGAGGGGGCGCTGCGGTAGTGGGCGCCGCGCAGGATGGCGGCGGTGAGACCGGAGGAGCGATGGTTCTCAGTGGAGACGACGTAGCTCGGCACGCCGACATCCGCTGCCTGCTCGAAGATGGTCCTCGAGCGCTGCCAGGTGGCGGGGTCGAGACGGTCGTCCCAGCCGCTGAGCTGGTTCACCACCCGGTCGTTCGCGGCATCGAGCACGGTGTAGCCGACGAGGCCGTGCTCGCCCGGCGCGCGGCCGGTGGTGAAGGTCGCGAGCGCGGCCGCGGTGGTCGTCGGGAAGCCGGCCCCGATCGTCGATCCGCGGTTCAGGAGGGGCGCGAGGGTGCGGGCGTGGCCGGAGCGGGCGGCGAGGGCCTGCGCGCCGAGGCCGTCGACGAGGATGACGACCGCCTTCGCGACGCCGCGGAGGGCAAGCCTGTTCTCCTGCCCACGGACGGCATCGAGGCAACTCGGCAACACGTCGGCGAGGCTGAGCCGGTGTGTTTTGGCGGCCGGTAGCATGGCTGCAATCCTATGACTACTCCTCGCACCAAGACTGACCCCAGCGCGCCCCGTGACCCGGCAGGGCCCGGAGAACGCATCGAGGACGTGGATGTCGCGGACGAGATGCAGGGATCCTTCCTCGAGTACGCGTACTCGGTCATCTACTCCCGCGCCCTCCCCGACGCCCGCGACGGGCTGAAGCCCGTGCAGCGGCGCATCCTCTACCAGATGACCGAGATGGGCCTGCGACCCGACCGCGGGCACGTCAAGTCGGCCCGGGTCACCGGCGAGGTCATGGGCAAGCTGCACCCGCACGGCGACGCGTCGATCTACGACGCCATGGTGCGGATGACCCAGTCGTTCATCATGCGGGTGCCCCTGATCGACGGGCACGGCAACTTCGGGTCCCTCGACGACGGCCCGGCCGCCGCCAGGTACACCGAGGCACGCCTCGCTCCGGCCGCCAGCGCCATGACCGCCGACCTCGACGAGGACGTCGTCGACTTCGTGCCCAACTACGACCTTCAGCTCACCCAGCCGGAGGTGCTGCCCGCCGCGTTCCCGAACCTGCTGGTGAACGGCGCGAGCGGTATCGCCGTCGGGATGGCGACCAACATGGCTCCGCACAACCTCATCGAGGTCGTCGGCGCGGCCCGCCACCTGCTCGACAATCCGGCCGCGACCCTCGACGACCTGATGTCGTACATCCCGGGCCCCGACCTGCCGACCGGCGGCACGATCATCGGCCTCGCCGGCGTGCGCGACGCCTACGAGTCGGGCCGCGGTAGCTTCCGCACCCGCGCCCGGGTCTCGATCGAGGCCATCACCGCCCGCAAGACCGGGATCATCGTGACCGAGCTGCCCTACATGGTGGGCGCGGAGAAGGTCATCGAGAAGATCAAGGACGGCCTCGCGTCGAAGAAGCTGAGCGGCATCTCCGACGTCACCGACCTCACCGACCGCCGCCACGGGCTGCGCCTGGTGATCGGCATCAAGACCGGGTTCAACCCGGAGGCGGTGCTCGAACAGCTGTACCGCTACACCCCGCTCGAGGACCAGTTCAACATCAACGCCGTCGCACTCGTCAACGGCGGACCGCGCACCCTGGGCCTGCGCGAGCTGCTGCAGGTGTACCTCGACCACCGCATCTCGGTCGTCACCCGCCGCAGCCAGTTCCGGCTCGCCCGCAAGCTCGAGCGGCTGCATCTCGTCGAGGGGCTCCTCATCGCGATCGTCGACATTGACGAGGTCATCCAGGTGATCCGCGCCAGCGACGACGGCGAGCAGGCGCGCACGAAGCTCATGGAGGTCTTCGACCTCTCCACGCTCCAGGCCGAGTACATCCTCGAGCTGCGGCTGCGACGGCTGACGAAGTTCTCCCGCATCGAGCTCGAAGCCGAGCGGGACGAGCTCGCGGCAGCGATCGCCTACCTGCGCGAGCTGCTGGCCAGTCCCTCGCGCCTGCGCGCCCTCGTCTCCAGCGAGCTCGACGAGGTCGCTGAGCGCTTTGGAACGCCGCGGCGCACGATGCTCACCCAGGCGGGGCCCAGTATCGCGACGACCGCCTCCCGCCGGGCTGGCCCCGTGCTCGAGCACGCCGATGTGCCCTGCCGGGTGCTGCTGTCGACGACCGGGCGGGTGGTGCGGGTGGACTTCGCCGAGGCCCAGCCCGACGCGGTGCCGCGCGCGGTGCGCCGCAGCAAGCACGACGCGCTCCGCTCCGATGTGCTCACCACGAGCCGCACCGAGATCGGCGCCGTCACGAACCTGGGACGCATCATCCGCTTCTCCCCGATCGACCTCCCGGTGGCCCCGGAGAACTCGATCCAGCTCGGCGCTGGCCGCAAGATCGTCGAGTACATCACCCTGGCGAACCGCAGGGAGCGCATCATCGCGCTCGTGTCACTCGACTCGGTCGACTCCATCGCGGTCGGCACCCGGCTCGGGGTCGTCAAGAGGGTCACAGTCGGCGCGTGGCCGAACCGGCCCGACTTCGAGATCATCGCGCTCAAGCCGGGCGACGAGGTCGTGGGCGTCGCCCAGGGGCCGGAGACGCACGAGCTCGCGTTCGTCAGCGCGCTCGCGCAGCTGCTGCACTTCCCCGCGTCGGCCGTGCGCCCGCAGGGGCCGGCCGGCGGCGGGGTCGCGGGCATCAGCCTGGGGGCCAAGGACTCCGCGATCTTCTTCGGATCAGTCGACCCTGAGGGCTGCGTCGTCGTGACGGTGTCGGCGAACTCGGCGACGCTCCCCGGCACCGACCCCGGCCGGGCTAAGGTGTCGGAGTTCGCGGAGTTCCCCGGCAAGGGGCGCGCGACAGGCGGGGTGCGCGCACACTCCTTCCTGCGCGGCGAGGACTCGATCGCTCTCGCCTGGGTGGGGCCAGCTCCCGCCCACGCGGTGGGCCCGGACGGCTCGCAGCGGATGCTGCCGGACTCTGGCACCAAGCGCGACGGCTCCGGCACCCCGCTCGACGGCGCCATCGGCTCGATCGGCGCCTCGATCCACTGACGCGGGCCGGTGCGTGGCGCCCGATCGGGGCTAGTCCTCGAACGGGACCGGCGCCAGCACCGGCAGGGTCGACTCCGTGTTGCCGACCCGGAGGTACGGTTCGACGAAGACGCGCTCGTCGCCGACGGCCGGCTGCCACCAACGTGCGGCGATGACCGAGTCGTGCACGAGCGGCACGGTCGCCTCCGGGGCCGGCGCCTCGAGCCAGTCGTTCGCCGTCGCCAGCGGCAGCCGGTATCCGATCGACGCGAGGTGCGAGCGCAGGGACCTGGCGGCCGCATCCCGTCTGGCCGCGTCGGCGCGGGCGCTCTCGGCCCGCCTGCGCGCCACCAGTTGCATCGGCAATACCACGAAGAGGGCGAAGGGCGCTCCGGTGCCGGCGATGCCGACGGCCACGAGGGTGCCGGCATCCGCCGCCCCGACCGTTGCCCCACCCGCGATCACCAGCGCGGCGCCCAGCGCGAGCACACCGACCACGAACGCCACGATCCCGATCGGGATGATCCGGGCGGGGCGGGCGGAGTCGAGGGCGGCCCGGGTGACCGCCGTGGTCTCCACGGCGGCCGCCGGCAGCGAGGAGGACGGCACCGCGCGCAGCTCAGACATCGATGCGGTCCCGGCTGATGCCCGCGCCGTCGATGATGAACTCCTTGCGCGGCGCGACGTCGTTGCCCATCAGCAGCTCGAACACACTCGAAGCGTTCTCGGCGTCGCGCACGTTCACCCGCCGCAGGGTGCGGTGCTGGCGGTCCATCGTGGTCAGCGCGAGCTGGTCGGCGTCCATCTCCCCCAGTCCCTTGTAGCGCTGGATCGGGTCCTGGTAGCGCCGCTTCGACTTGTCGAGCGTCGTGAGCACCCCGTACAGCTCCTTCTCGGAGTAGGTGTAGATCGTCTCGTTCGGCTTGGTGCCGGGGTTCATCACGATCACCCGGTGCAGCGGGGGCACGGCCGCGTACACGCGCCCGTCGAGGATCATGTCGGGCATGTACCGAAAGAAGAGGGTGAGCAGGAGGGTGCGGATGTGCGCACCATCGACATCCGCATCGCTCATGATGATCACCTTGCCGTACCGGGCGACGGACAGGTCGAAGCTGCGTCCCGACCCCGCCCCGATCACCTGCAGGATCGACGCGCACTCGGTGTTCGAGAGCATGTCGGCGACCGACGCCTTCTGCACATTGAGGATCTTGCCACGGATCGGCAGCAGCGCCTGGTACTCGCTGTCCCTGGCCAGCTTGGCCGTCCCGAGCGCCGAGTCGCCCTCCACGATGAACAGCTCGCTGTTCGCCACGTCGCTCGAGCGGCAGTCGACGAGCTTCGATGGCAGGGAGGAGGTCTCGAGAGCGTTCTTGCGGCGCTGGGTCTCCTTGTGGGCGCGGGCAGAGATGCGCGACTTCATCTCGGCGACGATCTTGTCGAGCACCAGGGCGCTCTGCGTCTTGTCGTCGCGCTTGGGCGAGGAGAACCGCTCGGCGAGCGTCTTCGCCACGACGGAGGCGACGATGGCGCGCACCGCGGGGGTGCCGAGCACTTCCTTCGTCTGGCCCTCGAACTGCGGTTCGGGAAGGCGCACCGTGAGCACGGCGGTGAGGCCCGCGAGGATGTCGTCCTTCTCGAGCTTGTCGCTGCCGACCTTGAGGCGTCGGGCGTTCTGCTCGACCTGAGCGCGGAGGAACTTCATGAGCCCCGCCTCGAAGCCGGCCTGGTGTGTTCCACCCTTGGGGGTAGCGATGATGTTGACGAAGCTCTTGAACACGGTCTCGTAGCCGGTGCCCCAGCGCAGGGCGATGTCGACCTGGCACTCCCGTTCCAGCTCGGTGGCGACCATGGCGCCGGTCGCCTGCAGCACGGGCACCGTCTCTGTGAAGGTGCCCTCGCCCTGCAGACGCCAGGTCTCGGTCACCGGGGTGTCCGTCGACAGGTGGTCGACGAACTCCGAGATCCCCCCGTCGAAGCGGAAGGACTCGTGCACGGTCTCCGCGCCGCGCTCGTCGGCGATGTCGATGCCGAGGCCCGGAACGAGGAACGCGGTCTGCCTGGCCCGGCTGAGGAGCTCCTCGGTCTGGAAGGCCGACCCCGCGGTGAAGATCTGGCGGTCGGCCCAGTAGCGGATGCGTGTTCCGGTGACGTTCTTGCCGACCTTGCCGACGACCCGCAGTTCGCTTCCAGACACGAACGGCGTGAACACGGCGTCGGGGGTCTTGAAGCCCTGGTCGGCGAAGATACCCGGCTCCCCGCGGTGGAAGGACATGGCCCAGGTCTTGCCGCCGCGGTCGACCTCGACGTCGAGGCGCTCGGAGAGGGCGTTGACCACCGAGGCGCCGACGCCGTGCAGCCCGCCGGACGCGGCGTAGGAGCCGCTACCGAACTTGCCGCCGGCGTGGAGCTTGGTGAAGACGACCTCGACGCCGGTCAATCCGGTCTTCGGCTCGATGTCGACGGGGATGCCACGGGCGGTATCGCGCACCTCGACGCTGCTGTCGGTGTGCAGGACGATCTCGATCGTGGAGCCGTGGCCGCCGAGCGCCTCGTCGACGGAGTTGTCGATGACCTCCCACAGGCAGTGCATCAGTCCGCGAGAGTCGGTCGAACCGATGTACATGCCGGGACGTTTGCGCACGGCCTCGAGGCCCTCGAGCACGGAGAGGTGCCGTGCGGAATAGTCGGAAGCTGGCACGGGTGTTCTCCTTCGTGGCCTGCGGGAGTGGTGCGGGCGTGTCCCACCGATCAGCCGCGTTCCAGCCTAATTCACCCCGCCGGCCGGCACCGCGTCGCAACACCGGGCGGGAAACACTACGCGGTGAGCGAAATCGTGTGTATTGCCACGCGGTTGTCACCGGTGTGTGTTGTGATAGAGCCTGTATCCGCACGTATCGAGTTTTGGAGGAACCCGAAATGTCTCAGACCGCCCCCCGTTCCACTGTCGAACTTGAACCGCGCCACGAACTCACCGCCGACGACCGCTGCGACAGCTGTGGTGCCCAGGCCTACGTCCGTGTCACGATGGCGAGCGGCCAGCTCCTGTTCTGCGCGCACCACGGCGCCAAGTTCAAGGACAAGCTCTCCGCCAGCGCCCTCGAGTGGCACGACGAGTCCAGCAGGCTCAACCAGTAGCCCAATCTGCATCACGGGCCGGCATGGATTCGTCCATCCCGGCCCGTTTTTTTGTGCCACATCCACAGAGCGGATGTCGGCTCAGCCCAGATAGCGGCGGGGAAGCTCGGGGCTGACGCGTACCGCGAGCTCCTCCCCGATCGTCCCCAGAGTGTCCGCCCAGTCCTGGAGGGTGAGTTCGCCCTCCGCTCCCCCGAAGATCACCACACGGTCGCCCTCCTCCGCCGAACCGTCATCTGATCCGAGGTCGATCTCCAGGTGGCGCGCTTCGACGCGGCCGACGATCGGGTATCGGCGACCGTCAATCGTCACGGGCAGGAGGCCGGGGCAGCCCGCGGGGATTCCGTGCGCGGTGCCGAGCGAGACAACGCCGGTGCGCCCGGTGTTGCTCGCACGAACTGCGGTGAGGGTGCCCGCCAGCGTCATCACGGGCGCCAGGCCGAGGTCGGCCGGTCCCACCCCTCCTCCGGGAGCGATCCCGTAGGTGAACGCTCCCATCCGCACCAGATCAAACCGACAGTCGTCGCGGGCGAAACCCGCGGCGCTGGCGGCGAGGTGGGTGACGGAAACGTGCGCCCCCAGGTCCTCCGCCACCGCGATGGCAATCCGGAACCTCTCGGCAGCGGCGGTGTCTTCGTCGTCGGATGCCTCGGCGATGTGCGTCCACACCCCGGTGAGCTGGGCCAGCCCGGCCCGCTCCAACTCGAGGGCGGCCGCTACCAGCGGTGGCCATTCCTGCTCCGTTGCTCCGTTCCGGTGCAGTCCGGTGTCGATCTTCAGGTGGAGACGCGCCGGAACACTCGCCCCGCTCGTCCCGATCGCCTCCAGCTGGTCGATCGTCGACACACCCAGCTCGATGCGCGCGTCGATGGCCGACCGATAGTCGTCCCAGGGTCCGAGAAGCCAGGCGAACAGGGAGACCTCGTGGCCGATCCCCGCGGACCGGAGGGTGAGGCCGGTTGTCACGTCGAGCACCCCGATCCGGGTGACTCCAGCGGCGACGGCCGCCCTGGCGATGGGCAGGAGCCCGTGTCCGTAGGCGTCACCCTTGATGACGGCCATCAGCTCGGACGGGGCAAGGCGGTCGCGCAGCAGTGTGAGATTGCGGCGGTACGCGTCGAGGTCGATCGTGACCACGCCCTCGGCACCCTCGGGGTTCAGCTGGCGGCGATCGAGATCTACCCGATCCCGGCACAACCCGATGGCGAACGCGGTGGCGGTATCGACCGGGGTGCGTCCGACTGCCGCCGCCCAGGTCGCAATGCCGGGTTCGCCCCGGGCCGGATCCCCGACGATCACCACCTCCGCGCCGATCCTGGTCGTCGCCGACCCCAGGTCGAGCACGATGACGTCCATGGCTACGCGACCCGCGATCGGGTAGAGCACACCGTCGAGCCACGCGACCCCACGGTTGCCGGCCACCCGGTCCAGTCCATGCACGTAGCCGATCGAGACCAGCGCGAGGTTGCTGCGCTGGCTTGTTCGGTAGGTGTAGCCGTAGGAGATCCCCTCCCCGGCGTCGACGGTCTTTGTGGCGACGACGGTCGCGGTCACCCTCAGGGCCGAGGCGAGGGTGGCCCCGTCGCCGAACGGGACCCCGACGAGTTCGCGGTCGATCACGATCGCCGTCGAGCCGGCCGAGACTCCGCCGAGTCGCCCGGTCAGGGGAGGAGCCAGCCCGGCGCGGGTGGCGGCGGTGACGACGGTCTCGAACTCGGAGCCGATTGCCGTCACGGCGGCGGGGACGTCCGCACCGGGGAAGCCCCACAGTCCGTCCACTCGCAGATCGCCCCGGCTCTCGAGCCCGGCCGCCTCCGCGAGCGTCACCGCGAGATCCCGGCTGCTGAACCCGCGCACCCCGCTGCCGAGCGCCGCGGCGAGTTGCACGTGGTGCAGGCCGGCTCGCGCCGCCTCCTCGAGTCCGGCGACGGAGGAGACCACGGGCACCACCGTGTGGTCCAGATAGGAGCGCGGATCGTCGGTGGGCCTGTGCCACGCGGCGAGGACGGACCCGACCCCGGCATTCCGCACGGCGATCGCGTCGTCGAGTGTGGCGACGATCAGGGAGTCGATCCCCCCGGCGCTGGCTGCTGCGGCAAGCGCGGAGGTCGCCGTGGCCCAGCTCGACAGGTCGGCGACGATAGCGACATCCGCTGATGCCTGTCGCACTGCCCGCAGGTTGCCCGCAACGGCGTCGGCGCTGAGCGAGAGGGAGTGCAGAGGGCGCCTCACACATTCCCTTCGTCGAACACGAGCACTATCGACCCCACTCTATCCCGCGGGCGCTGCCAGGAAGCCGGGCTCCGGCCGCCCTCCTCCCTGGTTCACCCACACCCTGGCTGTAGGCTGGCAGATGGAAATCAGACGTATGCACGACAAATCTTTGGGAGAGAACACCGTGGCCTCAGGCACAACCCCACCGCAGAGCCTCGGGCTTCGGACCCGTCTCAAGTACGTGGCGGAGCGTGTTCGTGGATTCGACGGGGCGTCGCTCCTGACCAGGGCGAGGGCGGTCGCGGCGACAACCCACAAACCGGTCGTCTCTGTGCTGTGCGACATGCTCTACTCGGCCGCCTTCCGGCACACGGCCTTCCAGGACTACGTCGATTTCGACTTCGCTCTCCTCACCCGGGCGGAGCGGGCGACATTCATGACCCACTCTTTCTCCAATCACATCGCGGACAAGTTCGACCACCCGGACTACCGGGTGCTCTTTCACAACAAGATTGAGTTCAACCGCACTTTCGGCGAGTTCCTCGGGCGGGAGTGGCTCGACATCAGGCGGGCCTCGGCGCAGGACCTGCGCGAGTTCGCCCAACGCCACGGGCGCATCATCGGCAAGGTTCCGGTCAGTGACTCCGGACACGGGGTGTCCCGGTACGAGGCGGATGAGATCGACGACTGGGATGCGTTCCTCGCGGAGCTCCTCCGCACAGGCCAGACCCTCGTCGAGGAGAACATCCAGCAGCACCCCGACCTCGCGGTCATCTGCCCCGGGACCGCGAACACGACCCGGGTCACGGCGTTCTTCGACGGAAGCCAGTCCCACATCCTCTCGATGGCGCAAAAGTTCGGCCGCGGCCAGGCCAGCGACCAGCAGACGTTCGGGGGCTTCTACACCATGCTCGATGACAACGGCGCGTCCCGCGGGCCCGGGTACGACTCCCACGACGGCGTCTTCGCGACCCACCCGGAGTCTGGCGTGTCGATCCCCGACTTCCGCCTCCCGATGATGCCTGAGCTGCGAGAGTTCATCGACCGGGTCAGCCGGGTGGTGCCCCAGGTGCAATACGTCGGCTGGGACATCGTGATCGGTCCGTCCGGCCCGGTGCTCGTCGAGGGCAACTGGGGAGCCGGCGTCTACGAGAACAAGCCCAGTGTCACCGGAATCCGCACCGGCAGCCTGCCTCGATTCCGGAGCGTCATCGGGTTCTAGCGTCCCTGCCGCGCGGCGACAGCCGGGGTCGTCCACGTGGGGCCCCGGCGAAGGGCGCTTAGGTCGTCCGCCGGCGCAGCATATCGCGGGCGACGCCGAATTCCGGCGTGCGGTGCTCCACGGGGACGGCGAAGCTGCCCCCGACGGTGAGGGAGACCACATTGTTGACGACGGGTGCCACGCGTAGGAGGCGAAGATCACGGAGTAGAACAGCTGTGGGATGCACCACTCGGCGAACAACGTCGGGGGCTCGTGCCGGTCCGCGGTGATGCTGTTCGGGAGCTGGTTAGCTGTCGCGAACGCATCGCAGGCATGTCCGATGGCCACGATTGCCCCGACGAGCACGATTCTCCGGAGCAGGCGGTGGTCCGGGAGTCGAGGGTTCCCGCCGCGATCATCGAGCTCGCTCGGCCGAGTCTCCTCAGCTCGCCGCTCTCACTGCGGGGAGCGAACGCACCCGGCCCGGCCCGGGGCGATGCTGCCTCACTGCTCGCGGCGGATGATGCCCATCGGGGTAGACTGGTGCCCCTGACCGAGTGGATTGTCGCGCAGCACCCGCTCGAGGGTGCGGGTTCTGGCGCGATCGACCGTTGATCCGAGCACATTCCCACCCAGGTCGTTGATGTCGGTGATGAGCACTTCGACATTACCTCCAAGAGCCGCCCGAAGGGCCCGCGCGACCTCGTGGGGACGCTCGGGGGCAAGGACGACGTGGGCGTTGAATGGCGGTATGGTTCCGCTGGTCGGACCGTCGATCCCGCGGGCCTTGGGGCCGGCGACCCGGTAGAAGTCACCCCGGCGTCCGAACGGCTTCGTGACGGCTGCTACGGCGGCGGCGAGTACGATGCGCGGTGTGCCGCACTCGCGCAGCGCCATCTCCATCGTCTGCGGGAGCCCGAGGCCTATGCCGCTCGGCGTGCGTGCCACGTGGCCGGACAGCCACGTGGCCAGTTTGCGCGGGATGATGGATTCAGTCGGATATGAGCGCCCCTGCGTGATGGCGACGATCTTCTCGGTCACAAAAAGCACGTCGCGGTCGCGGAGAAGTGCGGAGGCGAACGTGGTGACCACCTCGGTGATGTCGTCGCCTTCCAGTACGAGCTTGGTCTTGATCGGGATGCGCAGGTAGCGCACGCCGTCGACGACCGTCTCCAGCTGCTTGCCGTCGTTCGCTTTAGCGGGCATCTGGGCGCACTCCCCTAGTGGTATCGGGCATCCGCTAGGTTTACTCGAGGTAGTCGCGGAGAGACTGCGACCGCGACGGGTGGCGCAGCTTGGCCATCGTCTTCGACTCGATCTGGCGGATGCGCTCGCGCGTCACGCCGAAGGTGTCTCCGATCTGGTCGAGGGTCTTCGGCATCCCGTCACCGAGGCCGAAGCGCATGCGGATCACGCCGGCCTCGCGCTCGGAGAGGGAGTCGAGCAGCGATTCCAGCTGCTTCTGCAGCATGGTGAACCCGACGGCGTCGGCGGGCACCACGGCCTCGGTGTCCTCGATCAGATCGCCGAACTCGCTGTCGCCGTCCTCGCCGAGGGGAGTGTGCAGCGAGATCGGCTCACGGCCGTACTTCTGCACCTCGATGACCTTCTCCGGGGTCATGTCGAGCTCGCGGCTCAGCTCCTCCGGGGTGGGCTCGCGCCCGAGGTCCTGCAGCATCTGACGCTGCACGCGGGCGAGCTTGTTGATGACCTCGACCATGTGAACGGGGATGCGGATGGTGCGGGCCTGGTCGGCCATGGCGCGCGTGATCGCCTGGCGGATCCACCAGGTGGCGTAGGTGGAGAACTTGAAACCCTTGGTGTAGTCGAACTTCTCGACCGCGCGGATGAGCCCGAGGTTGCCTTCCTGGATCAGGTCGAGGAACTGCATTCCGCGCCCGGTGTAGCGCTTGGCAAGGGAGACGACGAGGCGGAGGTTGGCGCCGAGCAGGTGGCTCTTCGCCCGCTGCCCGTCGCGGGCGACCCAGTTGAGCTCGCGGCCCTTGGCGGAGCGGTGTTCGGCGTCGGACATCTCGGAGAGCTTGTCCTCGGCGAACAAGCCGGCCTCGATGCGCATGGCCAGCTCGACCTCCTCCGCGGCGTTGAGGAGCGCGACTTTCCCGATCTGCTTCAGGTAGTCCTTGACCGGGTCGGCGGTCGCGCCGGTGATGGCGGAGGAGTAGACCGGCACCTCGTCGTCGTCGTCGACGAGCGAGAGCACCAGCGCACCGCTGGGGAGGGCCTCAGACTCGGCGTCCGACTTCGACTTGGAGTCGTCGTCGTCATCGCCGGCGTCCGCAGCGTGGTCGTCGCCCTCGTCGGTGTCCTCGCCCGACGCGGCCTTGGCGCCGCGCTTGACGGGCGCCTTGGTGGCCTTGGCCGGAGCATCCGCTGCCAACGCCTCCTTCGCGGCCTTCGCGAGCGCAGCCTTGGTGGGGGCCTTCGCGGCGGCCGCCTTGGCGGGAGCCTTCGTCGCTTCGGCCTTCGCCGGAGCCTTGGCTTTCGCCGCGGCCTTCGTGGCCGTCTCGGTCTCGGCGTCGAGAGGCTCTTCGGTCAGGGCGGTGGTCGGGTCCGCGGTCTTCGTTTGGGCAACCATGAGGGTACCTTTCAGGTTCTTGCTGCAGTCGTTCTCGGGTGGTCGTCGAGGCCCTCGCACGGGGTGATCGTGCCGCTGGTTCGGGGGTGGGAGGCGTGTTTTTGGGCAGTACGTTTTTGGGCAGTACTAAGACCCATGTCAAGTTCCTGAGGTTTGCGCGGAGAAACCTGCGTCAAACCCCTGGTACGTGAACGGGTCCTACGTCAATTATTGCACGGATTGCCGACACACCTTGACAATCGACCGCCCCGTCTAGTCTGATCCGCGCCGCCAGATCCTGGCGAGTGCAACCCAGATCGGGGCCACCTGTATTCCCTCGTCCTCGCGGAGCTGCGACCGGGTGCGACGCCTGGCGCGGATGACGAAGGCGACGCCGATGCCCACCACGATGTAGGGCACGAGGAGCGCGATGCGGAACGAATCCCAGGCGAACACATCGGAGGGGTGCCCCAGCGCGATCCTGGCTCGGTCGAAGGCGTCGAGGACCACACCGATGAGGAACATCATCACGAAGCTGGCAAAGAATCCGCCGACGTTGACCACCCCGTTCGCCGACCCCTGGCTGCGCATTGGGTTGAAGGTGCGGGCGAAGTCGAATCCGATCAGGGATCCGGGTCCCCCGACCCCGAGAACGAGGATGAGGAGCACGACGAGCCAGAACGGCGGCCCCCCCGGCCAGGCGACGACCGCCGACCAGACGAGGCCCATCGCGGTGACGATGGCGAGGACCAGGTTCGAGCGGCGCATCGGGAACCGGGCTGTGAGGATGCCGATGACGGGCCCGGAAATCATTCCCGCAATGACGATGAGGGTGAGTAGCCCGGAGGCAGTCGCCCGGGAGTACCCGAGCGCGCCGGTCAGGAGGGGAAAGCCCCAGAGGAGCGAGATGACCGTGCCGGGCGACTGCGTGATGAAGTGGGACCAGAATCCCAGCTGCGTTCCCGGGCGTCTCAGGCTCTGCCGCAGCAGCCCCATCGCCTCGCCCCAGCTCCGCGCCGGCTCGTGCACGGGCGCTCCGTCCGGTCCGTTGCGCACAAGCACCAGCACCAGCACCGCGGCGACGACCGACAGCGCGGCGGCGGCGACGAACGCGGGAGACCAGCCGAAGCCTTGCAGGGCGATCGACAGCGGGATCGCCGAGAGCACCTGGCCGAGCTGGCCGACGTTGCCCGTCCACTGGGAGACCTGCGGCAGGATGCGCCCGGAGAACCAGGCGGTGAGCAAGCGGATGACGGAGATGAACGTCAACGCGTCGCCCGCACCGACCAGGACGCGACCGACGATCGCGACGCCGATCGACGGGGCGAGGGCGAGGGTCAGCTGGCCGGCCGCCATGAGCACGGCGCCCGCGCAGATGAGCACTCGCGGCCCGAGCCGGTCGAGGATGACCCCGACCGGAATCTGCAGGGCCGCGTAGACCGCAAGCTGCAGCACGGCGAGGCTGGACAGCGCGGATGCCGACACCTGGAACCGCTCGGCGGCATCGACGCTCGAGACCCCGAGCGAGGTGCGCTGCATGACCGCGATGACGTAGGCGGTGACGGCGACCCCCCACACCAGCCAGGAACGAGCGGAATTCATCCTGCCCACTGTATCGGGCGGCCGGTTCGCCCGGGCGTCCCCCTCGGGTCAGGCGCGGAAGTCGTCGTCCGCGCCGGGCCGGCTGGCGAGGAAGTGTTCCAACTCGGCGGCGATCTCGTCGGCGGACGGCAGCTCGCCGTCTTCATCGGTGAGCGGTGACCGGAGCGGATTGCCCTCCATGTAGGAGTCGTGGCGATCCTCGAGGGTCGACACGAGCTTCGCAAGCTCAGGATTGGTCTGCACCTGCGCGTCGATCTTGGCGAGGAACTCCCGCCCGGACTCGCGCAGGCGATCAGTGGGGAAGATCAGCCCGGTGGCGGCGCTGATGCTCTCCAACGCCTTCACGGCGGCGTCGGGGTGCTCGGTGTCCGCGAGGTAGTGCGGCACGAGGAGCACGAAGCCGGCGATGACCTGGTTCAGTTGCTGCAGGCGGTACTCGATCAGGTGCAGCGCGTTCGAGGGCACCTGGGTGCGCGGGCGCCACACGGACATCGCCTCGGTGAGTTCAGCGCGGTTGCCGCTCACGGTCACCCCGATCGGACGGGTGTGCGGTACAGGCATCGGGATGGCGTGCACCCAGGTGGTCGTCGTGACGGAGAATTTCGCGACGAGCTCGAGAACGGCGGCCGTGAACCGCTCCCACTGGAAGTCGGGTTCAAAGCCGGTGAGCATCAGAAACTGCTGGCCGATCTCATCGGTCATGAGGTACAGGGCCAGGCTCGCGGGCTGGTAGTCCGCCAGGTGATCCTGGTCGAAGTAGATCGTCGGGCGCCGGGCTCGGTAATCGAGCAGGGAGTCGTTGTCGAAGGTCGCCACCACCCGATGTTCGAGGGTGTCGAGGAGATATTCGGTGAACTGGGTGACGGCGGAGCCCGCGTCGGCGAAGCCCGTGAGCCCGGCGACGAGGTTGAGACCCTCCGGCACGGACGGAAGGTCCGGGTTGAGGGCGTAGAGGCTGGCTGGGTCGCGCATCCCCCGATTCTACCCGCCGGACTCTGTGCCTCCCCGTGTCCGCGCACCATCCGGCTGGTGCCGAGAGCGAACACGCCTGCGGCTCGATGGGGTACGTCTGGCGCAACGGGGTCGCCCCGTAGCATGGCCCGATGACTACTCCCGCGTTACGGCTCACGAGCGAATCCCCCGCGACCATCACCACTGATGTGCTGGTCATCGGGGTGAGCGGGGGCAGGCTCCTCGGTGTCGGCGACGAATTCATCGGCCTCGAGTCCAGCCTGGCTGCGATCGGTTTCGTGGGATCCAAGGACGAGGTGCGGCGGATTCCGGCGACGAACGCCGCGGCAGGCTCGTTCGCCCTCGTCGGCTTCTCGAGCACGACCCCCGACATCCACGAGCTGCGGTACGCGGCCGGAACCGCCGCCCGGCTCATCCGGGGTGCCGCGTCGATCACCCTCGCCCTCCCCGTCACCACCGACGCCCAGGTGCTCGCCGTTCTCGAGGGAGCAGCCATCGCCGACTACTCGTACACGGCTTATCGCTCCGTCGAGCAGGAGCCCGCCGCCCGTCTCGCCGCGGAGATCGCCGTGGTGGTGCCCGAGGGGACCTCGGACACCCTCGTGGAGCGCGCGGTGAGCATCGCCTCGGCCGTGCACACCGTGCGCGACCTGGTGAACGCGCCGCCGTCCGACCTCTACCCGGAGAGCTTCGCGACGGCCGCGGTCGACCTGGCCAGCGATCTCCCCATCGAGATCGAGGTCCTCGGCGAGGTGGAGCTAGCGGCCGGCGGGTTCGGCGGAATCATCGGTGTCGGCCAGGGGTCGACTCGGGGCCCACGACTGGTCAAGGTGAGCTATTCTCCGGCCAGCGCGGCCCGCCACCTGGCGCTCGTCGGCAAGGGGATCACCTTCGACACCGGGGGCCTCTCGCTCAAGCCGCCGGCCTCGATGGTCGGGATGAAGTACGACATGACCGGGGCCGCGACCTCCCTCGCCGTGGTCATCGCCGCGGCCCGGCTCGCCCTGCCCGTGCGTCTCACGGCGTGGCTGTGCCTGGCCGAGAACATGCCATCCGGATCGGCCACGCGTCCGAACGACGTGCTGACCATGCGCGGCGGCCGCACCGTCGAGGTGCTCAACACCGACGCGGAAGGCCGGCTGGTCATGGCAGACGGTCTCGTTGCCGCGAGTGAGGAGTCGCCCGACGCGATCATCGACGTCGCGACGCTGACCGGCGCCGCGGTCGTCGCCATGGGCAACCGTTACACCGCCGTCATGGGCGACGAGTCGCTGGTGACCCGTGTCGTCGCAGCGGCCGGTCGCGTGGGTGAGCCGTTCTGGCCCATGCCGCTCCCCGGTGAGCTGCGCGCCCTGCTCGATTCCGACGTCGCGGACATCGCCAACGTGAAGATGGGCAACACAGCGGGCGGGATGCTCATCGCTGGCGTCTTCCTCCGCGAGTTCGTCGGGAGCACCGCGGGGGCCGATTCACGCCAGATCCCGTGGGCGCACCTCGACATCGCCGGTCCGTCTGACAACGGAGGGGCGCCATACGGGTACATCGGCAAAGGCCCGACCGGAGTCGCAGTTCGCACCCTCATCGAGATGGCCGAGGAATTTTCGCGGGAGTAGTAGGGTTTTTGGTTGGGCGTGGGTAACCTGCCCCCAACTCGGCCTGCCGCGCTGGCAGGCCATCGCGCGACACCCCCAGGGCGAAGGAGCTACCGATTGTCCGAACAGAATTTTGACGTCGTCATTCTCGGAGCGGGAAGTGGTGGCTATGCCGCCGCGCTCCGTTCCACCCAGCTCGGCCTCACGGTCGGCCTGATCGAAAAGAACAAGCTGGGCGGCACCTGCCTCCACGTCGGGTGCACCCCGACGAAGGCGCTCCTGCACTCCGCCGAGGTGGCGGACGTCACCCGCGAGTCGGCGAAGTACGGGGTGTCTGCCGACTTCCACGGCATCGACATCCAGGCGGTCACGAAGTACCGCGAAGAGGTCGTCACCAGCAAGTTCCGCGGACTCACCGGGCTCATCAAGCAGCGCGGCATCACCGTGATCGAGGGCGAGGGGCGGCTCATCTCGCCGACCAGCGTGCAGGTCGGCGACCAAGTGATCACGGGCAAGAGCATCGTGCTGGCCTCCGGCTCCTACTCCCGCTCGCTCCCGGGTCTCGAGATCGGCGGTCGGGTCATCACCTCCGAGCACGCCCTCGAGCTCGACTTCGTCCCGAAGAAGGTCGCCGTGCTCGGCGGCGGTGTGATCGGCGTCGAATTCGCGAGCGTCTGGAAGTCGTTCGGGTCGGACGTCACCATCATCGAGGCACTCCCCCACCTGGTGCCGAACGAGGACGAGTCGGTTAGCAAGCAGTTCGAGCGGGCCTTCCGCAAACGCGGCATCGAGTTCATCCTCGGCACCCGATTCCAGAGCGTCACGCAGGACGACAACGGCGTTGTCGTCACCCTCGAGGACGGTCGCACGATCGAGGCCGAGCTGCTGCTCGTCGCCGTCGGCCGGGGACCGTCCACCGCCGGACTCGGCTACGAGGAGGTCGGCATCACCATGGACCGCGGCTTCGTGCTGACGAACGAGCGCCTCGCCACCAACATCCCCGGCGTCTATGCGGTCGGCGACATCGTGCCCGGCCTGCAGCTCGCCCACCGCGGCTTCCAGCACGGTATCTTCGTCGCCGAGGAGATCGCGGGGCTCGCACCGCAGGTCATCGACGACATCAACATCCCCAAGGTCACCTACTCGCACCCCGAGGTGGCGTCGGTCGGACTCTCCGAGGCGAAGGCCAAGGAGCAGTACGGCGACGACAAGGTCACGATCTACGACTACAACCTCGCCGGTAACGGCAAGAGCCACATCCTCGGCACCGCCGGATCGATCAAGGTCGTGCGCGTCAACGAGGGCCCCGTCGTGGGGATCCACATGATCGGCGACCGCGTCGGTGAGCTCATCGGCGAGGCGCAGCTCATCGTCAACTGGGAGGCGTACCCGGAGGACATTGCTCCGCTCCTACATGCGCACCCCACCCAGGACGAAGCGCTCGGCGAGGCGTTCCTCTACCTCGCGGGCAAACCACTTCACACGGTCTGACCGCCGCCGGTCCGACCCCAACTAAGCTAAAAGTACTTCACTGTTTAAGGAGCATCACTGATGAGCGAATCCGTCAACCTTCCGGCACTTGGAGAAAGTGTCACCGAGGGTACGGTCACCCGCTGGCTGAAGAACGTCGGCGACCGGGTGGAGGTGGATGAGCCGCTGCTCGAAGTCTCGACCGACAAGGTCGACACCGAGATCCCCTCGCCGGTGGCCGGGATCATCGAGCAGATCCTCGTGGCCGAAGACGAGACGGTCGAGGTTGGCACCGCCCTCGTGGTGATCGGCGACGGGTCGTCGTCCGGCGACGCGCCGGCGGCCGAGCCGGCAGCAGCGGAGCCAGCGGCAGCCGAGCCGGCTGCAGCCGAGCCCGAGGCTCCCGTGGCTGAGGTGCCGTCCACCGACGCGCCCGCCGCGGAGGAGCAGACACCCGTCGCCCCACCGGCGCCCGCACCCGCAGCAGACCCGGCACCCGCCCAGGCGGCACCGGCTCCTGCGGCGCCGGCCGCACCCGCACCCGCGACTCAGATCGTCGCGCCGCCCGCCGCCGCACCCGCTGCGCCCCCCGTCATCCCGGCTCCCGCCGCGGCCGCCCCGGCTCCCGCCGCGGCCGCCCCGGCGCCCGCAGCAGCACCGGCACCGGAAGCTCCCGCGGATCCTGCCCCGGCGGCTCGCGCGGCCGCGGCGCCTCCCGCGAACGCCGGCTACGTCACCCCGCTGGTGCGCAAGCTCGCCAGCGAACAGGGCGTCGACCTCACCAATGTCGTCGGCACCGGGGTCGGTGGCCGCATCCGCAAGGAGGACGTGCTCGCCGCAGCCTCCGCTCCCGCCGCCTCCTGCGGCCAGGCCGCACCGGTCGTCGAGGTCTCACCGCTGCGGGGCACGAC
>JACMNE010000050.1 GCA_014378715.1 Microbacteriaceae bacterium
CGAACGCATGTCAGCGTGAGGAAAGACGTGTACGCCCAACCACCGCGTCGATCACGGATGTCGCCTTGCTCCGATTGCGGAGCAGACAGCCATCCCTCGCCGAAGTACAGTTGTGAAGTTTACACGGTGGCGGGCGGTCAGTAGAACTCGACGGTGTCCACGCGGTTGATGAGCGGCTCGCCGTCGAGGAACCGGGTGGCGTTGCGGGCGAAGAGCTCGGCGATGAGGCGGTCCTCGGCGGCGTTCAGTGCCGCGGTGTGCGGGCTGATGATGACCAGCGGATGTCGCCAGAGCGCGCTTGACGGATCCAGCGGTTCCTTGGCGGTGACGTCGAGCACGGCGCAGCCGATGCGGCCGGCTTCGAGCGCACGGAGCAGGGCGTCCTCATCGATGACGGTGCCGCGGCCGACGCTCACGATCGTGGTATCGGGGCGCACCGCGGCGAAGAACGCCTCGTCGAGCAGCTTGTCGGTCTGCGCGGTCCCCGGCAGCGTGACGACGATGCCGTCGACGGTGCCGACGACCTCGGCGAGGCGGTCGGGGTGCACGATCTCGGCGACGTGATCGACCTCGCCGGGGTGACGGCTGGTGCCGATCACGGTCGCTCCGAGAGCGTGGAGCAGCCGCGCGGTCTCGCGCCCGATCGTGCCGAGTCCGACGACGAGGATGCGCTGCTCCGAGATGAGGCCCATCGTCCAGCGGCCTGACCAGGTGGTGGTGCGCTGCTGCTCGAGCAGACGGGGCAGGGACTTCGCGCCGGCGAGGAGCCCGAACACCCCGAACTCCGCCAGCGGCAGGGCGTGCACCCCTGCGGTCGTACTGAAGACGATGCGTTCCAGCTGCTCCGCGTCGAGGTCGGCGGCCTTCACCTGGGCCCCTCCCCCGGCCGGCATGGTCTGCACCCAGCGCAGCGCCGGGTTCGCCGCCACCGTGCGTGCCAGGGCGGCCGGCTTCTCGTCCGGCACACCGTAGAGCACCTCGGCGGTGTCGAGGAGCGCCTCGAAACGAGCCTGTCCAGCATCGCCTCGGCTGAATGACGGGTCGCCGCCGTGGTCGCCGGGATGGCGCATGGGCGGCAGGAGGGCCTGGTCGCGCACGAAGTCGATGCGCGGTTCGATCGACTGGACGAGCCCGATGAGCTCCTCGCTGATCGGGGTGGCCGCGACGACGCGCAGGCGGGGATCGGTGCGGGGCACGGTGGTGTCCTTCGGTCGAATGGGCATGGTTGTGTCCAGCCTAGGAGGTGGTCAGAAGCGCAGGAGCACCTTGCCGCTCGAGGCGGAGTCGGCCGCGACGGCGAATGCCTCCACGGCGTCGGCCGCCGCGAACTCGTGCGTCACGACCGGGCCGACAGCGAGCGAGCCGTCGGTGAGGGCGGCGATGACAGCATCGATCTCGTCCACGAACCGGAAGGATCCGACGAGCTCGAGTTCGCGGGTGATCGCGAGGCTCATCGGAACGGGCTGATCGCCGGCTGGCAGCAGCCCGACCATCACGACCCGGCCGCCGCGGGCGGCCCCCCGGATGGCCGAGGCGAGCCCGTGCCGGCTGCCGGAGGATTCGATGACCACGTCGGCCTGCACCGCGGCGATCGCGTCGGCGTCGGACGCCGCGATCGTGGTGATGGCGCCGAGTTCGCGGGCGATGGCCAGGGGCGCGGGGTGCAGGTCGACGGCCGTGATGACGGCCGCTCCCGCCCGCACGAGCACCGCAATGGCGAGGGCGCCGATCGGCCCGCAGCCGACGACCAGCACGGACTTGCCGGCGACGTTCCCCGCCCTGGCGACGGCGTGCCAGGCCACGCTCGCCGGCTCGACGAGTGCGGCGTCGCGCAGACTCAGGCCGGCGGGTAGGGCCCGCAGCATCCTGGTCGGCAGCGCCGCGAGGGTCGCGAACGCCCCCTGGGTGTGGGGGCGGCGCGCGGCGCTGCCGAGGTACGTGGTGGCCGGGGCGAGATTGGGGCGATCCGCGGGGAAGCGGATGCCGGCGACCGGCAGCGGTGTCGGGGGGTGGACCGCCACCCGGGTGCCGACGGGCGGGCCGCTGCCGTCGACCGCGGCCGTCTCGACGGTGCCGACGACCTCGTGGCCGAGCACCATCGGGTCGACCAGGCGGGATTCACCCGCCGCGCCGTGGCTGACGTAGTGGAGGTCGGACCCGCAGATGCCGCCGTAGGCGATGCGCACCACCGCCTCATCCGCTGCGGGAATCGGGGCGGGGACCTCGTCGACGCGCAGGTCGTCCTTCGCGTGCGCGACGACGGCGAGGACCGTGCCGCTGGCACCGGCGGTCATACGCTCATCGGTCATACGACCACCGTCATTCCGCCGTCGATGAAGATGACCTGCCCGTTGACGAAGTCCGATCCGCCCGAGGCGAGCCAGACCGCCGGCCCGGCGAGGTCGGCGGTGGTGCCCCAACGCCTGGCCGGGGTGCGCCCGATGATCCAGGCGTTGAAGGACTCGTCCTCGACGAGGTTCTGGGTCATCTCGGTGTGGATGTAGCCGGGGGCGATCGCGTTCACCTGGATGTTGTGCGCGGCCCACTCCGCCGTCATGGCACGGGTGAGGTTGCGCAGCCCGCCCTTGGCTGCCGTGTACGGCGCGATCGTGGAGCGGGCGAGGTCGGCCTGCACCGAGGCGATGTTGATGATCTTTCCGCGGCCGCGGGGGATCATCACCTTCGCGACCTCGCGGCCGGCCAGGAAGGCACTGGTGAGGTTGGTGCGCAGCACCCGGTCCCAGTCCTCGACCGCGAGGTCGACCAGCGCCTCCCGGTGCTGGATCCCCGCGTTGTTGACGAGCACCCCAATCGGGCCGACCGCGCTCTCCACCCAGGAGACGCCGGTGACGACGGCCGCGGCATCGGTGATGTCGAAGGCCACCGAATGCACCGTGTCGGCACCGAACTCGCGCTCGAAGTCGGCGCGGGTGCCGGCGAGGCGCTGCTCGTCCTGGCCGTGCAGCACGATCGTCGCCCCCGCGGAGGCGAGCGCGTGCGCGATCGTGCGGCCGATGCCGCGGCTGGACCCGGTGACGAGGGCGACGCTGCCGGTGAGGTCGAAGAGCGAGGTCGGCATGATCAGGCGACGCTGGCGACGAGGTAGATCGCGAAGGCGAACACGAAGCCGACCACGGCGACAAGCGCCTGGCTGACCGTCCAGGTCTTCAGGGTGGTCTTGGTGTCCATCCCGAAGAAGCGGCTGACGAGCCAGAAGCCGGAGTCGTTGACATGGCTGGCGAACACCGACCCGGCGGCGAGCGCCAAGACGATGGCGGCGAGCTCGACCGGGTTGAGAGTCGTGTCGGCGAGCACCACGGGCTGCACGAGTGCGGCCGCCGTGGTGAGGGCGACGGTGGCCGATCCCTGCGCGACACGCACCACAGCGGCGATGACGAAACCGGCGACGATGAGCGGCAGACCGATGGCGTCGAGGGACTCGGCGATCGCGCCGCCGATGCCGCTCGCACGCAGCACCCCACCGAACATGCCGCCGGCGCCGGTGATCAGGATGATCGCGCACACCGGCCCGAGGGCACTGTCGACGATGGTCTCGATGAGGCGGGACTGCTTCTTCATCCGCCAGCCGAGAAGCCACATGGCGAGGATCACCGTGATCAGCAGGGCGACCGGCGTCTCGCCGAGCAGACGCAGTGACTGCACCAGACCGTTGTCGAGCGAGACGACCCCTGCGGTCGCGAGGGCGTTGAGCCCGGTGTTGAGGAAGATCAGCACGAGCGGCAGCAGCAGCAGGAAGACGATGGTGCGCAGCGACGGCGTCGACCGGAACTGGTCGGCGTTGTCATCGGCCTTCGACCCGGAGAGGATCTCCGGGATGGCGATGTCGAAGCGCATCCCGAGCCAGGTGCCGAACTTGTAGCCGACGATGTACCAGGTGGGGATGGCGACGATGAGTCCGAAGACCAGCACGAGCCCGACATCCGCTCCGAGGAGCCCGGTCGCGGCGACGGGGCCAGGGTGCGGGGGAACGAAGATGTGCATGACCGAGAACGCGGTCGCCGCGGGGAACGCATAGAGAAGGAGAGACCCGCCGAGGCGACGGGCGACGGCGAAGATGATCGGGAGCATCACCACGAGGCCCGCGTCGAAGAAGATGGGGAACCCCATCATGAGCGAGGCGATGGCGAGGGCGAGGGGTGCCCGCTTCTCACCGAACACGCGAATGAGGGAGTCGGTGAGCACCTGCGCTCCCCCGCTCGTCTCGAGCATCCGGCCGAGCATGGCGCCGAGGCCCACCAGGAGGGCGACGGAGGCGAGGGTCGATCCGAATCCGGCGGTCAGGGTGGCGATGATGGAGCCGGGCGGAATGCCCGTGGCGATCGCGGTGACGAGGCTCACGATGATCAACGCGAGGAACGCGTGGATGCGCAGCGCGATGATCATCACGAGCAGCAGCGCGATCGCGCCGATCGCGATCAGCAGGAGGCCCCAGGTGGGCAGCTGCCAGACGAGTTCGATGTCAGTCATTGCGGGTGTCTTCTTCCATCAGGTCGGCGAGACGGGCGGCGACGATCCGCACCATCTCGTCCGGGGTGTTGTCGAGGTCGACGAGGATGTGCCGCTCGTCGTCGGAGAGAGGCTCGAGGGTCGCGAACTGCGAGTCGAGCAGACTGTTGGGCATGTATTCGTGGTTGCGGTGGCTCTGCCGTTCGGCGATGAGTTCGCGGGACCCGGTGAGGTGCACGAACACCGTCGTCGGCGCATGGGCGACGAGCAGGGTGCGGTAGCTGCGCTTGAGGGCGGAGCAGGCGACGACGATCGGGTTGCCGGTCGTCAGCTCAGCCCCGATGCGGTCGGCGATGATCTCGAGCCAGGGCGAGCGGTCCTCGTCGTTCAGGGCGTGGCCGGCGGCCATCTTGGCCTTGTTCGCGCTCGGGTGCAGATCGTCGCCGTCGACGAACTCGAGGCCGAACGTGTCGGCGAGCAGCTGGCCCACCGTCGACTTGCCCGAACCGGATACGCCCATCACGATGAGCGGCGGGATGAAGACCGACACGAATACTGCTCCTTTGCACGACATCCGCTCGCTCATTCATCAGATCACATAGAGTGATTGGAGAGCATAAAGCAGACTTATTACTCGACCCTAGCATCCGCTCGCCCGGGATCGAACGGTAGGTTTGACGCGGAACATTTTGACCGGACAGATATAGGGAGCGCACGTGACCCAGGCAAGTGCAAACATCGGAGTAGTCGGACTCGCGGTGATGGGCAGCAACCTCGCCCGCAACCTCGCAAGCCGCGAGGGCAACACCGTCGCCGTCTACAACCGTTCGCCGGAGCGCACCGACCTGCTCACGACCGAGCACCCC
>JACMNE010000051.1 GCA_014378715.1 Microbacteriaceae bacterium
GGCGCGGCGGGCGGGACTACACGAAGCGGATGGTGCCCTGGAGCCGGGTGCGCAGGTCGAAGAGCTCGTTGCCGCCCGGCGTGCGGGTGTCCTCGAGGCCGGAGCGCAGCAGACCGGGGAGCCGCGAGCGGTGCACGAGCACGGTCGGCACCCCGCGCGTACGGCCGATGACGGTGAGGTCCTCGTCGATGGCGTCGTCGGGGACGACGATCACGAACGCCGAGAACTTGACTCGCGCCGCCCTGGCCACGGACCTGGCCCGCGCCGCGAGGTCGTGCATGGGCCGCTCGCCCTCGACGAGACCCTCGCCGACGATCTCGCCCTTGCGCACGAGCACCGGGTCTCCCCAGTCCTCCGACAGCAGGGCGAACAGGCCGGTCGGGCCCAGCACGATATGGTCGATCTTCGCCTCCGGCCCGCCGTTGCCGGCGTCCGTCGCCACGTCGTGCCAGATCGTGTAGGCGATCCCGAGGTCGGCGACGACACGGGCGGTCGCCTCCTCGGCGAGGGCGTCGGCCAGAACATGGCGGATGTCGCGGGGTGCCGACCTCACCAGGGCGGGGTCGTAGGGGTCGTCCAGCACCACACCGCGCCCCGCCCACTCGCGTACGAGGGTGAGGAAGCGCTCGCGCCGCCATCCGCCCGGGTGGCCGTAGGAACGGGCGTGGGGGCGGGATCCACTGGGCCGGTGAGCGGCGGGGGCGGACCAGGGTGCGGCGGCCGTGGTGCTCATGCGTCCCCGGTCGTACATGGCCCTGGACTCGGGGGTGCCGATCTGCTCCCATGCCCACTGGGCCGTCGCGAACTTCGTCGCTGTGCCCCCGGTGTCCGGGTGAGACTGGCGCAGGCTCCTCCGGTAGGCGCGTCGGAGTTCCTCGTCCGTCGCGCTCGGGTTCACCCCGAGAATCTCGTACGGAGTTGCCGAGATCGGGCTGTCGGGCATCCGCTCACCTTCGTGTTGTGGGTCACGCAACGTTACCGGTCAGAACTGCAGACACAGTGTGAGGGGAATAGCAAGGGGTTACCCGTGTCCCTCGCGCGTGGTTGCCTGATGGGAGCATTCACGTTCGGGGGAGACACAATGCACGCTTTCAAGTCGGCTACTGTCCTGGCTTTGGTCTGTCCGAGGTGTTCCCTTCCGAGCCCGCTCGAGATCGTGCATGGGGTGCCGAGCGCGGAGATGATCGAGGCCGCGGTGGCCGGGCTCATCGCGATCGCGAACCCCTTCGCCTCCCACGGTGACAACACCGTGGCCTATCGGTGCCGTGCGACAGGGTGCGGGCACGAGTGGGGTGTCATCGACTGGGAGGCGTGACGTCCCGGTCGCCCTGACCGTAGAGTCGATCCATGGATCCCCTTTCGAGCGCGCGCGTCGACAGCTGGATCTGGGCCGTGCGACTGACCAAGACCCGGTCAGCGGCCGCTGCTGCGTGTCGCGGTGGCCACGTGCGGATCAACGGGGAGAGTGTGAAGCCGGCCCAGGCCGTGCGCCCCGGCGACGAGGTGCGGGTGCGCGTCGGCGACCTCGAACGCATCGTGGTGGTCGTGAGGATCATCAAGAAGCGGGTCGGCGCGCCCGCGGCGGCGGAGTGCCTCGTGGACAACACCCCGGCTCCCCCGCCCAGGGAGGAGGTCGCGTTCGTTCCGCAGCGCGACCGTGGCGCGGGGCGGCCCACCAAGCGTGAGCGACGCGACATCGACCGCCTGCAGGGCCGATGACCACGCCCGTCCATCTCGACTGGCGCTACCTCGGCCTGGTCGCCATCGGGGGCACGGCTGGAACGGGAACGCGGCAGATCATCGCCACCTCCGTCCCCCCGGTCGCCGGGGTGCCCCTGGCCATCGTGCTGATCAACATCCTGGGGGCGTTCCTGCTCGGGACGCTGCTCGAGCAGCTCTCCTCGCGCGACGACCGGGGCCGGTACCGCGCGGTGCGGCTCGGTGCAGGCTCGGGGTTCCTCGGCGGGTTCACCACCTACAGTGCGCTGGCAACAGACACGGTGCTGCTGGCCGGAACGCCGGCAGTGGCCGCCGCCTACGCGGTCGGCACCCTCGTGCTCGGTGCCGCCGCGACGTGGGCCGGCATGCTGCTGGTGATCGCGCACCGCCGGGGACGGTCGAGAGCATGACCCCGCTCCTCTTCGCCCTTCTCGCCGTGGCCGGAGGACTCGGCGCCGCGCTGCGGGTGGTCGTCGACGGGGTGGTGCGGTCGCGGCTGCGGTTCGCCCTGCCCCTGGGCACGATGATCATCAACGTGAGCGGATCGTTCCTGCTCGGACTCGTGACGGCGCTCGCCGCGGGCGGCGCGATCCCCGGAGATCTGCTCCTGGTTCTCGGTGCCGGTCTGCTCGGCGGGTACACGACCTTCAGCACCGCGAGTGTGGAGACGGTGCGTCTTATGCGCGACGGCCGCTATCGCGACTCGTTGGTGAACGGGCCCGGCATGCTGGTTCTCGCCGTGCTGGCGGCCGCCGCCGGGTGGGCGCTGGGCTCCTTGGTCCGCTGAACCGGCAGGCGTAACGGGGCTCAGTAGCTGTCGGCCGGACGGTTCCAGCTGGAGACGACGGGGCGGTCGTGGTCGAAGCCGAGCACGCTGATAGCTCCGGTGCCGAGGGTGAAGCCGCCCCCTGCCTGGGAGGGGAGCTCGAGCCAGGCCGCGGCGAACGCCCGGAGAAAATGGCTGTGGGCGACCAGTAGCACGTCGTGCCCGTCGCCGAGCGTCGGGAGGCAGCGGGCGATGACGGCGTCGGCACGGCGGCGCACGTCGTCGCGGTCCTCCCCCGGAGTGAGGCCGGCCGGGACCCCGTCGGTCCAGAGGAACCAGGGGTGACCGAGGCTCTCCTCGATCTCGGCCGAGGTGAGTCCCTCGTAGGCGCCGTAGTCCCACTCGGCGAGGTTGTCCTCGACCTGTGCCTCCGGGTGCCCCGCGAGGGACGCGGTGTGGATGGCCCGCTGCCGGGGGCTCGTGAGGACCAGCCCGAACCGCCACCCGGCGAGGGCGCGACCGAGAGCGCGTGCCTGCTCCTCGCCCTCGGGCAGGAGCGGGAGGTCGGTGGTGCTCGTGTGCTGCCCGGATTGGCTCCACTCGGTCTCGCCGTGGCGGGCGAGCACGATGCGCGCGGTGCGGTCGGACGGTGCGGACGGTGATGGCTCGGTCGCGGTCATCCGCTCAGCGTGTCATGAACTGCGCCGGCTCGTCATCGGGATCTGGCGGGCAGTTCGCTCCAGAGCTGTTGCTGGGCGCGGAGGGCGAGGTCGCGCAGCAGTACGACGTCGGCTTCGGCGAACG
This sequence comes from Microbacteriaceae bacterium, assembly GCA_014378715.1. Classification (GTDB taxonomy): domain Bacteria; phylum Actinomycetota; class Actinomycetes; order Actinomycetales; family Microbacteriaceae; genus Marisediminicola. The sequence continues at coordinate 3,290 of JACMNE010000051.1, forward strand.
GGCGCCGCCGCACGTCGAAGAGGCAGAAGGTGCCGATGCGGTAGCCATCTGGCGACATGATCGGGTAGCCGGCGTAGAACCGGATCCTGGGACCTTTCGCCACCAGGTCGTGATCGAGGAACCGTGGGTCGATCGTGGCGTCCGGCACGATGAACGGGCCGTCTGTGCGGATGGTTCGATCGCAGAACGACCCGGCGCGCTGGGCCTGGGCAATGCCATATCCGGCCACCGTCATGAACCACTGCCGGTCGTGGTCGAGGAACGTGAGGGCCGCAGAGGTGGTGCCGAAGAGCTTCCTCGCCATCCCCGTGATCTGGTCGAGCCGCTCGCCGGCTGCGGAGTCGAGGATGCCGAGCCGCTCCAGGGCCTCCTGGCGGGCCTCCTCGTCGTTGACATGGGTCGCCACCGAGGGGAAGTTGAGGTCGATCCTGCTCCCCACCGATTTCAGTGCCTCGGCGACGAGGGCGGAGTAGAGCGACGGGCCTGGGGCACGCCCGGCGAACTCGGGCGGGGTGCCGGGGAATGGCGAGAACACGGTTCCGGAGTGCTGGGGCGCGATGCGGTCGAGCTCGGCCTGGAGTGCCACGGCATGCCCGCTGATGAGCAGCGACGGGAGCGCGCCGATGAGTTTCGAGGCGGGGAGATCGGGGATGCCGAACACCACGATCGTTGCCCCCTCTGCGCACCCGTCCTCGAGGAAGGAGAGGAACGACGACATGTCCCTCCCCCAGCGGTCGACCGGCGCGAGCTGGATGACGTCGAACAGGCCGACGAGCACGATGATGCTGTCGTAGCGGGCGAGCTGCACGTCGCTGAGAGCGGCCACAGCCGACCTCGCGGTCAGTGTGTCCGCGGCGACGACGTCGACGTCGACGCCCTGACCCGTGATCGTCCCGAGTTGCCTGGCGAGCTGCCCGGCGATGGCCAGGTCGTGGGAGAGCACCCCGTAGCCGACGGCGGGGCCGCAGCCGACCAACAGGAGGCGGATCGGGTCTATGCCGGAGGAGTGGGCGGTGGTCGAACCGGTCGGTCGGGGCACATCCTGCCAGGCCCCGGCCGCGGCGAGCAGCCACAGTCGCATGATGACCCGGCCGAGGGTCGCGGAGACGGCGTTCATTCCTGCCCCCTGTCGTTGTGACGGGGCACCACAACGGCCCCCGATGCTCCGGTCGTCCCCCGGCGATCGATCTACCGTACCCCCCGAATGGGTATTGTACCCCTGGGGTACCGCAATTGTCAGGAATGCGTTATGAGGCGACTCTCGAGCTCTCCAGTCTCCGTTCCCGGAGGGCGAGGAACAGGGGGAAGGTGAAGGCGAATGCGGTGACGAGGGAGAGCACGATGTACAACCAGGCGTTCTTCATCCCCAGTCGTCGCGCCTCGACCACGATGAGGATGCTCCCCGCGATCGCGATGACACCGAGGTCGATGCCGAGAGAGTTCACCGCCGGGCCGCTGCCGAACCAGTCCCCGAGGTAGTCGCGCATCTGCACCACGGCGAGGGCGTTGAAGGCGAGGGTGCCGACGAGTCCGATGATGCTGAGGGCGAGAAAGGTGAGCGAGGTGGCGTTCCAGTTGCGCATGAGGCGAGCAGTCATGGCTCCAGTGTCGCGCGGCTCAGAACAGAGTGGGCTGGATCGCGGCATACTCCCCGGGCGGGAGTTCCTCGGCGATCAGCGACCGCGCGTGGGACCGGCCGGGTGGTGCCTGGTGCGGCCGCCCTACCCCGAGGGCGCGGGAGCGCGGCCCGCCGGTGACCGGGTCCTCCCGGCCGCGCTCGAGGCCGTGGGCGCGAATCAGAGGGGCGATGCGGGCGGCGAGCCAAGTGCGGTATTCCTTCGGGGCGTAGGCGCCCGCCGAGTAGAACTCCATGTATCTCGCGACGAGCTCCGGGTGGTCCCGCTCGAGCCACCCCATGAACCACTCCTTCGTGCCCGCCTTCAGATACATCGACGAGTAGAGCACCGAGGTCGCTCCGGCCTCGCGCACCTGGCCGAGCGCCGCGTCGAGGTGGGCGATCGAATCGGTGAGGAACGGCAGGATCGGCATCAGGAACACGGAGCAGTTCATGCCCGCCTCGCGCACTGCCCGCACGGTCGCGAGACGGGCGGCAGCCGTGGGGGTTCCCGGTTCGACGGCCTGCTGCAGCTCGTGGTCGTAGATCGCGATCGACATGGCGAGGTCGACGCTGGTCATGGTGGCCGCCTCGGCGAGGAGCGGGATGTCCCTGCGCAGCAGGGTGCCCTTGGTGAGGATGCTGAACGGTGTGCGGCTCTCGGCGAGGGCGGCAATGATGCCGGGCATCAGCCGGTAGCGCCCCTCCGCCCGCTGGTAGGGGTCGGTGTTCGTGCCGAGGGCCACGGGGCTGTGTGCCCAGGCCGGCTTCGCCAGCTCCTTCGCGAGCACCTCGGCGACGTTCACCTTGACGATGATCTGGGTGTCGAAGTCGGCCCCGGCGTCGAGGTCGAGGTAGCCGTGGGTCGGTCGGGCGAAGCAGTAGGCGCAGGCGTGCTGGCAGCCGCGCATCGGGTTGATGGTCCAGCCGAACGGGAGCGCGCTGCGCCCGGGGACCTTGTTGAGCGCGGACTTCGCGAGCACCTCATAGAAGGTGATCCCGGCGAAGTCGGGGGTGCGCACGGTGCGCACAAGGTTGTTCAACCGTGCCAGCCCCGGCAGGGCATCCGCTTGGTCGGAGTTGATCTCCTGGCCGCTCCATCTCATCTGTCAATTCGAACATACTTTCGAGGCGGATGCAATGATTCACGGACTGGGAGAATGAACTGTGACCACCATGCCTCCCCTCGGACTCCTTCTCGACGTCGACGGCCCGATCGCGTGCCCGATCACGCGGTCGATCGTGATCGAGAGCATCACGCGCGACCTGGTGACCATCGCCAACCTCGGCGTGCCCGTGGTGTTCAACACGGGTCGGTCGGACGCCTTCATCCGTGACGAGGTGGTCAAGCCGCTGTTGGCCGGCGGGCTGCTGCCGGAGGCGCGGGTCTTCGGAGTGTGCGAGAAGGGCGCCGTGTGGTTCGGGGCGACGATCGACAACTTCTCGGGGGTGCATGTCGACGAGACGGCCGTGATCGCGCCGGCGATCGTCGCGGAGTTCCGGGCGCTCTTCGACGCGCGCTACAGCGACACGATGTTCTGGGACGAGACCAAGCGCACGATGGTGTCGATCGAGCAGCGCACCGAGGTGCCGGCAGCGGAGTTCTTCGCAGCCCAGGCCAGGTACACCTCCGATGCCTTCGAGCTGCTCGAGCGCCACAGCGTGGGCGCGGAGCTGGCCGGGCGCGTGAGCGCGCATCCGGTCACCGTGCGGATCGACCCGACGATCATCTCCACCGACGTCGAGGCGATCGCGCTCGGCAAGGACCTCGGGGCGGAGCGGGCCCTGGGGCTCCTGCGCTCCTCGGGGCCGCTCCCCCGGCTCTGGCGCACGGTGGGTGACTCGCGCACCGACTATGCGATGGCCGACTATCTGCACGCCGAGGGCTTCGACGTTGCGCACGTCGACGTGCGCCCGGTCGACGGCATCCCCGAGAAGCCATACCGCGTGATCACCGAGGGCGATCTCATCCACGACCACGCCGGCGCCGCCTTCCTCGCGCACTGGGTCCGCCAGCTGACCTGAGTGTCGTCATCATTCAGGAGTTCGACGCGTTTCAAGCGAGCGGATGTCGTACCAGGCCCGGTATTCCGGGGGTCGCCACATCCGCTCGACCGCAATCTCCTGAATGATGAAATGCCGATCGCGCCGGACTCCCGCCACGTGAATGGGGTTTTTTCCTGAGCCCAGGTGGAGGGACCTCGGCCAAAATGTGCGGGGAGTTGTCACGGGTGTCCGTGCACCCGGAGGTCGGGAGCGAGAGAGGTGTCGGCGAGCGGCACCTGCATCCGCTCGACCACCACGCTGCGCCAGACCCGGAACACGACGGACATGAAATTCACCCACAGCGGGGCAACGCCCCTGAGACACTGAGTGATGAGCGGATGGTGCGGGGCACCGTCTGGCGCAGTGTCGGTGGGTCATGGCAGGCTGGGCGGAACACGGGTGCGGTCTGGATTTGCGACACGCCGAGGCAATGTCGGTGGCAATTGACATAGTCGAATGTATGTTCGAATATGGAAGCATGTCTCGTGCCGCCCGTCTCGTCGACCCCCCGTGGGACGAGACTGTGTGGGATGAAACGGTGCCAGATGAAACGGTGCCAGATGAAACGGTGCCAGATGAAACGGTGCCAGACGAGACGGTGCCAGACGAGACGCCATTCGACGAGTCCGTTCTCGACGATCCTGCCCCCGTCGAGCCGGACTTCCCCGACTTCTCGAGGGAGTCGGGTGCGAGGGAGTCGGGTGCACGGGAGCCTGCACCGCGCTCCCTGGTGCCCCGCCTGCCGCGCTCGATAGCGTCAGGGGGTGCCCCCGCGACGGCACCGGGCGACGACGAGCTCCAGCCGGAGCATGAGACGGTGCGCGAGCTGCAGGCGCGCATCCGCCAGATGCAGGGAACCCGGCTCGACACCCGCAGACTGCCGACCCACCCGGCCATCGCCTCCCTCCTGCCCGGCGGCGGACTCAAGCAGGGCGCGGCCTACTCCGTCGAACACTCGGCGACGCTCCTGATGGCGCTCCTCGCGGGGCCGTCCGCCGCGGGGTCCTGGTGCGGGATCGTGGGAGTGCCGGAGTTCGGGGTCGAGGCCGCCGCACACTACGGCATCGACCTCGACCGGCTCGTGCTGGTGCCGCACCCCGGCGACCAGTGGCTCGCGGTCACCGCCGCGATCGCCGACGTGCTGACCGTGGTCGTCACGCGTCCGCCCCGGAACGCGAGCAACTCGGCGGTCGCCCGGCTGGCCGCCCGCCTGCGGCAGCGCGGCTCGACCCTCATCGTGCTCGGCCCGTGGCCGCAGACCGATGCGATGCTGAGCATCTCGCACAGCCAGTGGAGCGGCATCGGCGACGGGTTCGGCCACCTCGCCGCCCGCGAGGTCACCGTGACCGTCAGCACCCGCGCCGACGCGCGCCCGCGCAGTGCCCGGCTCTGGCTGCCCGACCGGGCCGAGCGCTTCGTGACCGCCCCGGGAGCGCCGTACGAGGCGCCCCGCGCCTCGCCCGCCACAACGGTGCCCCGAACGGCCCCCATAATGGCCTCCCGAACGGCCCCCCGCGCGGCCCCCCACGAATACGACACGGAGCTCGCCGGATGACCCCCACCCGCACGACCCCCACCCGCACGACCCCCACCCGCACGATCGTGCTCTGGTGCCCCGACTGGCCCATCGTGGCAGCCTCCCGCGCCCACGGCATCCCCCGTGAGAGCCCGATGGCCCTCATCGACCGCGGCCAGGTGTTCGCGAGCTCCGCCTCGGCCCGCGCCGAGGGCGTCACCCGCGGCCTGCGTGTACGCGAGGCCCAGTCCCGCCTGCCCGGCCTCACCGTCATCCCTTACGAGGCGACGATCGACGTGCGGGCGTTCGACCCTGTGCTCGCCGCGATCGAGGAGATCATGGCCGGCGCCCAGCTGCTCCGCCCCGGCATGTGCGCCATCCGCTCCCGCGGCCCGAGCAGTTTCTACGGCAGCGACGAGGAGGCGGCCCTCTGGCTCCTCGACACCCTCGACGCCCTGGGCATCGACTCCCGCGTCGGCATCGCCGACGGCCCGTTCACCGCGGGGCACGCCGCCCGCAGCGCGACCCGCCCCCGCCTCCGCATCGTGCCGGAGGGCGGCTCGGCCGCCTTCCTCGCCCCCCTGCCCGTGCGGATGCTCGACGACCCGCACCTCACGACCCTCCTGCAGCGGCTCGGGATCCGCACGCTCGGGGAGTTCGCCTCCCTGACAGCAAATGATGTCGCCGCCCGTTTCGGTCACGCCGGCGCTCACCTGCACTCCCTGTCAGCCGGGCTCGACGGCCGGCCGATCGTGCCCCGCATCCCGCCCCGCGAGCTGGACAGCGTGCTCTCGTTCGAGCCACCGCTCGACCGCATCGACCAAGTGGCGTTCGGGTTCCGGGCATCTGCTGATGAGTTCATCGCCGGCATCACGGCGGCGAAGCTCGTCTGCACGAGCATCAGGGTGGAGATCGACTCGGACACCGGGGAGACCTCGGAGCGCACCTGGCTGCACCCGCGCTCGTTCACCGCGGCCGACGTGATCGACCGCATCCGCTGGCAGCTGCAGGGCGGGAGCACCGAGAGCGGCCTCAGCTCGCCGATCGCCTTCGTGCGGGTGATCCCCGAGACGGTCGACGCGATCTCGCACCACGAGGAGGGGCTGTGGGGAACCGCGGCCGACGAGCGGATCCACCACGCCCTCTCCCGGGTGCAGAGCATGCTGGGGCACGGAGGGGTGCTCACAGCCGTGCTCGGCGGCGGACGCTCGCTGCTCGACCGGCGGAACCTCGTCGCCTGGGGCGACCGCGCGGCCTCCGCCCGCCCGGGTCCCGCGCCCTGGCACGGCTCCCTGCCGACGCCGGCCCCCACGACGGTGTTCGAGGCGCGGCTACCCGTCACGGTCGTCTCCGCCGACGGGGAGACGGTCCTCGTCGACGATCGCGGAGCGCTCTCCGGCACCCCGTGCGGACTGTCGATGGGTGGAACGGCGCGGGCCATCACAGCCTGGGCCGGACCTTGGCCACTCGACGAGCGCTGGTGGGACGCCGACGACCGCGCCAGGGGCAAC
>JACMNE010000005.1 GCA_014378715.1 Microbacteriaceae bacterium
AGCGGGCGGGGTAACGACCAGCCCGACCGGGGAGAATGGGACCGTGTCCAGCGCCGTCTTCATCATCCCCCTGTGGGCCGACCTCCTCGCGGTGGGGATCGGGGCGCTCCAGGGCGCCCTGTTCGCGGCGCAGTTCAAGGACCGGAGGCTCGACCTGCTCGGGGTGGCCATCATCGGCATCGCCACCGGTTTCGGCGGCGGACTCCTGCGCGACCTGCTGCTGTCAGTGCAGCTCGCCCCGCTGCAGAACAACCTCTATGTGGTGGTCGCGACCGGCGCTGCCCTGCTCGGCATGCTGCTCGAGCGCCTGTTCTCGCGGCTGAACCCACTGATCACGGTGCTTGACGCCCTGACGATCGGGCTGTTCGGCGCGATCGGAACGACGAAGGCGCTGTCATTCGGCATGCCGCCGGTGCCCGCCGTCTTCGTCGGGGTGCTGGCCGCGGTCGGCGGCTCGATCCTGCGCGACATGCTCCTGAACCTCCCGATCGCGCTGATGCACGTGGGGTCCCTCTACGCCGTCGCCGCCGTCGGCGGCGCCGCCACCCTCGCGGTTCTCATCGAGTTCGGCGTGGGGATCCCCGTCGCCGCGGTGGTGGGAGTGGCCCTCACATTCAGCATTCGGGTGCTCGCCGTGTTCTTCAAGTGGAGCCTTCCGGAGCAGCGGCACATCAGCCGGCTGCCTCGGATCCCCCGGTTGGGTCGCTAGCGACCCCACCGGAGCTGCCGATCGGCTCAGGCGGTGACAAGCTCCAGGTGCCCGGTGGCCTCGCGCACCGCGCGGTTGACCGCCGAGACGACGGCCTTGAGGGACGCGGTGGAGATGTCGGCGTCGATCCCGACGCCCCACAGCCGTGTGTCCCCGACGAGACACTCGACGTAGGACGCCGCGAGGGCGTCGCCGCCGGAGCTCAGCGCGTGCTCGACGTAGTCGTACACCTTCACCTCGACGCCCTGGCCATGCAGCACCTTGAGGAAGGCGTCGATGGGTCCGTTGCCGGTCTCCTCGGCCTGGATGACGTCCTCACCGACGCGCAGGCGAGCGTTCAGCGCCACCTCGCCGGTCATGTCGCTCGAGGTGCGGGTCTGGGTCAGCTCGAAGCGGCCCCATTTGTCGTCGGCCACCGGCGCCGGCAGGTACTCGTCCTGGAAGATGGCCCAGATCTCGTCGCTCGTGACCTCGCCGCCCTCGGCGTCGGTCTTGGCCTGCACAACGCCGCTGAACTCGATCTGCAGTTTGCGCGGCAGGTCGAGGGCGTGATCGGTCTTGAGCAGGTAGGCGACGCCGCCCTTGCCCGACTGCGAGTTGACGCGGATCACGGCCTCGTAGCTGCGCCCCAGGTCCTTCGGGTCGATCGGCAGGTAGGGAACGGCCCAGACCAGGTCGTCGACGCTCTTGCCCTGCTCCGCGGCATCCGCTGCCATCGCCTCGAAGCCCTTCTTGATGGCGTCCTGGTGCGAGCCGCTGAACGCGGTGTAGACGAGGTCGCCTGCCCAGGGGCTGCGCTCGTGCACGGGGAGCTGGTTGCAGTACTCGGCGGTGCGCTTGACCTCGTCGAGGTCGCTGAAGTCGATCTGGGGGTCGATGCCCTGGGTGAAGAGGTTGATGCCGAGGGCGACGAGGTCGACGTTGCCCGTGCGCTCCCCGTTGCCGAAGAGGCAGCCCTCGATGCGGTCGGCCCCGGCGAGGTAGCCGAGCTCGGCCGCGGCGACGGCCGTTCCGCGGTCGTTGTGCGGGTGCAGGCTCAGGAGCACGTTCTCGCGCTGGGCCAGGTGGCGCGACATCCACTCGATGGAGTCGGCGTAGATGTTGGGGCTCGCCATCTCGACGGTGGCCGGCAGGTTGATGATGACCTTGCGCTCCGCGGTGGGCGCGAAGACGGCGATCACCTGGTTGCAGATGTCGACCGCGAACTCGAGCTCGGTGCCGGTGTAGCTCTCCGGCGAGTACTCGTAGAAGATCTCGGTGCCGGGCACGAGCGCTTCTGCGGCCAGGCACAGGCGCGCGCCCTCGAGGGCGATGTCGATGATCCCCTGGCGGTCGGTGCGGAACACGACGTCGCGCTGCAGGATGCTGGTGGAGTTGTACAGATGCACGATCGCGCGCTTCGCCCCGATGAGGGACTCGTAGGTGCGCGTGATGAGCGCGCCGCGGGCCTGGGTCAGCACCTGGATGGTCACGTCGTCGGGGATCAGGTCGCCCTCGATCAGGCTGCGCACGAAGTCGAAGTCGGTCTGGCTCGCACTCGGGAAGCCGACCTCGATCTCCTTGTAGCCCATCCTCACGAGCAGGTCGAACATGATCCGCTTGCGCTCGGGGCTCATCGGGTCGATGAGCGACTGGTTGCCGTCGCGCAGGTCGACGGCGCACCAGCGCGGCGCCTGCGTGGTGCGCCTCGTCGGCCAGGTGCGATCGGGCAGGTCGACGGCGAACGCCTCGTGGTACGGGCGGTACTTGTGGATCGGCATCGTCGATGCGGTCTGTGTGTTCTTCATGGTCTCTGTTCCTCTACGCGATGGGTGGTCAGCCGACGACAAACTCCGCGACGAGGGAGGCCTGGGCTAGGACTCGTCGCGGCAGCTAAGGAGGAGCAGACCGAACAGCACGAGCCCAAGTTACCACCGTTGGGCAGCGGATGCCGGGCGGCCTCCCCCATCCGCTCCTAAAAGCCGAGCCGGCCGAGCTGCTTCGGGTCTCGCTGCCAGTCCTTCGCGACCTTCACACGGATCGACAGGAAGACCTGTTTTCCGACGAGCGGTTCGATCTGCGCCCTCGCGCGGGCGCCGACATCCGCGAGCCTCGACCCCTGGTGGCCGATGATGATGCCCTTCTGGCTGTCGCGCTCGACGAAGAGGTTGGCGTAGATCTCGACGAGGTCCTTGTCATCGCGCTCGATGATGTCGTCGAGGGTGACGGCGATCGAGTGCGGCAGCTCGTCCTCGACGCCCTCGAGCACGGCCTCGCGGATGAGCTCGCTGATGCGGTCCTCGAGCACTTCCTCGGTGATGGCATCGGCCGGGTAGAGCGCCTGCGAGAGCGGGAGCATGCGGATGAGTTCGGTGGCGAGGGTGTCGAGCTGGATGTGGCTCGTGGCGGAGATCGGGATGATCGCCTCCCAGTCGCGCATGGCGGAGACCGCGAGCAGCTGGGCCGCGACGGCGGGCCGGGAGGTGGCGTCGATCTTGGTGACGATCGCGACCTTCTTCGCCCGGGGGAAGGAGTCGAGCTGCTCGTTGATGTACCGGTCGCCCGGGCCGATCTTCTCGTTCGCGGGGATGCAGAAGCCGATCACATCGACGTCGCCGAGGGTCGTCTGCACGATGGCATTGAGCCGCTCGCCGAGGAGGGTGCGCGGGCGGTGCATGCCCGGGGTGTCGACGAGGATCAACTGCCCGCCCTTCTGGTGGGCGATGCCGCGGATGGCGCGACGCGTGGTCTGCGGCTTGGAGCTGGTGATCGCGACCTTCTCACCGACGAGGGCATTGGTCAGGGTGGACTTGCCCACGTTGGGGCGGCCGACGAAGGAGACGAAGCCCGCCCGGAAGTCGCTGGGGGTGTCGCCGGGGGTGTCGCCGGTCCGCTCGCCGGTCTGCTCGGTGCTGTCGCTGTCAGCGCTCATTGTCGTCTCCGTTGGTGGTTCCGGGGGTGGTGCCGGCAGTGCTGCCGGGTGTGGTGCTCGGGGTGGCGCCGAATGCGGTCTGCGCGTCGATCAAGGCCTGGTCGCGTTCGACCAGCACAGTGCTGAGCCGCTTGCGGCGGCCCTCCGTGCGGTCGGCGACGAGGATGAGCCCCGAGTA
>JACMNE010000006.1 GCA_014378715.1 Microbacteriaceae bacterium
CCAACACTCCCCCGAGAGGACCGCCCCGAGACAAAGGCGGGGCTCGCCGCGACGGGGCCGCCCCACCCCTGCCGTCGCGCTCGCGCGCTGGTGGGGGAGCCCAACGACGGGAGCGAAATCGGATGCGGCGACCCTCTGCCACATCCTTTTTTTCTGCCTTCTCTGCCTTCCCGATCTTCGCCGTGTCTCGCGGCGGCAGCTGGATGTCCTCCTCGGCGGCGATCCCCGCCTGCAGCTGTCGTGCACGCTCCAACTCCGCGTCGAATTCCGCGCCGAACAGCAGGGCGATGTTGGCGATCCAGAGCCAGAGCAGGAACACGATCACCCCGGCGAACGTTCCGTAGTTCTTGGCGTAGTTCGAGAGATTGGCCACGTAGAAGCCGAAGGCGACCGACGCGAGGACCAGGACCACGAGGGCGAAGACGGCCCCCATGCTGACCCAGCGGAACTTGGGCTGCTTCGCGTTCGGAGTCGCGTAATACAGGATCGCGATCATCAGCACGAGCACGAACGCGAGTACGGGCCACTTGAGGATCGACCACGCGAGTTGCACGGCCGGGCCGACGCCGAGCGCCGCCCCCACCGCGTTGGTGACCGGGCCGGAGATCGCGAGGATCACGGTCATCACGAGGATCAGGCCGATGCCGGCGACCGTCACTGCCAGCTGCACCGGCTTGAGCTTCCAGAACGGCCGGCCCTCCTCGATCTCGTAGATGCGGTTCATGGCGCGGGAGAACGCACCGACGTAGCCCGATGCGGACCAGATCGCGAGCACGATCCCCGAGACGAGTGCGAAGCCGGCCGCGGGTGACGAGCTGAACTGCTGGAGGGGCCCGCGCACGGCCTCCACAGCGTCGGCGGGAGCCACGGCAGAGAGGACGCCCACGAGCGAGTCGACCGCGCTGCGGCCCTGCCCGACGACGCCGAGGAGGGAGACCAGGGCGATCAGGGCGGGGAAGATCGACAGCACCGCGAAGTAGGTGAGCGACGCAGCGATGTCGGTGCAGTCGTCGGAGCCGAACTCGCGCAGGGTCTTGCGGAACACGTACTTCCAGGAGGTCGTCGTGACCTCTCCCGGCGAATCCGGCTTGCGCGGATCATCGGGTGACGGGGCACCCGCCTTGCTCTCGTCGGACTTGGCCGCCTTGTCGATAACGTCCTCGGGCTTCGAACGGGCCACGGTGTGCGCTCCTCGCGAGTGAATGCCCCGGGCCGCGGAACGGGAGTTCCGCGACCCGGGGCCGGTGGGGGTGATGCGTGGGGTGACCGGGTTGTTCAGTCCTGCACGGCGTGGCGGGCGCGTTCCGCGTCGTCCCGCACGTCGCCGACCGCGCCGGTCGACTCGGACTTGACCGTGTCGACGGAATCAGTCGCCTGATCCTTGATGGCGCTGGCGGCGTCGGCCGCCGGCTCCTTGAGGTTGCCAGCGACCGTCTTGGCAGCGTCCGTGACCTCTGAGACCAGCGGCTGCGCCTTGTCCTTCAGTGTCTGGGCGAGGTCCTTCTCCTTCTCGCTCGCGGGCACGAGCGAGGCGGCGAGCAGGCCGACGCCGAACGCGATGAGCCCGATGGCGACCGGGTTGCCGGTCGCCTGGCCGATCGTGTTCTTCACCTTCTCGGTCTGCCGGTGCATGATCTTGCCCGGGTTGACCTTGTCGGCGAGCGCGTCCACATCAGTGTCGAGCTCCCGACGGGTGCTCTCGATGTCTGCTCGGATCTGTTCTGGGGTGGCGCTCATCGGTTCTCCTCGTTCCTGCTGAATGTTTCGGGGATCTTCTTCAGTGATTCGACCGTCTGGGGTGCTCCCTTGATGGCCGTGAATTCGCGGCGCGCGAACAGGAACAGGATGAGACCGATCACGGCCCAGATGACCGCCACGATGACGGCCGACCAGGCGTTGCCGACCGCGTAGCCGAGTCCCCACCAGACGGCGATGGACAGGAACAGCACGGCCATCAGTGCCGCGTAGCCGGCACCGCCATAGAGGCCGCTTCCCTTCCCGGCACGCTTGGCGGACTCGGTGAGCTCGGCCTTGGCCAGCTCGATCTCCTGGCGGACCAGGGTCGAGAGGTTGCGGGTGACGTCTCCGAACAGGTCGCCGAGCGACGAGCGCTCGGCCTTCTGCTCGGAGGGGGTGGAATAGTCGCTCACAGTGCCGACCCGTCGCTGACCGATGCGGTGCTGAGGGAGGTGGCGCCGAGAGGCCCGGACGGCGTCATCGGCGCGGTCGTGGTCACCGTCACGGGCGTCACGGACACGTCGGACATTGACGACGAGCGCTCCGTCGGCGTGTCGGACGCGGCGGCCTCGTCGTGCGCGCTCGAAGCGAGGGAGCGGGTGAGGCGACCGGCGACGACGCCAGCTGCGGCGGCGAGTCCGATGAACAGGGCCGGGCGGTCGCGCGCGAAGGACGTGATGTCCTCGAGCAGCGTGCCGGGGTCGCGGTCGTCGAGCCAGCTCGCGATCGACTTCGCCCGGCCCGCAGCCTGGCCGACGAGGTCGGTGCCGACGCCGCCAGTCTCCGACTTGCCCGCCATCGAGCTGAGCTCATCGCCCAGGGAGTGCAGGCCTTTCGCGACCCGCTCCTGCTGCACGCCGGCCTGCCCAACCAGCTGGTCCCTCGTCTGGCCGCTGAGGTCGCGGATCTGGGTCTTCGCGGTCTGCGCGACCTTCGACGCCTCGTCCTTGGCTGTACCGGCCACATTCGCTGCCGCCTCCTGGGCGTGGCCCGCGACATCCGCTACCGCGTCGGTGGCCGACCGGGAATCGGAGGCCGGCGTCGAGGTCGTGGTGGGGGAGGCGCTGCCTCTGCTCCCCAGGTCGTCGACCGTCAATTGCTCGTCTTCGACCGTGTAACGCGGGTCGTCGACCGCCGGGTCGTTCACGACAGGCTCTGCCCGAGCGGAGTCGTCCAGCGCGGGATCCGCGAGAGCCTGGTCCTGGTCCTCCACCGCGTGAAAGCGGCTCTCGGCCGGGACGAACGTGGCCTGTCCAGACTCACCGGGAACGAACGCGGTCTCGCCGGATTCCTCCGACGCGGGTACTCCTGAATAGTTCGTCGACATGACGATTCCTTTACAGTTTTGGGATAATGACCGGCAGCCGATCGACCGCCAGCAGTGGGGCACCGGCAAGTTTTCGTGAAGAACCGGGCGCCATAAAGCCCCTCGATTTTCCGCGCGGCGTGAGTTATAACCGCGCCCGCTGCGCACTATCCCGTGATCCGCAACGGGCTGCCGCGCCCGCCGCCCAGCGGGTAGAACGGAGTTGTGCACTCGACCGGAACTGAGAACTGGGACATCGTCGTCGTCGGCGCGGGTCCGGCGGGTGCCGCCGCGGCGATCGCTGCCAGGAGAGCGGATGCCGGGTGCCGGGTGCTCCTTGTCGACCGCGCCCCGATCGGTCGCGACAAGGTCTGCGGAGACGGCATCGCACCGCACGCCGTCGCGGAGCTGGAGCTGCTCGGGGTGGACGCGGTGAGGCCCGACGAAATGGTGCCGGTCGTGCGCCTCACGGCGCCCGGCGGTCTCAGCGCCTCCGCCGAGACCCGGGCGCCGGGGTACGTGGTGCCGCGCGCCCGGTTCGACGCGCGCCTGGTGCGGGCGGCGATCGACGCCGGCGCGGAATTCCGCCAGCATCGGGTCGCCTCCGTCGAGCAGGACGGGACCACGGTCACCCTGGACGGCACACTGCGCGCCAGGACGGTCATCGCGGCGGACGGCAGCAACTCCGTGCTCCGCCGCCGTGTGGGAGAGCCCGCGAACCGGGGAAGGGCCCTCGCCGTCGCCGTCCGGGGCTATGCCCCCACCCCGGACGGGGTGTCGCGGGAGCTCGTCATCCGCTGGGATAGGCAGCGCTCGGGGGGACTCTGCTACGCCTGGGCCTTTCCGGTCGCGGACGGCACCACCAACGTGGGGTACGGACTGTCTTCCGCGGCCGAGCCGCACGACCGCGCCCATCTCGTCGCCCGGCTGGCCGCGTTGCTGCCCGAGTACGCCCTCGACGGGGTGCGGCTCACCGGCCACACCCTTCCGCTGACGATATACCGTCCCCGCCCCGCCGTGGGCCGGGTGCTGCTGACCGGGGATGCCGCCAGTCTCATCAACCCGGTGACGGGGGAGGGGATCTACAGTGCCATCGCCTCGGGGGCTGCGGCCGGTCGCGCGGCGGCGCTGCATCCGCTCACCGCCGCAGCGCGCTACACGGCGTTCCTGGCCGCGAGGTTCGGGCGGCAGCACCGGCAGCTGCGGGGGCTCTATCCGCTCATCGACCTGCCCGTGGTGCTCGACACCGTGGTGCGCGCCGGCGCGAGGAACCGGCGAGAGCTCGACCGGCTGCTCGAGGTGGGACTCGGCGACAGCAGCTTCTCGGGGCGCGACGTGCTGAGGTTCGCCCGTGCGGCGCGGGGCTGAGCTGGCCCGGCTGGGTGAATGAGTCGGCTGGGTGAATGAGTCGGCTGGGTGAACTGAAGGGAAGCTACCCGCGCGGCGGCTCCACCAGCAGGTGCGCGGTCGCCTCGTCGACGATGAGGTCGGTGATCAGGTCCGCGGCGAGGGCACCGCGGAGGGCCGCCAGCTTCGACCGGCCAGACACCACACAGAGGCGCCGCGGCACCTGCGCGATCATGGCAAGGCTCGGCCCGCTCGACCGGTCATTGATCGGGATGCCGTCGTAGGACCCGTCGCTGCGGTAGAAGACGGCGGCGACATCCCCCACGACGTCCTCCCGGGAGAGGGCGGTGTAGTCGTGCTCGTCGAGGTAACCGCCGATGTGCACGTGGCTGGGGACCGCAGCATCCGTTGCCCCGAGGCCGAACAGGGCGATGTCCAAGCGGGTGTGGATGTCGAGCACCCTCCGGATCGCCCGCTCGCGCCACATCGCCTCCTTCGTGGCCGGGTCATCGAAGAACGCCGGCACCGGGAACTGCTCGACGGTCGCCCCGAAGGCCGTGCCGAACCGGCTCATGATCTCGCTCGCGTAGATGATGCCGGAGGTGCGCATGTTTGCCGCCCCGTTGAGCTGCACGACCGAGGAGTTGTGCGTGACCTTCTCCGGCAGGTGCCGCGAGACGGCGCTCATCGTGCCGCCCCAGGCGATGCCGAGGGTCATGTTCGAGTCCACGAAGGGTGTGAGAATCCGTGCAGCCGAGACGGCGACCCGCTCCAGCCGGTCCACCTCGTTGGTCGAGTTGGGCACGGGCACGATGTGTGCCGTGACGCCGAAGCGCTCCCGGATCTGCTGCTGCACCGTGGCGACGCGGTCCGCCGGTGACTTGACCTGGATCTCGACAAGCCCGGATTCCCGGGCGAAACTCAGCAGCCGCGATACCGACGACCGCGAGGTGTGCAGCTCGAGGGCGATGGTCTCCATCGTGATGTCCTGCAGGTAGTACAGCTGTGCGGCGCGCAGCGCGTCCCGCGACCTCTGCGCAGAGGATTCTGTCGCTACCACTGCCACGGAGTCCCCTTCGATCTTGCTGCACACATGTGCATAAGTCTTGCACAATTATGTCGGGTGGCTCAGGCTATGTGCAACCAACCACGAACGAAGGCGTTTACCCGTGACTTCTGAGACCCCCACCACCCCCGCCCCTCGCGGTGTCGTCACCGCGATCACCGACACCCCTCGCACCCAAGTCATCGTGCTTGGTGGGGGCATCAACGGAATCGCGACATTCCGCGACCTCGCTCTTCAGGGTGTCGACGTGATCCTGGTCGAGCGCAGTGACTACTGCTCCGGGGCATCCGCTGCCTCCTCCCACATGATCCACGGAGGCGTGCGCTATCTCGAGAACGGCGAGTTCCGTCTCGTGCGCGAGTCGGTGCAGGAACGCAACCGCCTGCTGCGCCTGGCCCCCCACTATGTGAAGCCCCTGCCGACCACGATCCCGATCTTCTCCACGTTCTCCGGCATCCTCTCCGCGCCCCTGCGCTTCCTCACCCACAAGCAGCAGGGCAAGCCGAAGGAGCGCGGTGCTCTGCTGATCAAGGTCGGCCTCACCGGCTACGACTCCTTCTCCCGCGACGGGGGGAGCGTCCCGCGCCATGAGTTCGCCGGACGTCGCAAGTCGCTCGCCAAGCTGCCCCAGCTGCGCAAGGACGTCAAGTACACGGCCACCTACTACGACGCCGCGGTCGAGAACCCCGAGCGCCTCGCCCTGGACCTGGTCGCCGACGCGCTCGCCACCGGCCCCCACGCCCGCGCCGCCAACTACGTCGAGGCGATCGGCACCCGCGGCAACGACGTGCTGCTGCGCGACACCGTCTCCGGCCTCGAGTTCACCGTGGCAGCGGATGTCGTCATCAACACCACCGGGCCCTGGACGGACCTGACGAACGCGGCACTGGGTACCCCCAGCACCTTCATGGGCGGCACGAAGGGCTCCCACATCGTGCTCGACAATCCCGAGCTGTACGCCGCCTGCGCCGGTGGCGAGGTGTTCTTCGAGAACAACGACGGCCGCATCGTGCTGATCTACCCGCTCAACGGCAAGGTGCTCGTCGGCACCACCGACCTCGAGGCCGATCCCGGCGAGCCTGCCGTCTGCACAGACGAGGAGGTCTCCTACTTCTTCGAGCTCGTCACCCACGTGTTCCCCGGCATCGCTGTCGACCGCGAGCAGATCGTGTTCCGTTACTCCGGCATCCGCCCGTTGCCCCGCCACGACGACACAGCCCCCGGGTTCGTCTCGCGGGACTACCGCATCGAGTCCTCGGCCTACGGCACTGACGGCACCGTGCGGATGCTGAGCCTCGTCGGTGGCAAGTGGACCACGTTCCGCGCTCTCTCCGAGCACCTCGCGAACGACACCCTCGAGCTCCTCGCGGCCGACCGTAGGACGAGCACCGAGAACCTCATGATCGGGGGCGGCGTCGGCTTCCCGACCACCGACCGCGACCGCATCTCTTGGGTCGCCACCCACTCCGGAGTCGTCTCGGCCGAACGCGCCGAGAAGCTCCTGGGCCGCTACGGCACCAAGGCCGCCGACGTCATCGCGTTCATCGCTGACCGTGGCGACCAGCCACTCGACACCCTCCCCGGCTTCACCACCGGCGAGATCGCCTACCTGGTCGAGCGCGAGCACGTCGTGCACCTGACCGACCTGTTCCTGCGCCGAACCATCGTGGCCTTCACCGGTTCTCTCAGCCAGGTCGTGTTCGACGAGCTGAGCTCGATAGTGGCACCTTCGCTCGGCTGGTCCAGCGAGCAGCTCACCATCGAGAGGCAGCTGGCCGTGCGGGATCTCGCCCTGTTCCACGGGCTCGACCTCGAAGCATCCCCGATCCAGACGGAGCACGCGACCAACTGATCGGGCCAGTGGGGCCAACCGACCCCGCTGGGGTGGGCCGGTCGGCCCCGCACTCGCTGTTTTTCATCATTCAGGAGTTCACGGTGTCCGGCCGCCAGGTCCGAATTCATCATTCAGGAGCGCGCGCGGTGGCCTGACGAAAACTTGTGCGAAATGAGCGGATGTGGCGGATCAGGCCGTCATCTTCCCGGTTGATGCGTGATTGGTGCAGACGTCGCGCCGCGTCACCCGCTTGCTCCTGAATGATGGATTTGCGCCGCGGCCGGAACCCCTGAATGAAGACCTGCTAGGCGCGCTGGTCGGGATTTTCGGCAGCGGATGCCGCGGGTGCTGGGTCATCCCTCGGTGCCACGGGGTCGGTGGCGGCGGCCGCGGTCGCACTTGTCGCCGCACGGCCTGTCGCGGCACCACCTGTCGGTGCACGGCGCTTGCGTGCCCGCATCGCAACGAGCGCGACGCCCGTGATGACCGCGGCGACGGCGAGCCAGGGCAGGAGCACCCCGAGGCCGATGAGCGCGGCCCCGACGACACCCACGAGGGCGCCGAACCCGGTGCCGATGCCGGTCCAGAAGTTGTCCGGCGTCTCGACGGGTGCCGACTCCGGCGCGCCGATATCGACACTCACCGTGGCGAGGTCGATCTGGTCGGTGAGGGTTCGCTGCTGCGCCTCGAGCGACTCGAGGTCCGCCTGGCGCTGCGACAGCGCGGTCTCGACCTCGATGAGGTCGGCGGTGGTGGCGGCGTTCTCGAGCAGGGCCAGGAGGCGGTCCGCCGAGGCACGGAGAGCGGTGATGCGTGCTTCGAGGTCGGTGGCGGTGGACGTGACATCCGCTTCGGAGAGGGAGACGCGGTTCACGGAACCGAGGGCCTCGATCGCGTCGAGGGTCGGGGTGAGCTCGGCGGAGGGGATGCGGGTGGTCAGTTGCGCGGACGCGGGGGTGCCGGTCGAGGCGGGCTGCTCCGAGCGGATGTCGACGCGTCCGCCGGCCGACTCGACGATGCGCACGACCTCGCGGGAGGCGGCGAGTGGGTCGTCGGCGGTGAGGGAGAGGGAGCCGTTGACGACGACGGAGCGGGCGGAGTCCGTGGTGGTGCTGCCGGTCGACGTGTCGGATTCGGGAACCGTCCCCGGCATCACCATGCTGGGCAGGGAGCCACCTGAGGCGTCGCTGGCGGACTGGGAGCCGCCGGCCGCGGTGCAGCCGGCGAGGATTACCGCCGTGAGCCCGATCGTCGCGATCGTCGCCAGCCGTGGGGTACGAGATCGTGTCATGTACTCAGGCTAGGGACGGCCGGGGGCGGGTACCACCCAACGTTTCCGGGCGTTCGGGCGTTGGGCCATCCGCCGCTCGGTACTCTCGGAGTATGCACACACGAATCCTGGGCCGAACCGGCCGCACTGTTTCCGTCATCGGCCTCGGCACCTGGCAGCTCGGCGCCGACTGGGGCAACATCGACGCCGTCGAGGCGCGCGCGGTGCTCGACGCGGCCGTCGAATCGGGAGTGACCTTCTTCGACACCGCCGATGTCTACGGCGACGGGCGCAGCGAGTCGTTCATCGGCTCGTACCTGGCCGACAACCCGGGGCACGGCATCACCGTCGCCACCAAGATGGGCCGTCGCGAGGCGCAGGAGGCCGGCAATTTCACGCTCGCGAAGTTCCGCGAGTGGACGGACCGTTCACGCGCTAACCTCGGCGTCGACACGCTCGACCTCGTGCAGCTGCACTGCCCGCCCACCCCGGTGTTCTCCTCCGACGCGGTCTACGACGCCCTCGACGAGCTCGTCGCCGACGGCGCGATCTCCGCCTACGGGGTCAGTGTCGAGACGACCGCCGAGGCGCTCGCCGCGATCGGCCGCCCCGGCACCTCGACCGTGCAGATCATCCTCAACGCGTTCCGCCTCAAGCCCCTCGATGAGGTGCTGCAAGCCGCGGTCGCCGCCGGTGTCGGGATCATCGCGCGGGTGCCGCTCGCGTCGGGACTCCTGAGCGGCAAGTACACCACCGAGACGACCTTCGCCGAGAACGACCACCGCACCTACAACCGCGACGGCTCGGCCTTCGACGTGGGCGAGACCTTCTCGGGCGTCGACTTCGCGCAGGGCGTCGCCGCCGCGCAGGAGTTCGCGGCGCTCGCCGCCGGCACCGGACTCACCACCTCGCAGGCCGCCCTCGCCTGGGTCGCCCAGCTCGACGGCGTCTCCAGTGTCATCCCCGGCGCCCGCTCGGTCGAGCAGGCCCGCGCGAACGCCTCGGCCGGCTCCGTCGACCAGCTGCCCGCTGAGTTCACGTCCGCCGTGGGCGAGCTGTATGACCGGTACTTCCGCGCGGCGGTGCACCCGCGCTGGTAGCGGTGCGCGCGGCGCCGGGTCAGCCCATCGCGTCGGGGTCTGAGCCGGTTCGCTCGCCCGATTCGAGTGAGGCGATGGCCGCGACATCCGCTTCATCGAGGGAGAAGGCGAAGACATCCGCATTCTCGCGGATGCGCGAGGCGGTGACCGACTTGGGGATGACGACGATCCCGAGCTGCAGGTGCCAGCGGATGACGACCTGTGCCGGTGAGACGGAGTGCTTGAGGGCGATGGCGTCGAGCACCTCGTTGCCGAGCACTCGACCGCGGGCGAGCGGCGACCACGCCTCGGTGAGGATGCCGTGCTGCTCGCCGTACGCGCGCACCGCCGCCTGCGGCAGCCAGGGGTGCAGCTCGACCTGGTTGAGCACGGGCACCACATCGGTCTCGGCGAGCAGGCGGTCGAGGTGGTGCGTGTGGAAGTTCGAGACCCCGATCGAGCGGATGAGGCCGTCGGCCTGCGCCTTTTCGATGGCCTTGTACGTGGCGACATAGCGGTCGGCCTTCGGCGCCGGCCAGTGGATGAGGTACAGGTCGAGGTACTCGAGACCAAGTTTCGCGAGGCTGCCGTCGATCGCGCGGAGGGTGCTGTCGTAACCCTGGTCGTCCTGCCAGACCTTCGTGGTGACGAACAGGTCGTTGCGGGGGATCCCGGAGGTGCGCATGCCCTCGCCGACGCCGATCTCGTTCCCGTAGAGGGTGGCGGTGTCGATGTGACGGTAGCCGGCCGCGATGGCGGTCGTGACAACATCCGCTGCGACATCGTCGGCGACCTTGTAGACGCCGAGCCCGAGCTGGGGGATCTGCCGCCCGTCGTTCATTATGAGGACGGGGGACACGGCGTCGGAGGTCATGGGTCCAGTATCCGGGATGCGGGTGTGGGGGTGTGCTGCGCGGCGGGTTTCCGGCGGCGGGAGTGCGGGTGGCGCTCCGCCCTTGCGGCGGCGGTGCAGCGGCCCAGTCAGCCCGGGAGGATGGTGGAGATGGGTTCGGTGTCGGGGATCGGGCTCGCATCGCGACCGCGAAGGTCGGGATGCCAGCGGCGGAAGACGGTCGGCACGATGAAGCCGACGATCGCGAATCCCGCCGCGACGACGAAGGCCCCTGCGGCCCCGGAGCTGTCGATCATGAAGCCGGCGATCGCGGAGCCCATGGCCGCCCCGATGAGCTGTCCGGTGCCGACCCACCCGTAGGCTTCCGCGGTCTCGCTGAACTTGACGCTCGCCGACACGATCGCGAACATCACCGCGAGCGCCGGCGCGATGCCGATCCCCGCGATCAGGAGCATCGCGGCCAGCCACCAGAAGTCCTGGCTGGCGATCGCGAGCGACATGCCGATCGCGACACCGAGCATCCGCCTCGCGAGCGCCCACGGTCCGATCGGCACGTGTCCGAGCGCGAGCCCGCCGATGAGGGAGCCGATCGCGAAGATTGCCAGAACGATGCCCGACTCGCTCCCGCCGTGGCCGAAGGTCGCGACGACCCCGGCCTCGACGGCAGCGCAGGCGCCGATGAGCAGGAAGCCGGTGACCGTGGCGAGCAGCACGGCCGGGCGCCCGAGCACCACGCCGATCTTGCGCCGGCTGCGCGGGATGCGCACCCGGCTGACCTCGGGGGAGGAGATGAACCAGAGCCCGCCGCCGATCATGAACGCCATCGCGACGAGGATCGCCGTCTGCGTGTTCACCTGGATCGCGACGAAGACAGTCATCACGGGACCCAGTACCCAGATGATCTCCTGCGCGGAGGCGTCGAGCGAGAAGAGGGGGGTCAGCTGGCGCGAATTCACCATCTTCGGGTAGATCGTGCGCACCGCGGGCTGCACCGGAGGCATGCTGAGCCCGGCGATGAGGCCGACAACCATGTAGAGGGGCACCGGCATCTCCACGAGGGCGATAGTGCCGACCGCCGCCGCGCAGACCGCGGTGGTGAGGACGAGCACGGGGCGCATCGCCCAGCGCCCCATCCAGCGGCTCGTGAGCGGACCGGCCACCGCCTGGCCGATGCTCGTCGCGGCGAGCACGAGTCCGGCCGCCGCATAGGAGTTGTGGATGTGCTCGATGTGAAGAAGGAAGGCCAGTGAGAGCATCCCGAAGGGGAACCTGGCGGTCAGCTGGGCGCTGATTATCCGCGCGACCCCGGGGGTTTTCAACAGGCTGGCGTAGCTACTCACAGTGGCTCAGCCTATCTGGCGAGCGTGCCACTGCCTGTGTCGTCGGTGGGGGCCGGCCTGTGGACAACTTCGCGTACTTATCCACACCCTGTGGATGACACGCCCACTACATCTTGGGTTGATCTAATGTCAGAGACCCGATATATAGTGGTCACACCGCCCCACCGGCACACCGGTCCCGGGCCCAGTGAGACCCGCTTTCGGCATGAAACGCAGGGATGTAGAGGAGTTTTCGTGGAGATCACCGTAGTCAAGCGCAATGGCGAGCGTGAGCCGTACGACGCCAACAAGATCAACCTCGCCATCGAGCACGCGACCACCGGTCTCGACGACAACATCGCCTGGGTCACCCAGATCGCGTCGGAGCTAGAGATCACCCTCTTCGACGGCATCACCACCCAGCAGCTCGACGAGGCCGTCATCCAGGTGGCCCTGCAGAACGTCAAAGACGACCCGGCCTTCGACACCGTCGCCGCGCGCCTCCTGCTCAAGACGATCTACAAGCGCGTGCTCGGTGATTACCGCACGGCCGATGAGCTGAAGGCCCTCCACGCCTCGCACTTCGCCGCCAACATCACCCGCGGCGTCGACGAGAAGCTCCTCGACCCCCGCCTCACCTCGATGTTCGACCTCGACCTGCTCTCCGCGGCCCTCGAGCCCGCCCACGACGAACTGCTCAAGTACATCGGTGTCGTCACGCTCAACAACCGCTACGGCATCAAGGGCCGCAACGGCGACGCCCTCGAGGTTCCCCAGTACTTCTGGATGCGCATCGCCATGGGCCTGTCGCTCAACGAGGCGAACCCCACCGAGCACGCGATCGCCTTCTACGAGAAGATGTCGACGCTCGAGTACCTCGCGGCCGGATCGACCCTCGTCAATGCGGGCACCATCTATCCGCAGCTCGCGAACTGCTTCGTCATGGAGATGCAGGACGACATGGAGCACATCGCGAAGACGACGCGCGACGTGATGTGGCTCACCAAGGGCACCGGCGGCATCGGCCTCTCGGTCACCAAGCTCCGCGCCCAGGGCTCGCCCATCCGCTCGAACAACACCACCTCGACCGGGCCGATTCCGTTCATGCACACGATCGACTCGATCCTGCGCGCGGTCAGCCGCGGCGGCAAGAAGTTCGGTGCCCTCTGCTTCTACATCGAGAACTGGCACCTCGACTTCCCCGAGTTCCTCGACCTGCGTCAGAACTCCGGCGACCCGTACCGCCGCACCCGTACCGCCAACACCGCGGTCTGGATCAGCGACGAGTTCATGAAGCGCGTGAAGGACGACGGCGACTGGTATCTCTTCGACCCGCTCGAGGTCACCGACCTCAACGAGCTCTACGGCGCGGAGTTCTCGGCCAAGTACAACGAGTACATCGCCCTCGCCGAGGCCGGCAAGATGCGGATGTTCAAGCGCATCAAGGCCCGCGAGCAGTTCAAGTCGATCCTCATCTCCCTCCAGACCACGAGCCACCCGTGGCTCACGTGGAAGGACACGATCAACAACCGTGCGCTCAACAACAACACGGGAACGATCCACCTCTCCAACCTCTGCACCGAGATCACGCTCCCGCAGGACGTGGACAACGTCTCCGTCTGCAACCTCGCGTCGATCAACCTCTCCCGCCACCTGAAGGACGGAGCGGTCGACTTCGCGAAGATCGAGGAGAGCGCCCGCCTAGCGATCCGCCAGCTCGACAACCTCATCGACATCACCCGGTCCTCCGTCAAGGAGGCGGACTTCTCGAACGAGCAGAACCGCGCCGTCGGCCTCGGCGTGATGGGCTTCACCGACATCGTCGAGAAGCTCGGCTTCAGCTACGAGAGCGAAGAGGCGTACGACCTCGTCGACGAGATCATGGAGCACGTGTCCTACGCGGCGATCGACGAGAGCGCCAACTTGGCCCAGGAACGCGGCGCCTACGCCAACTTCGCCGGCTCCGGCTGGTCGAAGGGCATGGTTCCGATCGACAGCATCGCGCTCACCGAGGCCGACCGCGGCATCCCGATCCGCGTCAACCGCACCACCCGCCTCGACTGGGACGCGCTGCGCACCAAGGTCAAGGGAGGCATGCGCAACGCCACCTTGATGGCGATCGCGCCGACCGCGTCGATCGGTCTCGTCGCCGGTACCACCCCCGGCCTCGACCCGCAGTTCTCTCAGATCTTCAGCCGCGCGACCTCGAACGGCAAGTTCCTCGAGGTCAACCGCAACCTCGTCACCGACCTCCAGAAGCTCGGCATCTGGGACACGACCCGCGAGACGATCCTGCGCAGCCAGGGCGACATCCAGAACATCGCCGCCATCCCGGACGACATCAAGGCGACCTACAAGACGAGCTTCCAGCTCTCGCCGTACGCCTTCATCGAGGTCGCGGCCCGCGCCCAGAAGTGGATCGACCAGGCGATCAGCCGCAACATGTACCTTGAGACCCGCGACATCGGCGACATGATGGACATCTACACGGATGCCTGGGAGCGCGGCGTCAAGACGACCTACTACCTGCACATGAAGCCGCGTCACACCGCCGAGCAGTCGACCGTCAAGGTCAACAAGGCGGAGGAGATCGGCTCGGGGGCGCGCAAGGGCTTCGGTGCCGCGACATCCGCTGCCCCGGTGGAAGCCGCAGTGGCAGCTCCCGCCGGCCCGCGCAAGGGATTCGGCTTCGGCGGACTGGGGAAGAGCTGATGAACGACTCATTCGACTACGAAGTACCGGTCGATCCGATGGACGACCTCCAGTGCGACAGCTGCCAGTAGCAGCTGTGAACATCAACCAGGAAGAAGAATAACGACATGGGAATTCTCGGCACGGGCCTCCAAGAGGGGCTCCTCCTCAAGCCGATCCGCTACCAGTGGGCAATGGACCTGTACGACCAGGCCGTGGCCAACACGTGGTTCCCCAACGAGATCCAGCTCGGCGAGGACATCGCCGACTTCAAGAAGATGACGGATGAAGAGCGCCACGCCGTCACCTTCCTGATGAGCTACTTCAACCCGAACGAACTGCTGGTCAACAAGGCTCTCGCGTTCGGGGTCTACCCCTACGTCAACGCGGCCGAGTGCAGCCTGTACCTCGCGAAGCAGATGTGGGAGGAGGCCAACCACTGCATGTCGTTCGAGTACGTGCTGGAGACCTTCCCGATCGACCGTGAGGCCGCCTACGCCTCGCACGTCGAGATCCCGTCGATGGCGAAGAAGGAGGAGTTCGAGGTCAAGTACATCCGCCGGATGACCGAGAACACCCTGGACATCACCACCACCGAGGGCAAGAAGGACTTCGTGCGCAACCTCGTGGCGTACAACGTCATCCTCGAGGGCATCTGGTTCTACTCGGGCTTCATGGTCGCCCTGAGCTTCCGCCAGCGCAACCTGCTGCGCAACTTCGGTTCGCTCATGGACTGGGTGGTGCGCGACGAGTCGCTGCACCTCAAGTTCGGCATCAACCTGATCCTCACAGTGCTCGAGGAGAACGAGGACCTCCAGACGGAAGAGTTCGCCGCCGAGATCAAGCAGATGATCGTGGACGCCGTCGCCCTGGAGGAGGAGTACAACCGCGATCTGCTCCCCGGCGGAATCCTCGGACTGAACTCGAACTACATCAACCAGTACGTGAAGTACCTGGCCGACCGTCGTCTCGAGGAGCTCGGCTTCGAAGCCGAGTACAACGTGACGAACCCGGCGAAGTGGATGGCCGCGGCGAACGACACGCTGCAGCTCGTCAACTTCTTCGAGTCGACCAACACCTCCTACGAGTCAAACGCCTCGGCCACCGTCGGAGCGCGCTAAGCAGACATCGCGAGACAGCAGTCGCACGACAGGAGGGGCCCGCCATGTGCGGGCCCCTCTTCTGTGCTCGCGGGGTGTGTCGCCTGACCTGGGTCGCCGGCTGTTGGCCGCACCGCCTCGTCACGGCCATTCGGGGTACACCGCCGCACGGTTGGCTCGGAACGAGCGGGAGTGTGACTCTTCCGCTCACTCCTGTCAGTTGTGATCGAAGGGAAACCCTCACCATGTCTCCACGTCTCCAGCGGATGTCGGCACCCACCGCCTGCCTCGCCGTCGCCTCCACCGCGGCCCTCCTCATCGGCCTAGCCGCCGTCCCCGCCGCCGCAGTGCCCATGCCGACCGCGTTGACCACGGTCATCCCCGCCGGGGAGGAGCTGACAATCCCGCTCGTCGCGCCGGGGGACAGCGCCCAGGTGATCGCCCACCGCGGCAACTCCTCAGTCGCGCCGGAGAACACCCTGCCGGCCATCGTCTCAGCCCAGCGCGGCGGAGCCGACTGGATCGAGGTCGACATCGACTACACCGCAGACGGGGTGCCGGTGCTGCTGCACGACAACACGGTCGACCGCACGACCGACGGCACCGGCGACATCCGCGACCTGGACTACGAGTACGTCAGCGCTCTCGACGCCGGCTCCTGGTTCGACGAGGGTTACGCGGGGGCGGCCGTGCCGACCCTCGAGGCCGCGCTCGACTGGGTCGCCGACAGCGACGCCCGGCTGCTGCTCGAATACAAGAACACCTGGTCGCCAGAGATGGTGCAGCTCACCGCCGCGATGATCGCCGACGCCGGCCTGAACGACCGGATCATCACCATGAGCTTCAGCGCCGAGACCACCGGGCTGCTGCAGGAGTTCGCCCCCGATGTCGAGCGGATGATCCTCTCCAGTGCCATCCCGATCGACCCGGTGGCCTACGCGCGCCAGTTCGGTGCTCTCGGAATCTCGGTCAGCGGTCGCGCCGTGCTGACCACTCCGGGTGTCGTCGAGGAGATGAACGCGGAGGACCTCGTGGTGCTCACCTGGACGATCAACGATGCCGAAACCTGGGAGCAGCTCACCGAGCTGGGCGTGGAGGGGATCACCTCCGACCGCCCCGACCGCCTGGTCGGCTGGAACGAGAAGCACTCGTCGTCGGATGGCGGCACTGACGGCAACGAGCCGGTGCTTCCGATCGACGGTGTGCTGCCAGCGCTGCCCACCCTGCCCGTCCTCTAGGCCGGATCCGACGGCGGCACCCCACCGGGTGCCGCCGTCGGTGTGCGCCGCGGCACTATCGCTCCGGCTCCCCGTCTGACACGCTGAAGCCACCGGGCGAGGGAGCCCAGGAGTCAGAGGGGCGCGATCATGGAGCCAGGGGACGTGTGCATCATCGTCGGAGTCGTGCCGGGCCAGCCCGACATCTTGCTCACCTCGGCAGGCGAGTTCGCCCGCCGCTTCCGCGCCGAGCTCGTCTGCGCGAGCGTCGACCAGAACCGCTACTCCGTGCACGAGAATCCCGATGGCTCCGTCTCGACCCTGCCGATCGACCCGGACCTGCCCGAGATGCGCGACGCCGAGTTCGACCCCCGGCTGCGCGCCCACATCGCCCATGTGCTCGACGGCCGCGGCATCCAGTGGTCGACCCGCGCTCTCGCCGGGGAGCCCGCGCATGCCCTCGGTCGGCTCGCGCACCGCCTCGACGCAGCCATGATCATCGTCGGCACCCGCGAGGCGACCGTGAGCGGCGGTATCCGCGAGTTCTTCTCCGGATCGGTCGCCGTGCACCTCGCCCATCGCCAGCACCGTCCGGTGGTGGTGATCCCGCTCGCCCCGGCCGCGACTGACCGCGAACTTCCGTGGAGCGCCAGCTGACGGGTGCCCGCGAGCCTCGCCCGGAGAGGCCCCCGCGACCGCCCGCGCACCGCACCGGCACCGCGATGCCCCCGGTGCGGGTACCCTGAAGGTACGAGCCCGAGGTGGGTGCCTGTGCATCCCCGCGGTGAACGTCGCAGTCCGGCGCGATCTCGAACCAGAATCTCCAGGAACATACCTCCGCACGTCATCCCGCACCGCCGCCGCGCGAAGGCCCGGCCCCTGGCACCCCGCCAGCCCCAGAACCCTGCAGCACGAACGCACGCCGCCGCGAAGCCCACCGGGCGAACGGCCCATCCGAATGAAACGAGCACAATGATCACCCACCACCACCTCGACCTGCCATCGCCGCCGCGCCTGGCGAAGGGCGCCCTGCGCGTCACCCCCCTCGGCGGACTCGGCGAGATCGGTCGCAACATGACCGTCTTCGAGCACAAGGGCAAGCTGCTCATCGTCGACTGCGGTGTGCTCTTCCCCGAGGACAACCAGCCCGGCATCAACGTGATCCTGCCCGACTTCTCCTCGATCCGTCACCGCCTGCACGACATCGTCGCGATCGTGCTCACCCACGGTCATGAGGACCACATCGGCGGGGTCCCGTACCTCCTCCGCGAACGCCGCGACATCCCCGTGGTCGGCTCGAAGCTGACCCTTGCCTTCGTCGGAGCGAAGTTCCAGGAAGAGCGGATGTCGCCGCCCACCGTCGAGGTCGTCGCCGGCGAGAAGCGCTCCTTCGGTCCCTTCGACCTCGAGTTCGTCGCCGTGAACCACTCGATCCCCGACGGCCTCGCCATCGCGATCCGCACCGAGGCCGGCCTCGTGCTGCACACCGGTGACTTCAAGATGGACCAGTTCCCCCTCGACAAGCGCATCACCGACCTCGGTGCCTTCGCTCGCATGGCCGAGGAAGGCGTGGACCTGTTCCTCACCGACTCGACGAACGCCGAGGTCCCCGGATTCACCACCTCGGAGGAGGACATCCGTCCGGCCATCGACTCGGTCTTCCGCACGTCGCCGAGGCGCATCGTCGTCTCGAGCTTCGCCAGCCACGTGCACCGCATCCAGCAGGTGCTCGACGCCGCCGTGAAGAACAACCGCAAGGTCGCCTTCGTCGGCCGCTCCATGGTGCGCAACATGGGCATCGCCTCCGACCTCGGCTACCTCAACGTGCCCAAGGGCCTCGTCGTCGACCTCAAGACCCTCGAGACGCTCCCGGACGACAAGATGGTTCTCATCTGCACCGGCTCGCAGGGCGAGCCGCTGGCCGCGCTGTCGCGGATGGCCAACCGCGAACACATCATCAAGATCGGCGAGGGCGACACCGTGCTCCTTGCCAGCTCGCTCATCCCCGGAAACGAGAACGCGATCTACCGCGTCATCAACGGCCTCATCCGCTGGGGTGCGAATGTGGTGCACAAGGGCAACGCGAAGGTGCACGTCTCCGGCCACGCCAGCGCGGGCGAACTCGTCTACTGCTACAACATCGTCAAGCCGCGCAACGTGATGCCGGTGCACGGGGAGTGGCGCCACCTCACGGCGAACGCCGAGCTCGCCGTGCGCACCGGCGTCCCGGAGGACCGCGTGATCATCGCCGAGGACGGCGTTGTGGTCGACCTCGTGAACGGCCGCGCGTCCATCGTCGGCAAGGTGCAGGCGGACCTCGTCTTCGTCGACGGCATGTCCACCGGGACGGCCACCGAGGCCGCCCTCGGCGACCGTCGTATGCTCGCGGAGGACGGCGCCATCACGGTGCTCGGCATCCTCGACACCAAGACCGGACTGCTCGTCGAGCCGATCGAGTTCTTCCCCCGCGGCTTCGCCCATGACGAGGAATGGACCCGCGGCGCCACCAAGGCAATCGACGAGGCCATCGCGGCCGCGAACAAGAACAAGCGCATCGACGGACCGGCGCTCGAGCTGCTCCTCACCCGCACGATGAACCGTTGGATGCAGCGCAAGTACCGCCGTACCCCGGTCATCACGTCGATCGTCGTCGACGCTTAGCTCTGGGGAGGAGGGTGCCGGGTGAGTACACAGCCTTCACGGGTAGTGTGTACCCCACGGCATCCGCTTCACCGGAGAATCCTCCGGATCGGACGCCTCGCAGCGCAGCACCCCACTCACGTGGCCGATGCGCTGCACCGACGACCAGTCCCGTGGTGGGCCACCCCAACCACGAAGGAACACCATGGGCTCGTACGTCTCCACCATCACCGCACGCACCGAAGACTCCACCGGCTACGTCACCGCCCCGCGGGGACGCCGCACCACGCTGGGCTATGTGAGCACCACCGCGCAGCAGGGTGTCATCGGGTGTTACGTGTGCAGCAACCTGAAGTAACGACTCACCGGGCAGGATCCTGCGCCACGGTAGTCTCGAGGCAAAGAGAGTAAGCGATGAGCGCGGTGGAACTATTGGACGGCGTCGACAACCTGCGGGTTCTCGACGAGGCCCTCCACCGACGAACCATCGCCGTGATCTCCCACCCCGACGCCGGCAAGTCGACCCTCACCGAGGCGCTCCTCCTGCACGCCCACGCGATCGGTGAGGCCGGGGCGACCCACGGCAAGGCCGGCCGCCGCGCCACCGTCTCCGACTGGATGGCGATGGAGAAGGAGCGCGGCATCTCGATCAGCTCCGCCGCGATCCAGTTCACCCACCGCGACACGATCATCAACCTCGTCGATACCCCCGGCCACGCCGACTTCTCCGAGGACACCTACCGGGTGCTTGCCGCCGTCGACGCCGCGATCATGCTCGTTGACGCCGCCAAGGGCCTCGAGGCCCAGACCATGAAGCTCTTCGAGGTCTGCAGGCGCCGCGGCATCCCGTTGATCACCATGATCAACAAATGGGACCGGCCAGGTGGCGACGCGCTCG
This sequence comes from Microbacteriaceae bacterium, assembly GCA_014378715.1. GTDB lineage: Bacteria > Actinomycetota > Actinomycetes > Actinomycetales > Microbacteriaceae > Marisediminicola. The sequence continues at coordinate 20,358 of JACMNE010000006.1, forward strand.
CCCTGATGGATGAGATCGAGAAGCGCACCGGCCTGTTCCCGACCCCGCTCACCTGGCCCGTCGGCGAGTCCGGCGACTTCCAGGGCCTCATCGACTGCGACAGCGGCGACTTCGTGCGGTTCCATCGCACCGCGGGAGGTGCCACGATCGCCAGCGAGGAACGACTCAGTGCAGCGGATGCCGCGGACGTCGCCGGTATCGCCTGGGAGACCGCCGCAGACGAGGCCGGGCTCCTGCGCGAGGAGGGCCACGTGCACGACGAGTCGCTGTTTCTCTCCGCCGCCAGCACCCCGGTGCTGTTCGGCGCGGCCGCCCTCAACATCGGGGTGCGGCAGCTGCTCGACACCCTCGTCGACTTCGCCCCGTCGGCCGAGTCCCGCGCCGACACCTCCGGGTCACGCCGCCCGGTCAATTCCGCGTTCTCCGGTTTCGTTTTCAAGGTGCAGTCAGGCATGGACTCCAACCACCGCGACCGCGTCGCGTTCGTGCGCGTCTGCTCCGGGGTGTTCCAACGCGGCATGATGGTCACCCACGAGCCCAGTGGCCGCCCTTTCGCCACGAAGTACGCGCAGCAGATGTTCGGCAAGGATCGAGAGACCGTCGACCTGGCCTGGCCCGGCGACATTGTCGGCCTGATCAACGCCTCGGCGCTGCGCCCCGGTGACACCCTCTTCGCCGGCGAGACCGTCGTCTTCCCGCCGATGCCCAGGTTCCAGCCCGAGCACTTCCGGGCCGCGCGCTCCACCGACAGCAGCAAGCACAAGCAGTTCCGGAAGGGCATCGAGCAACTCGACCACGAGGGGGTCATCCAGGTGCTGCACTCCGACCGCCGCGGCGACCAGACCCCGATCCTCGCCGCCGTCGGACCCATGCAGTTCGAGGTCGTGGTGGAGCGGATGGCGAACGAGTACCGTGCTCCGATCGCCTTCGACGCACTGCCGTACACCGCAGCCTGTGCGACCGACGCGGCTGGCGCCCTGTTCCTCGCGAAGCAGTCGTCCACCGAGGTGGCCGTCGCGTCCGACGGCCGCCTCATCGCCCTGTTCGCGAACGAATGGAAGGTCAAGACACTGCGCCGCGAGCACCCCGAGCTCAGGCTCGACTCGATCTCCGCCGAGTAGCTGCCCGCCCCGGCTCCGCCGGCCCCGCTCAGGTCAGGTCAGGTCAGGTCATTATTCAGGAGTTCTGGCCGTTGCCCCTGGTCATCATTCAGGAGAAGCGGATGTCGCGACTCGGCACCGTGCAAGATCCATGCGTCACTCGCGGATGTGGGGCATTTCCCGCCACATCCGCTCCTCTGGCGCACGTTACTTGCATGGACCCGCTCACGCTCCTGAATGATGAAGTGATGGCGGAGGAGCGGGCGCGCCAAACTCCTGAATGACGAAGGGGATGGGCCTCCGCGGGGTGCGGCCCCGCTACCTGGGCGCCATCCGGATGGCGCCGTCGAGCCGGATCGTCTCGCCGTTCAGCATGGCGTTCACCACGATGTGCTCGACGAGCGCCGCGTACTCCGACGGCCGTCCGAGCCGCGACGGGTGCGGCACCTGGGCGCCGAGGGAGTCCTGCGCAGCCTGGGGCAGCGCGGCCAGCATGGGCGTCTCGAAGGTGCCGGGTGCGATCGTCATGACCCGGATCAGGTGCTTCGCGAACTCGCGGGCGATCGGCAGGGTCATCCCGGCGACCGCGGCCTTCGACGCAGAGTAGGCCGCCTGCCCGATCTGCCCGTCGAACGCCGCGACGGACGCCGTCGTGACGATGACCCCGCGCTCCTCCCCGACCGGGTCGGTCGCCATCATCGCGGCCCCGGCGAGCCGGATCACATTGAAGGTGCCGATCAGGTTGACCCGGATGACGCGGTCGAAGTCCTCGAGCGGCAGCGCGCCTTCGCGTCCGACGACACGACCCGGGGTCGCGATGCCCGCGCAGGCGACGACGATGCGCAGCGGCCCGAGGGCCGTTGCGGTGGCGACCGCGGCCTCGACCTGGCCGGGGTCCGCGACATCCGCTGCCGCGAAGACGAAGCCGGCACCCCGCACGGCCTGCTCGGCGCGCGGCAGGTCGACGACGACGACGGTGGCGCCCGCGTCTCGGAGGGTGATCGCGGTCGCGAGCCCAAGCCCGGAGGCCCCGCCGGTGACGAGCGCAACGGCTCCCTGGATCTGCATCAGTACCTCTCGATGATCGTCGCGTTGGCCATGCCGCCGCCCTCGCACATGGTCTGCAGGCCGTAGCGGCCGCCGGAGAGCTCCAGCTGGTTCAG
>JACMNE010000052.1 GCA_014378715.1 Microbacteriaceae bacterium
ATCTGGCGTTCTCCAGGTTGTCCTTCTCGAGGTCGTCCGTCTCCCGGGCACCGCGTCGGCGTCTGCCCTTCTTCGCCGAAGCCGGGCCGTCCTCGTCATCGCTTGTGCCGGGCGCAGCGGCATGCCCGGTCAGCTGCAGGAACACGTCGTCGAGGGTCGGCCGCTGCATTCCCGCATCATGCAAGCGGATGTCGCGCAGCTCCACCTGCTCGAGCACCGCACTGAGCGCCGCCGGCCCATGCGCTACCGTGACCGAGATCGAGCGGCGGTCGGCCGAGACCTCCGGGGCAGCGGAACCCACCGAGCGCAGGATCTCGACCGCGGCCTCGGTATCCGCCTCGGAGACGAGACTCAGCTCGACCCGCTGGCCACCGATCGACGACTTGAGCTCGTCGGAGGTGCCCTGCGCGATGACCTGACCGTGGTCGATCACGGCGATATCGTTCGCGAGCCGGTCGGCCTCCTCGAGGTACTGCGTGGTGAGCAGCACAGTGGTGCCCTCGCTGACCAGACTGGTGATGATGTCCCACATGCCGAGCCGGCTGCGCGGGTCGAGGCCCGTCGTGGGCTCGTCGAGGAAGAGCACCCGCGGGTTGATCACAAGCGCCCCGGCGAGGTCGATGCGGCGGCGCATGCCCCCGGAGAACCCCTTGACCGGACGGTTCTGCGCCTCGGTGAGGTCGAAGATCTCGATCAGCTCGCTTGCCCTGGCCCGCGACGCCTTCGCGCCGAGGTGGTACAGGCGCCCGACCATGTCGAGGTTCTCGAACCCGGTGAGGTTCTCGTCGACGGCCGCGTACTGCCCGGAGACGCCGATCATGCGGCGCACCTCGTCGCCGCGGGTCCCCACGTCGATGCCGTCGATGGTCGCGGTGCCCGAGGTGGCGCGGATCAGCGTCGTCAGCACCTTCACGGTGGTGGTCTTGCCCGCCCCGTTCGGGCCGAGCAGGGCGGTGACCGTGCCCTGCGGGACGGACAGGCTCAGCCCGTCGAGCGCCCGCACCAGCGGGGAGCCCTTGGGAGTGTACGTCTTGACCAGGTCGCGCGCTTCGATGAAAGCCATGACGCGACGATAGCGGATGCCTGCGACATTCCTGAATGCCCCAGATTGCCGGTGGGGCTGTCCCCCGGGTCGCCGGCACGGCACCCGGGGAACGGCTCGACTACAGCGTGACGTCCCCCACGAGGTGCACGCGCACCCCGAGCCCGCGGAACATCTCCGCCTTCGCGACGAGCGCCCGGTCGGCGGTCTCGGCGTCGGGCGCGTAGACGACCTGGGCGTGGTTCGCCTTGTGGCGGGCCATGAACTGGTCGCGGGAGATGCCGTGCAGCACCACGTGTGCGATCGGCCACTCCGGGTTGGTCGCGTCCTTGCGCCGCTGTGTCTCCTGCGCCGGCAGCTCGACGACGCTGGCGCGCCCGATGTCGAGGTTGAGCACTCCGTCAGCGATGTACACGCGGGAGAAGACGATCTCGCCGGGCTTGGAGACGCCGTTGATCGTGCTGCCGCCGGCGGGGAAGAAGACCGGCCCCTGCCGCCAGCCCTCGGCGTTCTGGTAGCCGCCGAGGTGCGAGACGGGCACTGATCCCGAGATCTCGTAGACCCAGACGAACGCTCCGTCGAAGTCCTCGCCCCATCGCACATCGTGCAGGGTGTTGTCGGGGACGAGCCCCATGGCGCGCCACACACGGTCGGTGATGAGCGCGTCGACGGCGACGCCCTCGTCGGCCTCGTTGAAGTGCGGGAACGCGCGCCCCTCGTGCAGGATCCTGGCGCCGTCGCGGCTCGTGACCGGCGGACGGTCGGTGGAGTTCAGCAGGCCCTCGGCGAGGTCGCTCGCCGGAACGAGGTCCTTGAGCCCCTGCTGGTACTGGATGCCGACCGCGTCGAGCCCGAAGTCGTCGCTGATCCGCAGCGCGGCGATGTACATCTTGAACTGCCAGGTCAGCTGCGCCTCGGTCAGCTCGGTGGCCTCGTCCGTTCCGGTGCGGAACGTCATGCCCGCCTCGCGCAGCCAGGTGCCGATGGACGCGGCATCCGCTTCACTCACGGTCAGCATCTCCGCGTAGAGAGCGCTCTGCGAGAGCCGCTCCTTGTAGATGCCGAGAGGGTTGAGCAGCTCGTCGTCGATGATCGCGTTGTACATGCCCATACAGCCCTCGTCGAAGACGCCGATGATGGCCTTCTCGGTGAGTAGCTCCTGGGCGAGGGCGGCGCCGAGGCGCTTCTCGGGGCTGTCCTGGAGCTCGGGCAGCGGATGAACGTGAGAGTCGTCATGGGCGATCGACCCGGTCTCGACCCAGCTCGCGATGCCCGCGCGGAACCAGTCATCCGTGAAGTCGACGCTCCAGAGGGTGGAGTACGGCGTGCCCATCTTGGTGAGCCCGGCGTTGAGGCCGAGGAGCCCGACCAGGCCCGGCCAGTCCGGCGCGAAGTTCGCGATCGTGAGGATCGGGCCGCGGTGGGTGCGGAGTCCGGCGAGCACGTGGTGGCTGTACTGCCAGACGGCCTCGGCGACGATGAGCGGTGCGTCGGCCGGGATGGTGCGGAAGACCTCGAGGCCCATACGTTGCGAGCGGATGAAGGCGTGGCCGAGCTCCGGATCGATGCCGTTCGCCCGGACGACGGTCCAGCCGATGTCCGTGAACGCGCGCGTGATGTCCTGCTCCATGGCGTGCTGGGTCGGCCAGCCCGCAGTGTTCGCTGACTCACGCAGGTCGCCGCTCGCGATCAGGTACGCGGTCTTCGGCGGGACCGATGTCGCGGATGCGAGGGTGGGGAGGGTGTAGGCGGGCTGCGTGGTCGCGGGCGTGGCGGCGGGCGTGGTCGCAGCTGTGGTGTCGGGCATCGTTGCTCCTTGGATCGTTGGGATCAGCGTTCCAGAAATCGATTTCATCCGCAAGCTGCGGTGTGGTGAAGAGTGTGCTCACGTGTGGACAACGTGCGCGCTCAGCCGTCCGCGAGGATGCGGGCGGGCACGATCTCACCCGCGAGTACCACGGTGCGCGCCGGGATCCGAGTGCCGGCGCCAGGTGCGGCATCGACGTCGGAGCCGGCCCGCTCGCCCGCCGCACGCTCCGCGATCCGGGCGATAAGAAGGTCCGCGGCCGCGGTGCCGAGCTCGCGCACCGGCAGGTGCACCACCGTGATGGCGGCCGGCGCGAAGGTCGCGAACGGGAGGTCGCCGATGATCGCGACACCGAAGCCCGGGGCGACCGCTCCCGGAGTGCGAACCGCCTCGGCCAGCACCTCCAGGGCGCCGACTCCCATCAGGTTGTTCGACACCACGACGGCATCGGGCGGATCGGAGAGGGCGAGGAGCTCGAGCATGGCGGAGCGTCCGCCGTCGACGCGGTAATTGCCGAAGCGCAAAAGCTCGGACCCCGCACCCTCAGCGCCGTCCTGAACCGCATCGCCCCACCCGCCGCGCCGCTCGTCCGCGGTCACGATCCCGAGCGGTCCCGCGATGCACGCGATGCGGGTGAACCCGGCGGCGATCAGGGCGTCCGTCGCCGCACGCCCCGCCGGACGGTTGTCGATCATGACGGAGTCGATGTCGAACCCGGTCGTGCGGTCCACGGCCACCACCGGACGCCTCCGCGCGATCACGGCGCTCAGATCGCTGTGGTCGCTCGCCGGTGCCAGGATCACCCCGGCCATGTTCTCGGAGATAGCGATGTCGAGGTACCGCGCCTCCTTCTCGGGATCGTCGTCGCTGTTGCAGAGCACCACCGACAGACCGGCCGCCTGCGCGCGGTCCTCGACGGCGCGCGCGAGCGTGGTGAAGAACGGGTTCTCGATATCGGGGATCACGAGCGCGATCACCTCGGAGTTCTGCTTCCGCAGGCTCCTGGCTGTGCGGTTCGGCGTGAAGCGCAGCGTCTCGGCCGCGGCACGCACGAGCGCGGCCTTCGCCGCCGACACCGGCCGGTCGTTGAACACCCGCGAGACTGTCGCCGGGGAGACGCCCGCGAGCGCGGCCACCTCGTAGATCGTCGCCATCAGGTCCTCTTCGCCGGAAGTGCCACCCTATCGCCCCACCCTCATCCCCCTGTCGTCCACCCCTGGTGCGGATGTCGTGCGGCTGCGCCATCGTGGTCAGTCCAGGTGCTCGGTTCCGCCTCACCGCAGCTGCGACAACACCTCCGACGCGATGAGGTCGACGTGGTCGGTGTCGTGCACGTCGATGAGCTGCAGGTAGACCCGCTGCGCGCCGATCTCGCCGAGGCGGCCGATCTTGTCGACGGCCTCGGCCGGGCTGCCCGCGATGTTGATCAGCCGGAAGTCGTCGGCGTCGGTGTGGATTGTCTCGGCCCGCGCGCGGAACTCCGCGTCGCTGCGGGCGACGATCGTCGGGAGAGCGACGGAGAGCTTGAGGCTATCGGGGTCGCGGTCGATGTCCTCGGCGGCGGAGCGCACCCCCGCGAACTTCGCGGCGATCGTGGCCTCGTCGACGAAGCCGATGTTGAACTCGGTGGCGAAGCGCGCGGCGATCGCCGGGGTGCGCTTCGCGCCGCCGCCGCCGACGATCACGGGCACGCGTGGCTGAGCGGGTTTGGGGAGCGCCGGAGCATCCGCCAGTCGATAGTGCGTGCCGGAGAAACTGTACTTCTCGCCGATCGGGGTGCCCCACAGTCCGGTGATGATCTCGAGCTGCTCCTCGAACAGGCCGAAACGCTTGTCGGGGAAGGGGATGCCGTAGGCGGCGTGCTCCTCGGCGAACCAGCCGGTACCGAGCCCGAGCTCGATGCGGCCGCCCGACATCTGGTCGACCTGGGCGACCTGGATCGCGAGAATGCCGGGGTGGCGGAAGGTCGCCGACGACACGAGGGTGCCGAGGCGGAGGGTGCTCGTCTCCCGGGCGAGGCCGGCGAGGGTGGTCCAGGCGTCGGTCGGTCCGGGCAAGCCGTCCCAGGCGTCGCCCATCTGCAGGTAGTGGTCGGAGCGAAAGAAGCCGTCGAAGCCGGCCGCCTCCGCTGCCTGCGCGAAGGTGAGCAGCTGGTCGTAGGTCGCGCCCTGCTGGGGCTCAGTGAAGATGCAGAATTCCATGGTCCCACCCTCGCACGCCCCCTCACCCGCGCGGCGCGTGCGCGTCCAGGAACTCATAGACCTCGGTGCTGTCGACGCCGGGGAAGACTCCGGTGGGCATCGCCGCGAGCAGCGAGCTGTTCAGGCGCGCGCTCGGGAACGACTGGTGCTCCCAGCGCTCGGCGAGCTCCGTCGGCGGGCGGCGGCAGCAGCCCTCGTCCGGGCAGGTCGAGACCGCACGGTTGGCGGTGTCGCGCCCGCGGAACCACTTGACGTGGGCGAACGGGGTGCCGACGCTCACCGAGAAGGCGCCGCGCGCCGTCGACTGGATGCGCGAGGTGCACCAGTAGGTGCCGACGGGCTTGTCGGTGTACTGGTGGTACGGGCTGAACCGGTCGTCGATGTCGAAGACCCGACGGGCGCTCCAGTTGCGGCAGACGAGCTGGCCCTCGACGGCGCCAAGCGCATCGGTGGGGAACAGCACACTGTCGTTCTCGTACGCCTTGGAGATCGTGCCGCTTTCGTGCACCTTGAGGAAGTGCACGGGGATGCCGAGATGCTCGGTCGACAGGTTCGTGAAGCGGTGGGCCGCTGTCTCGTAGCTCACCGCGAACGCGTCGCGGAGGTCTTCTACCGAGAGCTCGCGCTTGTGCTTCGCCGACTGCAGGAAGTCGACCGCGCTCCGCTCCGGAACCAGGATTGCCGCAGCCAGGTAGTTCGTCTCGACCCGCTGGCGCAGGAAGTCCGCGTAGTCGCGAGGCTCGGCCGAACCGAGCACATGGCTCGCCAGCGCCTGCAGGAGGGTCGTGCGCGCGTCGCCATCGTCGCCCTTGCCGACCGGCAGGTAGATGCGCCCGTTCTTGAGGTCCGTCACGCTGCGGGTGGAGGTCGGCAGGTCGGGCACGTAATGCAGCGAGAAGCCGAGGTGGGTAGCCAGGTCGGAGGCGATGCGCTGCGAGAGCGGTCCGCCCTGGTGGCCGACCGCGGCGAGCAACCCGGTGGCTGTGGCCTCGAGCTCGGCGAAGTAGTTGTTGCGGCGGCGCATCGCACTGCGCAGCTCGGTGTTGACCCTCCGCGCCTCCTCGGGCGTCGCCGCCCGCTCGCGGTGCAGGCGCTGCAACTCGTCGTGCAGGGCGAGAATCGTCTCGATCGCCTCGTCGCTGAGGGACTTGCGCACCGGAAGGGCGGGCAGCGGCAGCGACGCGTAGAGCGGACCGCGCTGCGCCCGCTCGAGCGCGATCTCGAGGGCCGCGCGCTTGGACGGCGCCTCGGGGCTGAGCAGGTCGTCAAGCGAGACTCCGAGGATACGGGCGAGACGCTGCAGCTCGCCGAGTTTGAGTTCGCGCTTGCCGTTCTCGATCACCGACACCTGCGACGCTGCGCGGCCCAGCGCCGCCCCGAGGGAGTCGAGGGTGAGGCCCCGCTCGGTCCTCAGTTGGCGGATGCGGCGGCCGATCGTGAGCGAATCGAGCATGTATTCATCCTCGGGCGGCAACAGCGTCGATGGTGTCATGCACCCAGCATCTCATCCCCCGTTCTTCCGCGGAATAGAAGAATCGAGGTTCTTCTGTGGAAAGAGCGGGTGAAGAACGGTCATGGCGGCCCCACAGTCGAGGAATACCCGGAAGCACCCGACAGATTCGACGAAGGAGTCCTCATGACCAGCATCCGCCCCGGCGACCAGACCCAGACCGCAGCCGAGCTCGAGACGCAGTGGAAGACCGAGGCCCGCTGGGATGGCGTGCAGCGCGACTACACGGCCGAGGATGTCATCGCCCTGCGCGGCACGGTCAAGGAGGAGCACACCCTGGCCCGCCGCGGGGCGGAGAAGCTCTGGGAGAGTATCCACGACGAGGGCTGGGTCGCCGCCCTCGGCGCCCTCACCGGCAATCAGGCCGTGCAGCAGGTGCGCGCCGGCCTCAAGGCGATCTACCTGAGCGGATGGCAGGTCGCGGCCGACGCGAACCTCTCGGGCCAGACCTACCCCGACCAGAGCCTCTACCCGGCCAACTCGGTGCCGAACGTGGTGCGCCGCATCAACAATGCCCTGCTGCGCGCCGACCAGATCGAGCACGCCGAGGGCACCATGACCACCGACTGGATGGCCCCGATCGTCGCCGACGCCGAGGCCGGCTTCGGCGGCCCGCTCAACGCCTACGAGCTGATGACCTCGATGATCGAGGCCGGGGCGGGTGGCGTGCACTGGGAGGACCAGCTCGCCAGCGAGAAGAAGTGCGGCCACATGGGCGGCAAGGTCCTGGTCCCGACCGGCCAGCACATCCGCACCCTCAACGCCGCGCGGCTCGCAGCGGATGTCGCGGGAGTGCCGAGCGTCATCATCGCCCGCACCGACTCGCTCGCCGCCAACCTCCTCACCAGCGACGTCGACGACCGCGACAAGGCGTTCCTCGACGGCACCCGTACCCCGGAGGGCTTCTTCGGCACGACGCCCGGCATCGACACCGTGCTCTCCCGCGGCCACGCCTACGCCCCCTACGCCGACATGATCTGGGTCGAGAGCGGCGAGCCCGACCTGGAGCTGGCCCGCGTCTTCGCCGAGAGCATCCACCAGGACTTCCCGAACAAGAAGCTGGCCTACAACTGCTCGCCCTCGTTCAACTGGAAGCGTCACCTCGACGACACGCAGATCGCGACCTTCCAGCGGGAGCTGTCGGAGCTGGGCTACACCTTCCAGTTCATCACCCTGGCCGGCTTCCACGCCCTCAACCACTCGATGTACACGCTGGCCCGCGACTACTCGCAGCGCCACATGAGCGCCTATGTCGACCTGCAGGAGGCCGAGTTCGCCTCGGAGGCCGACGGCTACACGGCGACCAAGCACCAGCGCGAGGTCGGTACCGGCTACTTCGACCTCATCGCCACGGCGCTCAATCCGAACAGCGCGACCCTCGCGCTCGTGGGCTCCACCGAGTCCGCCCAGTTCCACTAGACCCGCACCTGTCACGCACTCGTCAAAGGACACCCCATGCACACCAGAATGGAAATCACCCGCCCGCTCGAAAATCGTTTCGACGAGATCCTCACGCCGGAGGCACTGCACTTCCTCACCCGCCTCCACGACCAGTTCGCCGGCCGACGGCACGAACGCCTGGCCGCCCGTATGCATCAGCGCCGCGCGATCGACAATGGTCGCAACCTGCGGTTCCTGCCGGAGACGAGTGCCATCAGAGCGGATGCCGCGTGGCGAGTGGCCGGCGCCGGCCCGGGTCTTGAGGACCGCCGGGTCGAGATCACCGGCCCCACAGACCGCAAGATGACCATCAACGCGCTGAACTCCGGCGCCAAGGTGTGGCTCGCCGACCAGGAGGACGCCACGAGCCCCACCTGGGCGAACGTCATCGGCGGCCAGCTGTCGCTGTTCGACGCGATCCGCGGGCAGATCGACTACACGACCGGCGACGGCAAGAGCTACACGGTCGGAGACACCACCCCGACGATCGTGATGCGCCCGCGCGGCTGGCATCTGGTCGAGAAGCACCTGCGCTACACGGACCGCGCCGGGCTGCGCGCCCCGGCATCCGGCTCGCTCGTCGACTTCGGCCTGTACTTCTTCCACAACGCGAAGAAGCTCATCGAGGGGGGCACGGGGCCGTACTTCTACCTGGCGAAGCTCGAGAACCACCTCGAGGCGCGCCTCTGGGACGACATATTCACCTTTTCGGAGAACGCGGTCGGCATCGAGTACGGCACGATCCGCGCGACGGTGCTGATCGAGACCATCCCTGCCGCGTTCGAGATGGACGAGATCCTGTTCGAGCTGAAGGACCACTGTGCCGGGCTCAACGCCGGGCGGTGGGACTACATCTTCAGCATCATCAAGAACTTCCGCGGCCGAGGGGCGTCGTTCGTGCTGCCGGACCGGTCGAAGATCACGATGACCGTGCCGTTCATGCGGGCGTACACCGAGCTGCTGGTGCAGACCTGCCACAAGCGCGGGGCGCATGCCATCGGCGGCATGAGCGCGTTCATCCCGAATCGGCGCGACCCGGAGGTGACGAAGTGGGCGCTCGAACAGGTCAGCGCCGACAAGAGGCGCGAGGCCGGCGACGGCTTCGACGGCACCTGGGTCGCGCACCCCGACCTCATCCCCGCGGCCAGGGCCGAGTTCGATGCCATCCTCGGCGACCGTCCGAATCAGGTCGACCGCCTGCGCGACGACGTCACCGTGACTGCCGAGGACCTGCTCGACCTGCGCATCCAGGGCAAGGTCACCGACGCCGGGGTGCGCGCGAACGTCTCGATCGCGGTCCGCTACCTCGAGAGCTGGCTGCGCGGGGTCGGCGCCGCGGCGATCGACAACCTGATGGAGGACGCCGCGACGGCCGAGATCAGCCGCTCGCAGCTCTGGCAGTGGATTCACCAGCGGGTCATCACGGCGGAGGGGACGGCCATCACCGTCGCGCTCGTCGAGCGGATGCTGGCCTCCGTGCTCTCCGAACTGGAGCGCCACGACGGCGACCGGGTCGATGAGGCCGTGGAGATCTTCCGCGAGGTCACGCTGGGGGAGGACTTCCCCACGTTCCTCACCCTCGGCGCGTACGCGCAGTACCTGGTGGAGGCAGAGGAGCCCGTCCGGGCCGTCGCCTAGTCCACCCGGTCAGGCGGTCGTGGTGCGCAGTCTCTGCAGTACCGCGGCCGCCGCGTTCGCGTCGTCGAGAGTGATGGCGAAGAAGCGGTCGTTGGTCTTCTCGACCACGAGCCCCGGTCCGGCGTGCAGGATGATGGCGGTCGAGCGGCCCGGCACGATCCGGTAGCCCCAACCGCCCCAGTCCCTGGCGCGGAGCATGTCCGAGTGGACACCGGCGATGCGGTCGAGGGGGATTCGCACGAGCGGGTAGCCGAACACGGCGGAGGTCACTCGCAGTCCGCGGGCGTCGACCGACACCCGGATGCGGATGAATGAGGCGACGGCGACCGTCGCCACGGCGATCGCGATGCCTCCGACGATGGCGCCGGCGCGATCATCCGCTGTGGAGGGCAGGATCATCAGCGGAACGTAGATGGCGCAGCCGAGCAGGGCGATGAACACCGTGGTGTAGGCGAAGAGCCGGCTGGTGATCGTGCGTTCGAACCGGGGGGAGCCGCTGGCCGGGGTGTGCCCGGTCGGGGTGGGGGAGTCTGGTGTGCTGGTCATGCTGAGCCTGCGGCTGCGCCTGTCATGCTCCAGTTTCCCACGCCGGACCCCCCGGTGGAACGATCAGGCCGTGATTGCGGCCCGGAGCTCGGCGGCGGCGGCTGCGGGGTCGTCTGCTCCGTAGATGGCGGCACCGGCGACGGCGACGCGGGCGCCGGCCTGCTGCACCGAGCCGATGGTGGCGATGGAGACGCCGCCGGCGACGGAGAACGCGACACCGGAGGCCCGGCCGGCCTCGAGGAGGGTGCCGAAGGTGAATCCGGCTTCGACCTGCTCGTCGAGTCCGGCATGCATCTCGACGAACTCGGCGCCGAGCGCGGTGACCTCCTGGGCGCGGGCGGCCTTGTCGGCGACGCCGATGAGGTCGACGACGATTCCCTTGCCGTGGGCGCGGGCGGCCTTCACGGCTCCGGCGATGGTGGAGTCGCCGGCGACGCCGAGAACGGTGACGAGGTCGGCGCCCGCGGTGAACGCGATGTCGGCCTCGAGCTCGCCGGCGTCCATGGTCTTGAGGTCGGCGAACACGATCTTGTCCGGATGCGCCTGCTTCATGGCGGTGACGACGGAGAGGCCGGCGCTCTTGATGAGCGGGGTGCCGAGCTCGATGATGTCGACGCTGTCGGCGACCTTGGCCGCGAGGGCGAGGGCGTCGTCGGTGGTGAGGAAGTCGATAGCTACCTGGAGTTGCATGGTGGTTCCTTTCGGGGTGCGCGATTGATGTGCGCGCGGTTGATGTGCGGGATTAGTCAAGATTTGCGTGCCGGGGCCAGAGGTCGTCGGCCGAGCGGCCCGACCTCACCCAGAGCGTGTGGAACAGCGCGTCGCCGATCGTGACGACGGACTGCTCGAAGAGCGAGCCGGCGTACTGGTCCGACTTCGTCGCGGCGCGGTCGAGTTTGTCGGCCGCGGCCACCTCGATGACGACGGTGGCGAGGGCGGCCAGGGGCGATGTGGCCGCGGTGGTGAGGGCGACGACGGACGCTCCCACCTCGGCGGCGGTGCGGGCGGAGCCGACGATCCCGGCCGAGGTGCCAGATCCGCTCGCGACGAGCAGCACGTCGCCGGCGCGGATGGCTGGGGTCGTCACGTCGCCCACGATGTGCACGGTGAGTCCGAGGTGCATCAGCCGCATGGCGGTCATCCGCAGGGCGAGTCCGGAGCGGCCGGCGCCCAGCACGAACACGGCATCTGCCGCGGTGAGGGCCGACGCGGCATCCGCCAGGGAACGGGGGTCGAGGGTGGCGACGAGACGGGTGTTCTCGGTGGCGATGAGCGCGATCGCCTCTTCTGTCTGCATACCTCCATTCAACGCGAGCGGATGTCTCGGCGGCACTGGCCGGGTGGGTGGAGTCACCTACCCGGACGGGTAGGGACGGGTGGGAATGGGTGGGGATGGGTGGGCGGGGTGGGGCGGGGAGGGTCAGCTCGGCGTGTTCACGACTGCGTGTTGACGATCGAGGCGAGCTCGGCGCGGTTGGAGGCGCCGACCTTCCTGAGCACGTTGGCCACGTGGAACTTGACAGTGTTCTCGCTGATGCTCAGGGCCTCGCCGATCGCGCGGTTGCGGGAGCCGGATGCCGCGAGCCCCAGCACGCGCTTCTCCTGGGCGGTGAGGTCCCAGGCGGGGGCGATGCCGTGGCGGTTCGCGACCGGGTCGAGGGGCAGCGCCACGGAGATCTCGGAGCCCCAGCCGGGTGTCGCCTCGACCCCGAGGGTGCCGTCGAGGGCGGCGACGCGGGCGCTGAGCTGGCGCACGGTGGAGGTGTCGGTGGTGAGGTCGCCGGGGCCGTCGTCGCGGATCGTCACCAGCAGGTTGCTGCCGTCGCAGTCCCACTGCACCCGCACCCGTTCGACGCCGGTCTGCTCGACGAGGGCGAGCACGGCGCCGCGCACAATCGCGCGTCCCGCGTGGGCGACCTCACCGGGCAGGGCGCGTCCGCCGACGGGCGGTTCGATGAACTGGATGTCGAGCCCACCGAATCTGGCCAGCGGGCGCAGGTCGGTCTTGAGTCGTTCGAAGGCTGTCGCGACAGGTTCCTTGGAGAGTTTGCGGTCGAGGTCGGACACCGAGCGGAGGGTCACCATGGCGCTCGCCGCGATCGTGACGGAGGTCTGGCGGGCAGCGGAGTCGGTGGCGTCGGGGGAGCGGAGCACGGCGAGGAGGGTCTCGAGGGTGGTCGAGTGCGTGTCGGTGAGTTCGGCGATGATCGAGGCGCGCTCGGTGGAACGGTGGCGGGAGTCGGCCAGGTAGGCGGGCGAGGCTGCGGCGACCTGGTGGTGGATGCTGAGGGCGACGAGGTTCCAGAGGGCGGAGACGGCGTCGCCGGCACGGTCGCGGGCCGCGACCTCTGGTGTGGCTGCTCTCGGCGGCACAGGGTCGGTCTGCACAGGGTCGGTCAGCACAGGGTCGGTCAGCACCAGCAGGGCGCCGCTCGGGGCGATCCAGCCGGCGTAGGCGCGCGGGGCGCCGGCGATGACTCCCTCGGCGTCCCAGACGACGAGGCCGGCCGCGCCCGCGCCAGCTCCCGCGCCCGCGCCCGCTGGCCCGCCCGCGTTCTCGCGCAGGCTCCTGCGCACGCTCTCGCGCACCACGACCATCTCGGCGACCGTCACGTGGTCGGTGATCGCCCGGTCGCCGGCCAGCTTCTGCGGACGTCCCGTGCAGTCCTCGGTGAAGATCACGAGCGCCGAGTGGCCGACGATCGGCCGCAGCTGGTCGGCCAGCGCGGGGGCGATCTCCAGCAGAGGGTTCGACAGAACGGTGTGGAGGTCGCGGAGTGCGCTGTTTCGGGGCATCCCGCCACGGTATCCCGGAGGGCTGGTAGACCACCTGAACGGGTGGGGCGCGCGCGGTGGCAGGAGGGCGCGACATCCGCTCGCCTGGGTTGCGCCCGTCGGGCCCCGCGTCAGGCCTCGGCGGCGACACAGCGGAGCGTTCCTGGTGGCCGAGGGGGTGCACACCGGTCCCGCCGGAGTTCACCGCGCGGGGCCGTTCGGGAGGGGTCTCCGGAGAGGCGGGGGGATGGACGGGCCTCAGCTCAGCCGCGACCTCAGCACCGTCAGCTGGTTGAGCAGCGCGGCCGGCACCTTGTCGCCGAAGGTCGCGAAGAACTCCTCGGTGGAGTCCGCCTCCGCGAGCCAGGACTCGGCGTCCACCTCGAAGAGCTTCTCGAGGTCGCCCTCGGCCAGGTCGAGGCCCTCCACGTTGAGGCCGCCCGCGGTCGGGACGAGCCCGAGCGGGCCGTCCGCGGCCGGCAGCTTGCCGTCGACGCGCTCGAGGATCCACTCGAGCACTCGCGAGTTCTCACCGAATCCGGGCCAGAGGAAGTCGCCGTTCTCGTCCTTGCGGAACCAGTTGACCTGGAAGATGCGCGGCATCCGCCCGCCGGGGCGCAGCTGTTGTCCGACCTTCAGCCAGTTCGCCCAGTAGTCGGCCATGTTGTAGCCGCAGAAGGGCAGCATGGCGAAGGGGTCGCGGCGAAGCTCGCCCACGGTACCCTCCGCTGCTGCCGTCTTCTCCGACGAGATCGTCGCGCCGAGGTAGACGCCGTGCTCCCAGTCGCGTGCCTCGACGACGAGCGGCACGTTGGTGGCACGTCGTCCGCCGAAGATGATGGCGTCGATCACCACGCCCTTGGGGTCCTCCCAGTCATCCGAGATCGACGGGCACTGCTTGGCCGCGACGGTGAACCTCGAGTTCGGGTGGGCGGCTTTGGTGCCGCTCGCCGGCGTCCACTCGTTGCCCTGCCAGTCGATGAGGTGATCGGGGGCCTTGTCGGTCAGGCCCTCCCACCACACGTCGCCGTCGTCGCGCATCGCGACGTTCGTGAAGATCGTGTTGCCCCAGACCGTCTCGATCGCGGTCGCGTTGGTCGACACCCCGGTGCCCGGGGCGACACCGAAGAAGCCGGCCTCCGGGTTGATCGCCCGGAGGGTGCCGTCGGCGCTCGGGTGCAGCCAGGCGATGTCGTCGCCGATCGTCTCGACGGTCCAGCCCGGGATGGTGGGCTTGAGCATCGCGAGGTTCGTCTTGCCGCAGGCGGAGGGGAACGCCGCGACGACGTGGAACGCCTTCCCGCGGGGGTTCGTGATCTTGAGGATCAGCATGTGCTCGGCCATCCAGCCCTCATCGCGCGCCATGGTCGAGGCGATCCGCAGGGCGAACGACTTCTTCGCGAGCAGCGCGTTGCCGCCGTAGGCCGAGCCGTAGGACCAGATCTCGCGGGTCTGGGGGAAGTGCGAGATGTACTTCGTCGTGTTGCAGGGCCACGCGACATCCGCCTCACCCTCGGCCAGCGGCTTGCCCACGCTGTGCACAGCGGGGACCCAGGCGGTCGCGGCGTCGATCAGCTTCAAAGCGGATGTCCCCATCCGCGTCATGACGGACATGCTCGCCACCACGTACGGCGAGTCGGTGAGCTGCACCCCGAGGCGGGAGAGCGGCGAGCCGAGGGGACCCATCGAGAAGGGCATCACGTACATCGTGCGGCCGCGCATGCATCCCGCGAAGAGGGGGGCGAGGGTCGCGCGCATCTGGGCCGGCTCGGCCCAGTTGTTGGTGGGGCCGGCATCCGTTTCGTCCTCCGAGCAGATGAACGTGCGGTCCTCGACGCGTGCGACGTCGCTCGGGTCGCTTCGGGCGAGGAAGCTGTAGGGGCGGTGCTCGGGGTTGAGTTGCACCACGGTGCCCTGCGTGACCATCAGGCGGGCGAGGCCATCCCATTCCTGCGGGCTGCCGTCGCACCAGATGACCTGGTCGGGCACGGTGATCGCGGCGATCGAGTCGACCCAGGCGACGACCGACTCGTCCGTTCCCTGGGGGGCGGATGTCGCGATCACCCTGATCGGACCGGTGCGGATCGCGGGCGACTGGCCCAGGGACGGCTTGCTGAGTGTGGCGCTGCTCATGATGGATCCTCTCGGGAAGGGGCAGGGTGGGACGGGCGGGACGGAATGAATAGGTGAAGAACTGGCTTCTCTTTCATGATTCGCCGTGCAAACCCGCCGAACTAGACCAATCCACTAGAAAGATCGGCGGTTCTTTCGCTATGGTCAAGGAATGCAGGATCTTGTGACCCTCGGCCAGCGCATCCGCCACTTCCGCAACGGGGGTGGGATGACCCTCGACCAGCTCGGCGCCGCCGTCGGCATCGCCGGCAGCCAGCTGTCGCTGATCGAGAACGGTCGCAAGGAGCCGCGGATCACCCTGCTCGCGCGGATCGCCTCGGCGCTCGGCACCGACGTCGGCGAGCTCCTGAACGATGCGCCGCCGAATGCCCGCGCCGCCCTGGAGATCGAGCTCGACCGGCTGCAGCGCAGCTCGGCGTACGAGTCGCTCGGGCTGCCCGTCGTGCGGCCGACCCGCGCGCTGAGCGACGAGACGCTGTCGACGATCGTGGGCCTGAACCGCGAGCTCGCCAGGCGGGCACGGGAGGCGATCGCGACCCCCGAGGAGGCCCGTCGCGCGAACACCGAGCTGCGCCAGCACATGCGCACCCTCGACAACTACCTGCCCGACATCGAGAAGCTCGCCGAGGACACGGTGCGCGCGGTCGGGCACGTGACCGGGGCGCTCACCCACCGCTCGGTGAGTCAGATGGCCAAGCAGCTCGGCTTCGAGCTCGTGCACGTCTCCGACCTGCCGCACTCCGCCAGGTCGGTGACCGACCTGGAGAACGGCCGCATCTACCTGCCGCCGGCGTCGATCCCCGGCGGGCACGGCCTGCGCTCCATGGCGCTGCAGGCGATCGCCCACCGGCTGCTCGGCCACGAGTCACCGCACAGCTACGCGGACTTCCTGCGCCAGCGGCTCGAGATCAACTATTTCGCGGCCGCCTGTCTGATGCCGCTCACCCAGTCGGTGGAGTTCCTGCGTGCGGCCAAGGCCGATCACAACATCGCGGTCGAGGACTACCGCGACGCGTTCGGGGTGACCCACGAGGCCGCGGCGATCCGCCTCACGAACCTCGCCACCGCACACCTCGACATGCAGCTGCACTTCCTGCGGGTCGGCGGCGACGGTGCCGTCTACAAGGCCTACGAGAACGACGGCCTGCGCCTGCCGCTCGACGTCACCGGCTCGACCGAGGGGCAGATCGTGTGCCGCCAGTGGAGCGCCAGGCAGGCCTTCGGTCACACGAACCGCACGACCGAGTTCTACCAGTACACCGACACCCCCGACGGCACCTTCTTCGACTCGACCCAGACCGGCACCACTGCCGCCGAGGAGTTCTCGATCACGATCGGGGTGCCGTTCGCGCACTCGAAGTGGTTCCGGGGACGGGAGACGACGACCCGCACCACCTCACGCTGCCCGGACAAGAGCTGCTGCATGCGGCCGCCGGCCGACATCGCCGGCCGCTGGAGCGGCAAGGCGTGGTCGAGCGCGAAGCTTCACGCCCACATCCTCTCTCCGCTGCCCTCCGGTACCTTCCCCGGTGTTGACGACCGGGAGCTGTACGAGTTCCTCGAGTCGCACGCGGCGCCGGAGGACGAGGCCTGAGTGGCGTGGTGTCAATGCATATACAGCCCGCCGTCGACGTTGAGCGTCTGCCCGCTGATGAATCCGGTGTCCTCGCTGAGCAGGAACCCGATCGCCGCCGCGATGTCGCGGGGCGTTCCGATCCGGTCGACGACCCCCTCGGCAGCGAGCGCGGCCTTGCGGTCGTCGCTGAGCGTGCCGCCCATGATGTCGGTGTCGATCGGGCCGGGGGAGACGGCGTTGACCGTGACCCCGAACGGGCCGAGCTCGCGGGCGACCGACCGGGTCAGGCCGATGACGCCGGCCTTCGCGACCGAGTACGGCGTCTTGCTGAAGGTGCCGCCCCCGCGCTGAGCTGACACCGACGAGATGTTGACGATGCGGCCGATGCCGTGCTTGACCAGGGATTCCGCGACGCGCCTCGTGGCGTAGTGCACACCGTTGAGGTTGATGTTCATCACGCGGTCCCACTCGGCAGCGTCGAGTTCGAGGTAGGGGACGGGTGAGGAGACCCCCGCGATATTCGCGAGCCCCACCAGCTGGGGCAGGGCTGCCTCGATCTCGTCGATCGCCGATCGAACGGAGGTCTCGACCGCCACGTTGGCGCCGGCGCCGTGCGCCTGCACCCCGAACTTGGCGGTGACCTCGGCGGCGATGGCCTTGCAGGCGGCGTCGTCGAGGTCGATGATGCCGATGTTCCAGCCCTGGGCGGCCAGGTAGTCGACCGTCGCTCGTCCGATGCCGCGGGGCGAGACGGCCCCGGTGACGATGACGGTGCGTTCTGCGGGGAAGGCGTTACTCATGGTGTTCTCCTCTGAACTGAGTCGTGGTTCTGGGGTGGATACGCACTAGTGGATGGGTGCCGGGCCGAGCTCGTCGAGCAGCTGCTGCATCCGTACGTAGGCGTTGTTGCGGTAGGCGATGAGCGCGGGGGTGCGGTCGGCCGGCACATCGAGGAAGCCGGCGCCTGTCTTGGTACCGAGCTTGCCAGCTGCAACGAGGTCGGCGAGCACCTTCGGGGTCGCGAAGCGCTCCGGGAACGTGGTCTGCAACGACTTGTAGCAGAACTCATAGACGTCGAGTCCGGCCATGTCGGCGATCGCGAACGGTCCGAAGAACGGCAGGCGGAAGCCGAAGGTCGTGCGGGTGATCGTGTCGATGTCGTCGGCAGATGCGACGCCCTCCTCCACGAGCTGGGTCGCCTCGTGGAACAGCGCGTACTGCAGGCGGTTGAGCACAAAACCCGTGACGTCCTTGACGACGGCCGGCTGCTTGCCAGCGGCGGAGATGAGGCCGGTGACGGTCGGCAGGATCGCGGCGTCGGTGCCCTCGTGCGGGATGACCTCGACACCGGGAATGAACGGCGCCGGGTTGCTGAAGTGCACACCGAGGAACCGTCCGGGGTTCACGACGGCCTCGGAGAGCTTCGAGATCGATATCGTCGACGTGTTGCTGCCGATGATCGCGTCGGGCCTGGCCGCGGCGCTGATCCTGGCGAGGGTCGCGTGCTTGATCTCGATGACCTCGGGCACGGCCTCCTCGATGAAGTCGGCGTCGGCGACGGCGTCCTCGATGCTCGCGGCCGGGCTGAGGTTCTGCTCGATGGTCGCGGTGGGTCCGGCCGGGAAGAGGCCGGCGTCCTCGAAGGCGCGCGCTTCGGTGATCAGGCGGTCGTAGTTCGACTGAGCGATCTCGGCGCTGATGTCGGCGATGACAACGGTCGCGCCGGAGAGGGCGAGCACCTGGGCGATGCCGCCGCCCATATAGCCCGATCCGACGACGGCGATGCGTGTGGTGTTCTCAGTCATGCTGATGCCTCCTGCTGGTGGTGGGGTGATGTGGATTCTGTCGCGAGACGCGTCACGATCATCGCGAACGATACCGCTCCGGCGTCGGGGTGTCCGAGGCTCTTCTCGGCGAGCGGACGTGCCCGTCCGAGCTTCGGGCGTAGCTGCGCGGTGGCGTTGGCCGCATCGGTGGCGACCGCTGCCGCGATCGTGAGTGACTCGGTGACGCCGTGCCCCGCAGCGACGGCCGCCTCGAGCGCGTCGACGTAGGGCAGCATCGCGTCGACCATGGTCTTGTCGCCGAGGGTGGCCTTGCCGAGGGTCGTGATCGCGGTCGATGCCGCGCGGGCGGCACCGGGCAGGTCGGTAACGGTGTACCCGTCGCGGTTGCCCAGCGACTCGCCGATCGCAGTGATCGCGGCGGCCCACAGGGCGCCGGAGGTGCCGCCGGCGCGCTCCGACCAGGCATCGGCCGCGGCGGCGAGCAGCTCGCGCACCCCGCTGCTGTCCTGGCCATCGAGAGCGGATGTCGCGGCGCCCTGCACCCCGCGACTCATGCCGATCCCGTGGTCGCCGTCCCCAGCGATGGCGTCGAGGTCGCCGAGTGCCACGGCGTTTTTCTCGATCGTGTCCTGCACGGCCACGATGAGAGCGGAGGCCACCGTGGCGAGGCGGACGGATGCCGGGGTCGCAGCTGGGGTCGGTGGTGCTGCGGGTGCTGCGGCGAGGGGATCGCTGCTGTCCGCGACATCCGCTGCAGGGGTGGAGGGGAGGACCGAGCCCTTGCGGAAGCCGGGGGCGTCGGCCGGCGCGGCCCAGAGCCGTTCGAGTTCGTCGGTCAGCCAGAAAAGGGTGAGCGAGACGCCAGACATGTCGAGGCTCGTCACGAGCTCGCCGCACTCGGGTTCGACAACCTCGAGGCCGGCCATCTCGAGCATGGCGGCGACGCGACCGAAGAGAACGAAGAGCTCGTCGTACTTGACAGTGCCGAGTCCGTTGAGGATCGGCACCACGCGGGTGCCTGAGCCCGTCGGGCGGTCGGCGAGGAGCGCGTCGACCAGCAGGGTCGCGAGCTCGCTGGCGGTGGGCATGTCCTGCTCGCCGATGCCGGGCTCGCCGTGGATACCGAGGCCCACGGCCATCCGGCCGGCCGGAACGGTGAAGAGCGGCTCGGTGGCGCCCGGCAGCGTGCAGCCGGCGAAGGCGACGCCGAGCGACCTGGTGCGGTCATTGGCGAGGTTGGCGAGGCGTTCGACCTCGTCCAGATCGGCGCCGGCCTCTGCCGCAGCTCCCGCTACCTTGAACACCGTGAGGTCGCCGGCAATCCCGCGGCGCTTGCCGATCTCGTCGACGGAGCCGCTCGCGATGTCGTCGGTGACGCGCACGGTGCGGGTCTCGATGCCCGCCGCGTTGAGGCGGTCCTGGGCCTGCCCGAAGTGGAGCACGTCGCCGGCGTAGTTGCCGTAGGAGAGCAGCACCCCGCCGCCGCGATGCGATGCGGTGGCGACGCGCACGATCTGGCCGACCGCCGGCGAGGCGAACATGTTGCCGCAGGCCGATCCCATGGCGAGCCCGGTGCCGACCATTCCGGCGAAGGCGGGGTAGTGGCCGGATCCGCCGCCCACGACGAGCGCGACGGTGCCTGGAGCGGAGGCAGTCGCCCGCACCACCCCGCCGTCGACGCGAGAGACGTGGCGGCGGTTCGCCGCGACGAATCCGTCGAGCGCATCGTCGGCGAAGTCGTTCGGGTCATCGAAGATGCGGGTCATGCGGGAGTCTGGTCGACCAGGCTCGTGCCGAGGGCGTAGCCGTCGCGCTTGGGCAGCACCTGATTGCGCAGGTAGGTCTGGTTCGCGGCGCTCACGCTGAGGCCGTCCCCTCCGTAGTGCTCGGTGCAGATGATGCCCTGGAAGCCGACGGAGATCGCGGTGCGGAAGGCCTCGCGGTAGCTCATCAGGCCGCTCTCGAGCGGGGCGGGGGTGGCGACGTACATGTCGCGGGAGATGTCCTCGTCGCGGTTGTAGTTCTTGACGTGCCAGTAGTTCGAGTACGGCAGCACCTTCGCCACGATCTCGCGCCAGTCCTCGATCGGACGGTGCAGGCGGATCAGGTTGCCGATGTCGGGGTTGATGCCCACGTTGCTGAGGCCGATGTCCTGCACCAGGCGCACGGAGGAGTCGGCCGTTCCGAGGTAGGTGTCCTCGTACAGTTCGAGAGAGAGCAGGATGCCGTTCTGCGCGGCGTGCTCGCCGAGCTCGCGGAAGCGCGAGACCGCGTTGCCCCACGACTCCGGGTCGTTCTCGGGGTCCTTGTAGCCCTCGACGGTCCAGAACCAGAGCTGCTTCTTCTGCTCGGCGGTGAGCGCCTGGTGGAGTCCGAAGGAGACGACCTTCACGCCGAGCTGTGCGGCCGCGTCGATGGTGCGGTGGCTGTAGGCGAGGTTCTCCTTCCAGGCATCGGTCTGGATGATGCTGCGACGGATGGCGGAGATGACGGGGGCGCCGATACCGGCCTCGACCGTTGCCTGCTTGAGCTCGTCGAGGCGCGCCTCGCTCAGGTCGCCAGGGCGCACCCAGGAGTCGGTGAAGTCGACGTCGGAGAATCCGGCGTCCTTCACCTCGCGAAAGACCTCGACCCACTCGCTTGCATCGGCGTCGTTGACGTGGCTGCCGTCGGGCTTGGTGCCCGGGAACTGCAGGAGGGCGGCGGTGATGGGCCAGTTCTCGGCGGTGAGGGACATGCGATTCACTCCATTGTGGTGACGGGGGTGGTGAGAGAACGAGGTTCTATCCTGTTTCCTATACGATTCTCGCTTTGGAGAAGATTGTCAAGTCTCCCCGCGCTGTTCGGAGGGAGTTGTCGGGAGCGCTCAGCCCTGCTCGCGCTGCAGGCGGTCGGCGACCGCCCGCGTCTTCACCTTCGCGACGTGGGCCGCCATCGCCTCGCGGGCACCCTCGGCGTCGCCGGCGATGAAGGCGTCGAGGATGCGATTGTGCTCGGTGATGGCGTGGTCGGCGTCGGTGACCCCCAGGCCGCCGAAGAGACGGAAGCGTTGAACCTGTCCGCCGAGGCTCGAGTACGCGGCGAGCAGGAAGCGGTTGTCGGCGTGTTCGGCGATGAGGCGGTGGAAGCGTTCATCCGCTTGCCAGTAGTCACGGAAGGTCTCGAATGAGGGTCCGCGGGGGGCGGCGGCGAGGTCGTCGATGGTCTTCGCGAGTTCGTCGACGAGTTCTCCGGTGGAGTGCGAGCACGACAGGAAGGCGTTGACGGGCTCGAGCACGGAGCGGGCGTCCATGAGTTCGATGATCTCCTGGGTGGAGAAGAGCGGGGCGACCCGGTAGCCCTTGAGGGCGGTGCGGCGCACCAGCCCGGTGGCCTCGAGGCGTGCGAGGGCCTCGCGGATCGGCGTCTGCGATACCTCGAGCTCGCGGGCCAGCGCGTCGATGTTCAGGGCATCCCCCGCCTCGAGGCTGCCGTCGACGAGAGAGGCCATGAGGTCGTCGTACACGTGGTCGGCGAGCACCTGGCGGGGCGCGATCCGACGCGATTTCGGCGTGGCCGTGGTCTCGCCCGAAGCACTCATGGCATCACTCTATTCGCCGCCGCCTGTGGTGGGCGGCGGCGTGCGGGTCAGACCTTCGCCGCGGGGGCCGTGCGCGGGGCGCGCGTGGTGGGAGTCTTGGCGGCGGGGGTCTTGGGCGCGGTGTTCTGGGGGGCGGCGGCCTTGGCGGTGGTCGTCTCGATGACCGTTGCCGTGACATCCGCTGCCACCTTCGCTGCCGCCTTGCGGGCACGGGGACGGGCGGCGGCTGGTTCGGCTGCCGCGACCGCCGAGGGCGAGACCGCGCGCGGCACCAGGCGTTCGAGCTGGACGACGTGGGCGGGGGTCAGCTCCTCGAGGGAGGTGACGCCGAGGAGGCGCATCGTGCGGATGATCTGCTCGGAGAGGATCGAGATCGTGCGGTCGACGCCTTCGCGTCCGCCGGCCATCAGGCCGTAGAGGTAGGCGCGCCCGATCATCGTGAAGCGGGCGCCGAGGGCGATGGAGGCGACGATGTCGGCCCCGGACATGATCCCCGTGTCGAGGTGCACCTCCATGTCCGATCCGACCTCGCGCGCGACATCCGGAAGCAGGTGGAAGGGGATCGGCGCCCGGTCGAGCTGGCGCCCGCCATGGTTCGAGAGGGTGATGCCGTCGATGCCCATCGTGGCGAGCTTGCGGGCGTCGTCGAGGTTCTGCACGCCCTTGACGACGACCTTGCCCGGCCACTGCGCCTTGATCCAGGCGAGGTCCTCGAAGGTGACGGTGGGGTCGAACATCGTGTCGAGGAGCTCCCCGACGGTGCCGGACCAGCGGTCGAGGGAGGCGAAGGCGAGTGGCTCGGTGGTGAGGAAGTTGATCCACCACTCCGGGCGGGGCAGGGCGTTGAGCACGGTGCCCGCGGTGAGCTGCGGCGGGATCGAGAAGCCGTTGCGCTTGTCGCGCAGGCGGGCCCCGGCCACCGGCACGTCGACGGTGACCAACAGGGTGTCGAAGCCGGCCTTGGCGGCCCGGTCGACGAGGGCCATCGAGCGGTCGCGGTCCTTCCACATGTAGAGCTGGAACCAGTTGCGGCCGTTCGGGTTGACGGCCTTCACGTCTTCGATCGAGGTGGTTCCCATGGTGGAGAGCGAGAACGGGATGCCCGCGGCGGCCGCTGCGCCGGCTCCGGCGACCTCTCCCTCGGTCTGCATCATGCGGGTGAACCCGGTTGGGGCGATGCCGAACGGGAAGCTGACCGGCGCCCCGAGCACATCCCAGCCGGTGGAGACCGTGGAGACGTCGCGGAGGATCGATGGGGTGAACTGGATGTCCTCGAACGCCTGGCGCGCGCGCTTCAGGCTGATCTCGGCCTCGGCCGCGCCCTCGGTGTAGTCGAAGGCGGCGCGGGGAGTGCGGCGCTGGGCGATCTTCTGGAGGTCCCAGATCGTCAGGGCTCCGTCGAGGCGGCGTCGCTTCGCGTTGAGCTCGGGCGTCTTGAAGTTCATCAGGGGTGCGAGGTCGCGGTAGCGGGGAATGCGGCGTTGAACCATGGGGTGTCCTTCGGTCAGTTCCGGGTGGTCGGGGCGGTGGTCAGGGGTGGCGGGGTCATCTCGGCGTAGTAGCCGGAGATGTGGTCGCGCACGAGGGTGCGGGCGAGGGGGGCGTCGCGGTTCTCGACGGCCGCGAGGATGCC
Source organism: Microbacteriaceae bacterium (assembly GCA_014378715.1). GTDB lineage: Bacteria > Actinomycetota > Actinomycetes > Actinomycetales > Microbacteriaceae > Marisediminicola. The sequence goes on from JACMNE010000052.1 coordinate 23,669, forward strand.
GCGGTGCTCGGCGCGGAGGCGGGTGGAGGTTTCTGACCAGGACGGCAGGAAGGCGGCGCCGGCGAGGGCGTAGCGCTCGACCGAGTTGCGCAGGCCGGACATCATCGCGGTGATCACCGAATTGCCTGAGGCCTCAGCCAGCGCGAGGTGGAACGCCGCATCGAGCGCGAGGAACTCGGCCTCGGTGAGGTCGAGGTCCATGGCGTCGAGCAGCTCGGCGGCGGGGGCGAGGTCGGCCGCCTGATCGGGCTCGTCGGCCGCGAGCTCGGTGACCACAGCGGCCTCGAGCACCAGGCGGGTGGCGACGACATCCGCCACGGCGAAGCCGCCACCCGCGACCTGGAGGCGCATGAGGGTCGCCATGCCTCCGGAGGGGCGCGCAATGACGATCGCGCCGGACGCCGGCCCCGATCCGGTGCCGGTGCGGATGAGTCCGAGTACCTCGAGCACGCGCAGGGCCCCACGCACCGAGGAGCGGCCGACACCGAGGTCGGTCGCGAGCAGCCGCTCCGGCGGCAGGCGGTCGCCGGGCGCCAAGTCTCCGGCAAGGAGGCGGCCCTCGATGTGGGTGAGCACACTCTGCCAGGCCCGGGGGGCGGATGTCGCGGGGGACGGGGTCGCCTGGGGTGGTGTCGCCTGCACGTTGCCTCCCGTCGTCGTCGATGTGGTCAGACCACAGAATACACGAGTGCGGGTCGTGCGTCGAGCGGGATCCTAGGATGGGAGCGTTAGGCCACGCCCGCTCCGCTGCTTCTCTCCTCTGTGGCATCCGCACTGACACCACCACTGACACCACCACTGACACCACCACTGACGCAGAGGTCACCGATGACTCCCAGGCTCGCAGGCAAGATCGCACTCGTCACGGGGGCGGCGTCCGGGATCGGGCTCAGCATCGCGACCCGCTTCGCTGCGGAGGGCGCCACGGTGGTCTTCGCCGACCGGGACACCGCGGCGCTCGCCGTGGCCACCGCCGGAATCCCCGGTGCGATCGCGGTGACGATGGACATCTCCGACGAGGAGTCGGTGGCCGACGGCTTCGCGACGGTCGCCGCCCACGGCATCGATGTCGGAGTGGTGGTCGCCAATGCGGGGGTGCAGCTCTTCGGGCAGGACGCCCCGATCGCCGACCTCTCGATCGAGACCTGGCGTCGCACGATCGATGTGAACCTCACCGGCACCTTCCTCACGGTGAAGCATGCCATTCGGGCCATGCTCGCCGCGGGTGCGCCGGGTGGCTCGATCATCCTCACCGGGAGCCCGACCGGACTCAACGGCGAAGGGCGCGACTTCACCGCCTACAGCACCTCCAAGGCCGGGATCCACGGCCTCGCGCGCACGGTCGCCGCAGCGTATGCCGACCAGGGTATACGCGTGAACACGGTGGTCCCCGGCTATACCGAGACGCCGCTGGTGACCTCGATCAGCTCGAACGACGCGTCCCGTGCGGCGATCGTGTCGCGCATCCCGATCGGGCGCGCCGGAACGGCAGCGGATGTCGAGGGCATCATGGTCTACCTGGCGAGCGACGAGTCGTCCTACGCCACCGGGGCCCTGTTCCGCGTCGATGGCGGGATGACGACGCTGTGAGAGATGTGCTGGGTCCTGACCACCTGGTGCGCCTCTGGGGTGCGCCCGAGTTCGAACCGCGGGAGTCCCCGGTGGGCGTCGGACCCTGGACTGCCGCGTTGCGCGGAGGTGAGCTCGCCCACATCCGCTATCGCGGGATCGAGCTGCTGCGGGCGATCCGGGTTGTCGTCCGGGACGAGAACTGGGGCACGAGCGAGCCGGTCGTCGAAGCGACCGCGGCGAACGACGGGTCCATCGACCTAGTTGTGCGTCATGTTTG
>JACMNE010000053.1 GCA_014378715.1 Microbacteriaceae bacterium
CGATGGCTTCCCTCACGACGAGGGCGGGGCACCCCGTGACGTACGACTACGTGGTGGTCGGCGCAGGCGCGGCGGGCTGTGTCCTGGCCAGCCGCCTGGCGTCCGACCCGTCAGTCGAGGTGCTCCTTGTCGAGGGTGGGGGCGGGGGGCGCAACCCGCTGCTGTCGGTGCCGCGCGCCTTCTACTTCACCCTGCGCTCGGGCCGCTACACGGACAGCTATCCGACCCGGCCGGCCACGCCCGGCGGCCCCAGCGAGATGTGGACCCGTGGTCGGGGTCTCGGTGGCTCGACCCTCGTCAACGGGATGATGTACGTCCGGGGGGCGGCGGCAGACTTCGACGTCCTCGAGGCCGCCGGCAACCCCGGTTGGGGTGCGGATGAGTTCCTCCGGGCCTACCGGGCCATCGAGGACCACTCGCTCGGCGGATCATCGTCGCGCGGCGCCGGCGGGCCGCTCGCGGTGTCGGTGGCCGCTGACGGCGACGAGGTCACCGCAGCCCTGTTCGAGGCCGCCACGCAGGTGGGTCTTCGCCGCACTGCCGACTTCAACGACTCTGACGACGAACGCATCGGCTTCACCCCTGCGACGATCGACCGGGGGCGCCGGGTCAGCGCGGCATCGGCGTTCCTCACTCCGATGCGCGGGCGGTCGAACCTCACCATCATGACCGGTGCGCAGGTCGGGAAGGTCGTGCTCGACGGCAACCGCGCGGTCGGCGTCGTGCTCCGCCGCCGCGGCCGGATCCACGAGGTGCAGGCCCGCCGCGAGGTGCTCCTCTCGGCGGGCACGGTCGAGAGCCCGCTGCTGCTCGAGCGCTCCGGCATCGGTCGCCCCGACGTGCTGCAGGCGGCCGGTATCGCCCCGGTCGTGGAGAGTCCCCATGTCGGCGAACGGGTCATCGAGCAACGAGCGGTCAGCATGCAGGTGAGGTTCCGCGATCGGCACGGCCCCACCGAGATGCTGAACACGCTGCCGAAGCAGATCCGCGAAGGCATGCGCTACCTCGCGACCAGGCGCGGTCCGATCGCCACCAGCGGCTACGACGTCGTCAGCGCCTTCCGGTCGTCGCCTGGCCTCGACCGCCCTGACATCCAGGGGGTGTGGGTGCCGATGGCGCTCGACGAGACGTCCGAGCAGATGCGACTCGCCCGCTACTCGGGCCTGCTCTTCACCGGATATCCGCTCCGTCCCACCACTGCGGGCTCGGTGCACCTGTCCGCCAAGGGCCCCGACGCACGCCCCACGGTGTCGCCCCGCTACCTCGAGGACGACATCGAACGTGCTGCGGCGGGGACGATCCTCGACCACGCCCGCCGCATCGTGGCGACCTCACCGCTCGCCGATCTCGTCGCGGACGAGGTGTTCCCCGGCCCGTCGGTGACGACACCCGATGAGGTCGTCCGATACTCCCTCGCCGCGGGCGGTGGCATCCACCACGCCGTCGGCTCCTGCGCGATGGGGTCGGACGACACCGATGTCGTCGACGCGCAGCTGCGTGTCCGCGGCATCCAAGGACTACGCGTCATCGACGCCTCCGTTCTCCCGCACCAGGTCTCCGGCAACTCCGCCGCACCCGTCATGGCGCTCGCCTGGCTCGCCGCAGAACGGGTGCTCCACGAGTTCTGACCTCGGCTCTGTTCGTCCGTGTTGTTCATCAGTGTTGTTCATCTGGGGTCTTCCGCAGTGACACCCCCATGTGTGCACAATGCCTACAGGTCGCGGCCACTTCTGGGGGGAAGACAATGAGTAGACACATGTTGTTGGCGGGCGTTCTGACGGTGGGTCTGATGACGCCGATCGGGCTCGCGCAGGCTGCCCCGGCCGCGGATGCCGCTGCACCGCAGGCACAGCCTGGTGCGCCGCGGCACGCGAACGTCGTGAAGTACGTCGACCCGCTGATCGGCACCGCGAACGGCGGCAACACCTACCCCGGAGCCGTGCGACCCTTCGGGATGCTGTCGTGGTCGCCGACGAGCACCAA
>JACMNE010000007.1 GCA_014378715.1 Microbacteriaceae bacterium
TACTGATCGCGCAGGGCGAGCGCATCTTCCGGATCGCACTTCACCGACACATCCATCGGCTCACCGGCGAGCGCGACGAGAGCGAAGATCTTGTTGTTCCCGCTGGTCTTGAACACCGAGGTCTCGTCGTCAAAGGGGAACGTCTCGATGGCCTGCGGAAGCGAGAGGCAGAGGTCGCGTAATTCGGACGGGGTGATCACAGGTTCGACTGTTCCCCATCGCGAGGCCGTCGTCAAACCACCGCGCTCCTGCCGCCACACACCACCCGCGCACCTCCCGCCGGGTACCTTGGAACATGGCCACGACTGAGCTGCCCGTCACCCGGCAGCTGTCGTGGGGCCTCATCCCAGCGCTCGGGATCTCGGCATCCGCTTTCCTGATCTTCGGAATCCAGAATGTGCCGGCCGGCTGGGCCGTGCTCGTCGCGAGCCTCGTCACGGCCTTCCTGATCGACCGGGCACTCGCCAGCGACCTGCTCCTGATCGGAGTCGGCCTCGGAATCGTCAGCACGATCTCCGTCGAAGCGAACCTCGACTACGCGAACATCGCCCTGATGGGCACGGTGCTCAGCCTCTCGGTGCTCGTGCCGTTCCTCATCGACCGCAAGATCTACCGACGCCGCACGATCGTGTTCCCCGTGCGCACCGGAAAGAAGTGGTCGAAGTTCGAGCGGTTCTACCTGATCTTCGTGCTCGTTGCCGGCTGGCTGATCCTGCCCGTGTACTTCATCGGCTCCGGCGCGTACCTCAACTGGCCCGCGATCCATGCCCCGGACGAGATCGCCCGACTGTTCGCCGGCGTCAACTTCGTCGGCATCTGGGACGAACTCTTCTTCATCTGCACGGTCTTCGCGGTCTTCCGCCGCCACTTCCCCCTGTGGCAGGCGAACATCCTGCAGGCGATCATCTTCGTGTCATTCCTTTGGGAACTCGGTTACCAGTCCTGGGGCCCGCTCCTCACCGCCCCCTTCGCCCTCCTCCAGGGCTACATCTTCTCGAAGACGAAATCGCTCACCTACGTCGTGTGCGTGCACCTGCTGTTCGACCTGGTCGTCTTCCTGGTGCTCGTGCACGCCCACAACCGCGAGTGGCTGCCGTTCTTCCTCTACTGAGAGCACACCAGAAAGCGGATGTCGCGCACTACTGCTCCTCACCTCGCTGGTAGACATCCGGCGTGCCGTCCCCGTCGGCATCCGCTTTCTCCTCCTCCTCGATGAGTCGGTAGTGACGGTTGCGGATGCGCAGGACGACGGTCGCGAGGAGCGCTGCCAGCAGCGAGGCAACGAGGATACCGACCTTGGCGTGATCGTTCTCGAGACCCTCGGCCCCGAAGCTGAGCTCGGCGACGAGGAGCGAGACGGTGAAGCCGATACCGGCGAGGATCGACATTCCGAGCAGGTCGATCCACTTGAGCGAGGGGTCGAGGTTGACCCGGGTGAACTTGGCGAGCAGCCAGGTCGTGCCGAGGATTCCGATCGGTTTGCCGAGGAGGAGGCCCGCGATGATGCCGATGGTCACACTGTCGCCGAGCGCCGAGGTGAAGCCCTCGACACCGCCGATCGCGACCCCAGCCGAGAAGAAGGCAAAGACCGGCACCGCGAAACCCGCCGACAGGGGCCGGAACCGGTGCTCGAAGGTCTCCGAGAGCCCGGGACCGGCCGAGGGGCCACCACTCGCCTGACTGCGGATGACCGGCACCGCGAACCCGAGCAGCACTCCCGCGACGGTCGCGTGGATGCCGGACTCGTGCACCAGCGCCCAGGCGACGACCGCGAGTGGCAGGAGGATGAGCCAGGACGCCCAGGCGTGCAGGCCGAAGAAGCGGCGCTGGGTCTGCACGAGCACGGTGAAGATGCCGATCGGCACCAGCGCGAGCAGGAGCGGCACCAGGTTGATCTGCTCGGTGTAGAAGACGGCGATGATCGTGATCGCGATGAGGTCGTCGACCACCGCGAGGGTGAGCAGGAAGATGCGGAGCGCGGACGGGAGGTGCGATCCGATAACGGCGAGCACCGCGACGGCGAACGCGATGTCTGTGGCGGTCGGGATCGCCCAGCCACGCACCTTCTCCGGGTCGCCGAGGTTGATCGCGGCGAAGATGAGGGCGGGAACGATGACGCCGCCGGCAGCCGCGGCGACGGGAACGATCGCCTTGCTGAATTTGCGAAGGTCGCCGGCGACGAACTCGCGTTTGAGTTCGAGGCCCACGAGGAAGAAGAAGATGGCGAGGAGTCCGTCGGCGGCCCAGGTGCCCAACGTCAGGTCGAGGTGCCACGGAGCGTAGCCGATCCGGAAGTCGCGGAGGGCGAAGTAGCTGTCGGCGACCGGCGAGTTCGCCCAGATGAGCGCGACGATCGCGAGGGCGACGAGCAAGATGCCGCCCACAGCCTCCTTGCGCAGCAACTCGGCGATGCGGTTCGACTCGGCGAAACTGCCCCGACCGAGGAGGGGGCGGCGGGGGGCCGGCTCGTGGTCCGGCTCGTGAGCGGATGTCGGCATGGGGGCTCCTTCGTGGCCGGGAAGTCGAGTCGTACCTCGCGGCTCAGGACACTTGAGTCTAGAGCGCGCAGGGCTCTCTGTCCCCCGGATGTCTCCGACTCAGACCGCCGAACGCCCCTCGGCCGCGGCGGCCACGATCTTCTTGATCCGCGACGCCCGCGTCTGTGCCCACTTGGCATGCACGGCCACTCCCTGACCTACTACTCCCATCCGTCCGGCCCCGTCGACCCTGCCGGATACTCCTCGAGCAGCACCGATCCGCTCGACCAGGCCTCGAGGATGGGCGCCACGATGCGCCAGCATTGCTCCGTCACATCCGCTCGAACAGACAACGTCGGATCGGCGGACAGGATCCCAGCCAGCACCTCGCCATAGGGGCCGAGCTGACCCTCCCCGAAGACGGCCCCGAGCGTGACCCGATCGAGCTCGAACGGGTTGCCCTCGCCGTTCATCGTGAGGTCGAGGGCGATCTCGTCCGGACTGAGGGAGATGCGCAGACGCGACGGCTCCTCCCGACCGGTGAGCCCGTCGGGCAGGTGCGGCACCTCCTTGAAGGTGACGATGATCTCCTTGCGGGTGTCGGCGAGCGCCTTTCCGGAGCGCAGCACAAAGGGCACCCCGGCCCAGCGCCAGTTCTCGACGGCCAGGGTCACCTCGGCGAGGGTCTCGGTGCCGCGGGCCGGATCGACACCCGGCTCGTCGGCGTAGGCAGGCAGGGAGCGTCCCTCGACCGTGCCCGCCGCGTAGCGCGCGTGTCTGCTGGCGGATGTCGCGTCCCCGCCCTGCACCCGCGTCGCGCGCAGTGCCTGCGCCATCGAGCCACGCAGGTCGTCGGCGTCGATGCTCGAGGGTGGTTCCATCGCCACGAGGGCGAGTACCAGCAGCAGGTGGCTCTGGATCATGTCGACGAGCGCACCGGCGGCGTCGTAGTAGCCGGCCCGGCCCTCGAGGGCGAGCTGCTCGTCGAAGACGATCTCGACCTTCTCGATGTCGTCCCGGTTCCAGACCCGCTCGAAGATGCGGTTCGCGAACCGCAGGCCGAGCAGGTTGAGCACCGTCGACTTGCCGAGGAAGTGGTCGACCCGGTGGATCTGGGGCTCGGGCACGAGCCGGGCGAGCTGCTCGTTGAGGGCATGGGCGCTGCCCTGGTCTGTGCCGAACGGCTTCTCGAGGGCGAGGACCGTTCCGGGCGGGATCGTCACAGAGCCGAGCGCGGTGCAGGCCTTGATCGTGATGCGCGGCGGGAGGGCGAAGTAGAGGGCGGGGGTTCCGGTGCAGGCCGCGAAGACGCGCTCGAGGTCGGCGGCGACCGTGACATCGGCCTGGAGGTAGCGGGTATTCGCGACGACAGCGAGGGCCGCCGCCGAGGTGGCCCCGCCGGTGGCGAAGGAGGCGGTCACGCGCTCGCGCCACGCGGCATCCGTCATGGGATCCTGTCCGACACCGATCAGGGTGAAGCCAGTACCGCGGTCCCCCACGTCGAGGAGCTGGCCGACGCCGGGGAGGAGGAGGCGCTGGGCGAGGTCTCCCCCGGCGCCGAGGATGACGAGGGTCGAGATGGTGTCTGGCATGCCGGTCACCCTACGCGGCGGGGGTGGGATTGCGGCAGGGGGTGGGCTGCGGGGCGAGCGGGCGGCGCGGTGATTTCGGCGGGGCGGTGCCCGGGAGCAGAATGGGCGGGACGCCGCGGTCCGGGCGCAGACGCAAGGGAGCGATGCATTTGTCACGCGAACACCTCATCCGCGCACTCTGGACCCTCTTCGAACCGGTCCACGCCGTCTCCTACTTCGCCCCGCAGGCACGCGCCGCCTTCGCCGACATCGGCCTGCCGCGCTACTGGGACGGCTATTTCGCCGGCCGGGCCGCCCCGCTCGGGCGGATCGGTGGAGCTCCGGTCACCGCGATCTTCAGCGGCTTCGCCCCCGCCCTCGTTGAGCGGGCCCTGCCCGCGGTCTGGGCGACGGTCACCCCGGCGCAGGCCCTCGAGGCGCGGTCCGTCGGTGCCGCCGCATCTCTTCGTGCTCTGGCAGCGGATGCCGGCGTGATCGAGGCATCCGTCGCGCTCGCCGCGGATGCGCTGGCGCCCATCGCCCTCGGGATCACCACGATCGGACGTCCACTCGCCGCCGCGAACCGCACCCTCGCCGCGGAGCCCGATCCGGCGAATCCGGATCCGTTCCGCCGCCTGTGGCAGGCGGCGACCACCCTGCGGGAGCACCGCGGCGACGGACATGTCATCGCGCTCGTCGCCGGGGACATCGCTGGGCTCACCACGATCGTGCTGCGCGCCTCCCTGGATCTCGATGCCGCCGCGGTGCAGCAGTCCCGTGGGTGGACTGCCGAAGAGTGGGACGCGGAGGTGTGCTCGCTGGTGCGTCGTGGGCTGCTGGAGTCGCCGGGCGGAGGCGGTGCGGAGAAACCCGCTTCGCGGATCAGCCCGGCCGGACGCACCGCGCTCGACGCGGCCGAGCGGCTGACGAACATCCTCGCGGTCGGGCCGTGGGCCGACCTCGATGACGACCGGCTCCGCGAGATCGCCCGCACGCTCGAGCCGATCGCGCTCGCGTGCGGTGCGGCGTTCCCGTACCCGAACCCGATCGGGATGCCCCGCCCCTGGGACGCGACCGCCGACCCCGAGGCCACGACCGTGCCAGGCGGCCCGCGCAGCGAGTAGGCCGACGGGCCGCGCGGCGAGTAGGCGGCGGGGACCCGACCCGACCCGGGGGTTGAAAACTCAGCACATCCGCCACAGGCTGGCAGAGCACTGGCCCACCACGGCCACCACCACCACCACCACGGCCACACCGCCACCACGATTCAGGAGCCGCATGCCGACGACCGACCCCCGCTCAGCACCCCAGCTGCTCCGGGTCGACGGACGCGACATCCGCTACGACGTCGAGGGCACCGGCGAGCCGGTGCTGCTGCTCCACGGGATCGGCCGGAGCCTCGACGACTGGAACCTCGTGCGCGACACTCTCGCCGAGCGGCACACCGTCTACCGCGTCGACCTGCCCGGATTCGGCGGGTCGGAGCGCCTGCCCGCCCGCACCGACCTGGCGGGACTGGCCGCCGCGGTGATCGCGTTCCTCGATGCGGTCGAGGAGGTCCGTCGCATCCGCGTGGTGGGGAATTCGCTCGGCGGCGCCGTGGCCATGCAGATCGCCGCCACCCGGCCCGAGCGGGTCGCCGCCCTCGTGCTCGTGAACAGCGCCGGGTTCGGACGCGAGGTCACCCCGGTGCTGCGCCTCATCGCCGTACCCGGGGTCGGCCGCCGCCTGCTCATGCCCAGCCGGGAGAGCGCCCGTCGCGAGACGCGCGGGATCTTCCACGACCGCGCACAGGTCACCGAGGAGCGGGTGCAGCTCGCGTACGATCTCGCGCGGCGTCCGCACGGCACCGACGTGATGCTCGAGACGGTGCACGCACTCGGCACCTGGCGGGGCATCCGCCCGCGCTGGCGCCGCGAGCTCCTCGACATCGTGCGGGCGCACCGCATTCCGACCCTGCTGATCTGGGGCGAGAACGACCTGGTGCTGCCCGCCGCCCACCTCGCGGCGGCGAAGGCAGTGTTCCCCGAGGCGCGGTCCCACCTCTTCGCCGCGACCGGGCACATGCCCCAGCTCGAGCGTCCCGACGAGTTCCTCGAGGTCGTCGGTGAGTTCTTGGACACGATCACCCCTACCCCCGCCACCACACCCCCCGCCACCCCACCCACGGAGGACACCGCATGACCCGGCACGTTCGCATCGCGATCATCGGCACCGGATTCGCCGGACTCGGCATGGCGATCCAGCTGCAGCGCAGCGGCGAACGCGACTTTGTGATCATCGAGCGCGCGCACGAGGTCGGCGGAACCTGGCGCGACAACACCTACCCCGGCGCCGCCTGCGACATCCGCACCGACCTCTACTCGTTCTCCTTCGCCCAGAACCCCGAGTGGACCCGCCGCTACGGCAAGCAGGCCGAGATCCTCGAGTACCTCAAATCCACCGCGAAGCGTTTCGACCTCTACCCGAAGATCCTGTTCGGCCACGAGCTCGAGAGCGCCGACTGGCAGGAGACCGACAAGCGCTGGCAGCTGCGCACCTCAGCAGAGACCCTCACAGCGGATGTCGTCGTCTCGGGGCACGGGCCCCTCATCGACCCGGCGTGGCCCGCCATCACCGGACTCGACACCTTCGCGGGCCCTCGGTTCCACTCCGCACGCTGGGACCACGCCGTCGAGCTCGCCGGCAAGCGCATCGCGGTGATCGGCACGGGCGCATCCGCCGTGCAGTTCGTGCCCGAGCTGGCGAAGGTCGCCGAACACCTCAGCGTCTTCCAGCGCACCCCCGCCTGGATCGTGCCCCGCGGCGACCGGCCCTCGAGCGCACGCAAGCGCCGCCTGTTCCGCACCATCCCACTGCTGCAGCGTATTTCGCGGGCCTGGATCTTCCGCCTCGCCGAGGCACGGTTCGCGGCGTTCGCGTTCCGGCGCATCGGTGCCGGCATGGAACGCCTGGCGACGAGCTTCCTCGAGGGGCAGGTGGCCGACCCCGAGTTGCGCGCCAAGCTCACCCCGGACTACCGGATCGGCTGCAAGCGCATCCTCATCTCGAGCAACTTCTACAAGGCGATCGTGAAGCCGAACGTGGAGCTGGTCACCAGCGACATCCGCTCGATCGAGGGGAATATGATCGTCACCTCCGACGGCGAACGCCACGAGGTCGACGTGCTCATCGGGGGGACCGGCTTCAATGCGACACGTCCACCGATCGCACGGCTGATCCACGCCGGCGGACGCTCTCTCGCCGACGCCTGGTCGCCGCACATGGCGGCGCTGCACGGTACCACCGTCGCGGGGTTCCCGAACCTGTACGTCCTGGTCGGGCCGAACACCGCCCTCGGGCACAACAGCATCGTCTACATCATCGAGGCGCAGGTCGACTACGTGCTGCAGGCGCTGCGGTTCCAGGAGCGCGTCGGCGCCGTGTCGCTCGAGGCGCGCGCCGACGCACAGGAGCAGTACAACGAGCGCATCCAGCGTGACCTGGCCGGCTCGGTCTGGACCACCGGCGGCTGTTCGAGCTACTACCTCGACGACGGCGGACGCAACACCACCCTCTGGCCGCACCGCGCGGCGCTGTTCCGCAAGTCGGTCGCGCGCTTCGACCCGCGCCACTACCTGATCGAGCGCGCCGTCCCGGTGCGGTCGGAGTCCCGTGTCGGCTGACATCGTGCGTGCCGGGCAGCGGATGTCGCGGGTGCCGAATGCGTGAGTTCCGGTTCGCCGGAGCGACCGCCGTCGTCACCGGGGCCGCGAGCGGGATCGGCGAGGCGGTCGCCCGCAACCTCGCGGTGCGGGACACCCACCTGGCGCTCGTGGATGTGGACGCCGAAGGGCTCGAGCTGGTGGGAGACGACCTGCGGAGGTCGCACCCGCATCTGACGATCTCGACCCATGTGGTCGACCTCTCGGAGAGGAGCGACTTCGCCGACCTCGTCATGGAGATCGGCGCCGGGCACGAACGCGTGACCCTGCTCGTGAACAACGCCGGCGTCGCGCTCGGCGGGAGCTTCGCCGACCTGTCGCTGGAGGACATCGACTGGGTCATGATGGTGAACTTCCGCGCGGTGGTGGCGATGACGAAGGCGTTCCTGCCAGCGCTGACGATCGCCTCGGGGGCGCACATCGTGAACGTGTCGAGCCTGTTCGGACTGATCGCACCCGCCGGACAGAGCGCGTACGCGGCCAGCAAGTTCGCGGTGCGCGGGTTCAGCGAGGCACTGCGCGGGGAGCTCGAACCGCGCGGGGTGGGGGTCACCGTGGTGCATCCGGGCGGTATCGCGACGAACATCGCGAAGAACGCTCGCCTCGGGGCCGGCGTGGACCCGGCGAAGGCGGGCGGACAGCGACGCCAGATCGGGGCGATGCTGACGATGCCGGCGTATGTGGCGGCGGAGCTCATCCTCGATGCCGTGCGGTCGCGACGCGGACGGCTCGTGATCACGCGTCAGGCGAAGGCCCTCGACCGGATGCAGCGCCTGCTGCCTGACCGATACGTGGTGATGGTGAACCGGGCGATGCGGCGGCGTCGATAGCCGAGCTAGGTCGGGTCGCGAAGCATGGGGATGCGGCGCTGATGCTCAGATCTGCGCGAGTCCCCCGTCGACCGCGACCTCGGAGCCGGTCCACTGGCTGGACGCGCCGCCTTGGCGGCGACATAGAGGGGATCGCCGAGGCGTGCGCGATCGGGGGAGACGGACGAGGTGAGGATCACCGAAGCATCCGTTTTCACCGGGGGAAAACAGCGGGTCACGGTGACGAAGACGCTCTTGAGGTTGACGTCGATGCGGTGACCCCGGGTGGCGAGGGTCGCGGCGAGGGGAGAGATTAGGCAGATTCGGCCTCGTCCGGGGCTTTCGAGCGGATGTTGCGGAGCCCATCTCAGACCCCGAGGACCGTCGCCGCCTCCCCCGAGATCGTCAGGTCGGCCCGCACACGGGTCGTCTCGATGAGGATCGCGTTGCGGCCGTCGACCGAGTCCACCCAGGCCCGTGCTGCCTCGGGCGACCGGCCGTGCTTCTCATGGCGGTCGATCAGCCGCCGCAGACGCTCATCCTCGCCCGTCTCGCAGAACCACGATTCGGCGAGGAGCCCGGCGACCTGGGGCCACGGCTCGATGTCCGCGAGGAGGTAGTTGCCCTCGACGATGACGAGGGAGACCCCGGGCAGTACGGCGATCTGCGCGGCGACCCCCTCGTCCATTGCCCGGTCGAAGCCCGGCGCATACACGGCATGATCGAGCTCGGTCGACAACCGGCCCAGCAGCGCGACGAACCCCCACCCGTCGAAGGTGTCGATCGCTCCCTTGCGATCGTGGATGCCGAGCCGGTCCAGGGTGGCGTTGGCGAGGTGGAACCCGTCCATCGGAACGTGGACGGCGACATCCGCTTCGAGGAGAACATTCACCCGGCGGGCGAGGTTGATGGCGAGGGTGGTCTTGCCCGCGCCGGGGCTGCCGGTGATGCCAAGCACCACACGAGCGCCCGGTCGCAGCAGTGTGATGGCGCGACGGGCGAGGCCGTCGAGCTGGGCGTCGGCGATCACGATCGGTGCGGTGGAGGCATCGTCCTCGATGGTCATGGGACGACTCTACAAAGGACCGGGGCTGGACGGCTCCGACACCTCCGCATCGAGCGCCCGCTACTGCCCCGGGTAGACGATCACCTTCAGCTGCCCCGGCTGGCGGCCCGCGTTGAGGGCCTCCTCGGCGTCGGCGAGCGCGAACTTGCCGGTGACGAGCACATCCAGGTCGACGGCCCCGCTCTCGACGAGCTTGATACCGAGCGGCCAGGTGTTCGTATATCGGAACACCCCGCTCAGCCAGATCTCGCGGTTCTGGATCCACGACACGGGCAGTTCGACATTGTCGTTGCCCATCCCCACGAGGATCGCCCGACCGCCCGGCCGCACGGCCAGGATTCCGGACTGCACCGCGACGGCGACTCCGGAGGCGTCGATGAACGCGTCCACCTCGAGCCCCTCGACCGAGTCGACGCGGGGGTCGAGGGCATCCGTCGCCCCGTGCTCCAGCGCGAACGCGCGACGGTCGTCCGCGACATCCGTGATGTAGATCCTCGTCGCCCCGAAGGCACGCGCGGTCTGCGCCATGATGACGCCGATCGGGCCGGCGCCGGCGATGAGTACGGAGCTACCCGGGCCGACATCCGCTCTCTTGCAGGCCCAGATGCCCACGGAGAGCGGTTCGATCAGGGCGGCGGCCTCGTCCGAGATGCTGTCCGGGATCGCGTGGGCGAAGTCGGTCTGGATCGCCACGAACTCACAGAAGGCACCGTCGATCGGCGGGGTCGCGAAGAACTCGATGTCCGGGCAGAGGTTGTAGCGCCCAGCCTTGCACTGGGCGCAGACCCGGCACGGGCGCTGCGGCTCGACGGCGACGCGCTGCCCGATCCGACCGGGGTCAACCTTGCTGCCGACCGCGGTGATGCGACCGGACAGCTCATGCCCGAGGACCAGCGGATGTTCGACCACGTACGGCCCGATCCGGCCGTGCTGGTAGTAGTGCACGTCGCTTCCGCAGACGCCGACGGCGGCGACCTGCACCAGCACCTGGTCGTCCTCGAGGGTGGGCACCGGCACGGTGCCGAGGGCGACATCGCCCTGTCCGCGCAGCAAGGAGGCGTTCATGAGGTTCGTCATGGCTGAGTTCCGATCAACGCGGCGGTGGCGGTGGACGTCGTGGTGCTCACGCCCGGCCCTCCACGGCCAGGTAGGACTCGACGGTCGCCCGGGCACCGCGCTCGAACAGGGAGTCGAGGGCGGCGAGGTAGGCGGTCTGGAAGCGCTCGTTGTCGGCGAGGTCGCCGAAGAGGCTCTCGTTGCGCACGAAGGCGAGGCGGTCGTCGCGCTGGGTCGAGGCGATCGCCACCAGCTCCGAGCCCAGCGAGTCGACGACCGTGATCGGCTCGCCCTGCTCGTCGACGCCCTCGGCGTAACGGGCCCAGCTCGCGACGATCGCGGCCGAGCACTCGATCTCCCCGCCCGTGGCGAGCTGGTCGCGGATGACCGGAACCAGCCACTTGGGGATGCGATCGGACGACTCGGCGCAGAGCCTGGCCAGCGTGTCGCGCACCTCGGGGTTCGAGAACCGGCTGATGAGGGTGGCCTTGTAGTCGTCCAGGTCGATGCCGGGGACGGGCTTCAGGGTCGGCGTCGCCTCGCGATCCATGTACCGTTCGACGAAACTGCGCAGTGCCACATCTGCCATCGCCTCGTGGGCGTAGCGGTGGCCGCCCAGGTAGCCGAAGTAACACATGGCCTGGTGGCTCGCGTTGAGCAGCCGCAGCTTCATGTACTCGTAGGGCATCACGTCGGCGACCAGCTGCACACCGGCCTCCTCGAGCGGCGGACGACCGAGGCCGAACTCGTCCTCGACGACCCACTGGAAGAAGGGCTCGCAGACGACGGGCCAGCCGTCGTGCAGACCGGTGAGGGACTCCGCCTCGACGATGTCCTCCGCAGAGGTGACCGGGGTGATGCGGTCGACCATCGCGTTCGGGAAGTGCACGTTCTGCTCGATCCAGGCGCCGAGCTCGGCGTCCTTGAGCTTCGCGTAGGCGGAGAACATGGCCTTCGCCATGTCGCCATTGCCCTGCACATTGTCGCAGGACTGCAGCGTGAACGGCTCGAGGCCGCGCTCGCGGCGGCGGCGGAGCGCCTCGGCGACGTAGCCGAAGACGGTCGTCGGCACGGCACCGTCGACGAGGTCGGCGACGACCCCGGGGTGGGTCGCGTCGAACTCGCCGGTGACCCGGTCGAAGTTGTAGCCACCCTCGGTGATTGTCAGCGAGACGATGCGGATCTCGGGGCTCGCCATCTTCTCGAGCACCGCCTCCGGGTCGTCGGGGGCGAACAGGTACTCGACGATGCTGCCGATGATCGACGGCTCGCGGTGGCCATCCGGGTGTTTGAGCGTGACGGTGTACAGGCAGTCCTGCGCATCCAGCACGGTCTTCATCCGCCGGTCACCCTCGAGGAGGCCGACCCCGCAGATAGCCCAGTCGTGGGCGAGGCCCGCGTTCATCAGGGTGTCGAGGGCGACGGCCTGGTGGGCGCGGTGGAAGCCGCCGACCCCGAAGTGCACAATCCCGGCCGTGAGCCTAGAACGGTCGTAGGTGGGGTAGGCGACCCCGGGGGCGAGCTCGCCGAGGGTGGCGTCCGACAGGGTCGGCATCACTTCACGGCTCCCATGGCGAGTCCGCGCACGAGCTGCTTCTGGGCGACCCAGCCGGCGATGATGACCGGCAGCACGGCGATCGTCGACGCGGCGGAGAGCACCGCGAGGAACTGGCCGCGACCGTCGACGAAGCTCGCCAGGAACGGCGGGGTCGTGCGGGCGATCGAGGTGGTGAGCAGCGTCGCGAGGAAGTACTCGTTCCAGGCGAAGATGAAGCAGATCAGCGCGACGGCGGCGATGCCGGGCAGCAGGATCGGGAGCACCACGCGCACCAGCTCGGTGCGCAGGTTCGCGCCATCGATCTGGGCGGCCTCGACGATCTCCTTCGGCACCTCGTTGAAGAACGACCGCATCATCCAGACCGCGATGGGCAGGTTCATGGCCGCATAGAGCAGGCCGATCGCCGTGATGTTGTCGAGGGCCCCGAGCGCCTTGAGGATGAAGAACACGGGGAGGATCGACGCTGCCGCCGGCAGGAACCGGGTCGAGATGAAGAAGAACAGCACATCGGAGACCCGCTTGATCGGGCGGATGCTGAGCCCATAGGCCGCGGGGATGGCCAGCAGGAGCACGATGGCGGTCGAGGAGAGGCTCGCGGTGAGCGAGTTGATGAGGTACGAGCCCATGCCACGGTCGAAGACGAGTCCGTACTGGTCGAAGCTCAGCGCGGTGAAGATGGTCGGCGGGATCGAGGCCGCGGCCCCCTCCGTCTTGAAGCTGGTGAAGACCATCCAGGCGATCGGGAAGAAGAAGAGCAGCACGAGCACCCAGGTGAGCGCGGTGATCAGGGTGCCATTGAGCTTGCGCATCAGCGGTCGCCTCCATTCATGAATACCTTGAAGAGTGTGCGGAGGGCGAGGGTGGCGACAACGATCGTCACGATCACCGTCACCACACCGAAGGCGGCGGCCTGGCCCACGTCGAGCCCGATGAACGCTCTCTCATAGAGGAGGTAGGAGAGCGTCTTGGTGCCCCCCGTTCCCTTCGTCATGATCGCGATCGGATCGAAGGCCTGCAGCAGCATGATCGACCCGAGCAGGGTGGCAATCTCGATGTACTGACGCAGGTGAGGGAGGGTCATCCACTGGAAGGTGCGCAGCGGACCGGCGCCGTCGACGGATGCGGCCTCGAGCACCTCGCGGCTCTGGCTCTGCAGCCCGGCCAGCAGGATCAGCATCATGAACGGCGTGTACTGCCAGGTGAGCATCATGATGATGGTCAACACCGGGAAGTCGGTGTTCCAGGCGATCGAGGGGATGCCGATGAGGTTGAGCCCCACGTTGATCATGCCGACGTTGACGTCGAGCATCGACCACTTCCAGATGAGCGCCGCTGCGGCGGGCATCACGAGGAACGGGGTGATCATCAGGGTGCGGGCGAGGCCCTGGCCCATGAACTTGCGGTCGAGCAGCACCGCGAAGAACAGTCCGAGAATCAGCGACAGCACCACCGATGAACCGGTGATGATGACGGTCGCCATCATCGAGGGGAAGAAGTCGGGGCCGGTGAAGACGACCGCGTAGTTCTGGAACCCGGCGAAGGCGATCTCGGAGGGGCGGAGCTGGTTCCAGTTGAGGAACGAGAAGTAGATGGTGACCAGGAAGGGGATCTGGGTCATCAGGATCGAGAAGAAGAGGGCCGGCAACACAAGAGCCCTGGATTGCCGGGCCTTCTTGCGCAGCGAGAGTGCGGCGGAGTGCGACCGGCTCATCGCGGGCGGGGCCGGCGCGGGGGTCGGGGCTGTCGTCAGGGTAGTCATTGCTCGTTTCCTCGTCCTTGAGGTGGCACCGGGGGCCGGCCGTTGCGGTCGACCCCCGGCATCACGTTCATTGGTGCGGTGTTACTTCTGCTTGTCACCGGCGGTCTGCGCGATGACCTGGCCCTTGTCGAGGGCCTCCTGGACCGTGCTGCGTCCGGCGATAGCATCCGCTACCAACTGGGCGACCTGGTTGCCGACGTCCTGGAACTCGGGAATCGTGACGTACTGGATTCCGACCCACGGCTGCGGGTTGAGTCCGGGCTGCTTCGGGTTGACCGCGTTCATGACCTCGAGCGTGATCGGTGCGAAGGCGGCTGCCGCTTCCTTGTACTCGGGGATCGAGTAGGTCGAGGTGCGCGCGCCCGGGGGAACGCGGGTCCAGCCGAGGGTCGTTCCGACCAGCTGCTGGTACTCCTTGCTCGTGGCCCACTTGACGAAGGTCGTGGCGGCTTCGGCGTTCTTCGTGGTCTTCGGAACGGCGAGGTTCCAGGACCAGAGCCAGCCCGATTCCTTGGTCTTGTAGACGGGAGCGTGGGCGTAGCCCATCTTCCCGGCGACAGCCGAGGTGGCGGGGTCTTCGAGGATCGACGCGGCGACTGACGCGTCGTACCACATGGCGACCTTGCCGGACTGGAGCTGGTTGAGGCACTCGGTGAAGCTGTTCGAGACCGGGTCGGGCTCTCCTGCTTCCTTGAGCAGGTTGACGTAGAAGTTCACGCCTTCGACGAACTCGGGCGAGTTCACCTGGGCGTTCCAGTTCTCGTCGTACCAGGCGCCACCGAAGGTCTGGACGACCGTGGTGAGCGGCGCGAACAGGTCGCCCCAGCCGGGCTTGCCGCGCAGGCAGATGCCGGCGTGGTCGGCCGTGTTGAGGGCCTTGGCCGCGACCTCGACCTCCTGCCAGGTCGGGTTGTTCGAGATGGTGATGCCCGCGGCATCCGTCATCTCCTTGTTGTACATGAGGATGGACGACTCACCGTAGAAGGGGACGGCGTACTGCTTGCCGTCGACCGTCAGCGCGGTGCGCACGGCGGGGAGGGTGTCCTCGACGTCGTAGGTCGGGTCGTCGGCGAGCGCCGAGGTCAGGTCGGTGAGCCAGCCCTGGGCGCCCCACTGCGGAACCTCGTAGGCCCCGACCGTGACGACGTCGTACTGCCCGGCGCCCGAGGCGACGTCTGCGGTGACGGCGGCACGGAGGTCGCCCTCCTCCATCTGCACGAAGTTGACCTTGATGCCCGGGTTGTCCTTCTCGAACGTGCCCTTGAGCTGCTCCATGTCCTTCATCTGCGGGTTGTTCACCGTGGCGAGGGTGAGGGTGACGTCTCCCGACGCCGCGCCTCCCCCACCGGCACCGGAACAGCCCGTGAGCGCGAGGGCGGTGACGAGAAGACCCGTCCCCACCGTGATCACGCGTTTCTTTACAAGCATTGGAACTCCTTTGTTGTCGTTGCTCTTGCTGTGTGCGGCGGGCAGGCGGGACAGGCCGGGAATCGATCAGTCCCGAAGCTGCCCGGAGAGTGCGCCGTGCTCGTCCGATGCTTGAAGTTACCTGAGATCAATCGAACCGACCTAGCCCCGACGTGGTGCGATTCTGATACTTTTTTTCCAGCGGATGTTTCAGATCGCGATTATGCGCCGCATCCGCTTGATTGGTCGAATGGGGGTCGTGATGAAACCGTTACCTGACGAGGTCGAGCGTCGGGCGAAGCTGGCCGCGCGCTTCCTGGAACGGCCCGCGACCCGCGAGGTCATCCGGCATCTGCCGAGTGAATCGTTTCGCTGGCTGGAGCACGACTACCCGAGCGAGATCGCGCGTTGGAACTACCACCCCGAGTACGAGGTGCACCTGATCCGCCACGGCACGGGCAGCTATATCATCGGCGACCAGATCGGGCCGTTCGGGCCGGGGCAGGTCGCGCTGATCGGGCCGGGGATCCCGCACGACTGGATGAGTGACCTGCAGCCGGACGAGGTCGTCCACAACCGCGACGTGGTGCTGCAGTTCGACGACGAGTGGTTCGACAACTGCGCCATCACGATGCCGGAGCTGAACTCGGTGCGCGGGCTGCTCGAGTCGTCGAGCCGCGGCATCATCTTCGGCGGGGCGACGGCGTCGCGGGCGGCGGCCGAGCTCGAGCTGATCGGGACGGCGACCGGGGCGAGGCGCATCTCGCACGTCTTCGCCGTGCTGGCGACCTTCGCCGAGGCGCCGGCTGAGGAGAAGTCGTTCATCACGCGGGAGTGGTTCGCGACACCCGAGCAGGGCGACGGCAAACTCGCCGTGGAGGCCGGACTCAGCTACATCTTCGACAACCTGTCGAGCCGCATCCGCATGTCGGACGCCGCGCGTCTCGCGCACATGTCGGAGCCGACCTTCTCGAAGTACTTCAAGCGGGCGAGCGGACTCACGTTCAGCGCCATGGTCAAGAAGCTGCGGATCGCGAACGCCTGCCGTCTGCTCGCGCAGACCGACGACCCGATCGCGTCGGTGTCGCTCGGCGTAGGGTATTCCAATCTCGCCAACTTCAACCGGCAGTTCCATGCCGAGGTGGGCATGACCCCGAGCGGCTATCGCAAGATGGACGCCAGGGAGCGTCCGATGGGGCAGACCCCGAGTCTTGATCTGGGAACCCGACGTCCCTCCGTGCTCGAGTCGGCGGCGAGGATCCCCGTCTGAGCGATCCCGCCGGGCACATCGCCAGTCACACCAACACCATCTCAGCGGATGTCTCGGCCCAGTGCGTCACGGAACTGCAGCTGTGGGGTGAGCCTCGATGGTGTCGAGGCGAACCTGACCCGGGTGACGAGCGACGCGGCGACCACGCAGACCAAGACGCTCATCGTCGGGTTCGCGCCGACGACCTACACGACTGCCACCAACGACGACGAGTTCTTCGTGATCTCGGTCGTCATCCCGGACGGTTCGGGTGACCAGCTCATCCATAACGCGCTGGACAGCTGGCGCTGGATGTAGCGGTTCTGTACCCCGAAACTTGATAGTGCGGCCCAAGTAGGCGATCCTGAAATCGGTTGCACGCAACGATGCGCGCACCGTTGGTTCACCTGGGGGAAAGACCATGGATATACGCCTCATTGTGGCGCTCGTTCTGGGGATCGCGACCATCATCGTCCTGGTGCTCCGCACCCGGGTCGATGCGTTCGTCGCCCTGCTGCTCGCCGCGGTGGTGACAGGGGCCGTCGCTGGCCAGCCGGCGCTCGAGATCATCACCGCGATCACCACTGGATTCGGAAACACGCTCGCGTCGATCGGCATCGTGATCGGTCTCGGGGTGGGGATCGGCAAGATCCTCGAGGTCTCCGGTGCCGCACGGTCGATCGCACTGGCGTTCCTCAAGCTCTTCGGCAAGGGCCGCGAGGCCTGGGCGATGGGCAGCGTCGGTGCCCTCGTGTCGGTGCCGGTCTTCTGCGACGCGGGCTACGTGATCATGAACCCGCTCGCCCGCTCGATCGCCCGCGTCAAGCGCGGTGGCTACGTGACGATCGCCCTCGCCCTCGGTGCCGGCATGACCCTCACCCACCACCTCGTGCCGCCGACACCCGGACCGCTCGCGGTCGCCGGCATCCTCGGCGCCGACCTCGGCATGCTCATCCTCGCCGGCAGCATCTTCACCGTGCTCCTGCTGCCGATCGTGGTGCTCTACGCCACGTGGATCGGCCCGAAGCTCGAGTCGTCGGTCAGCGAGAAGGTGCGCGAGGCCGTGTACGGCACGGTCGCGGCTGACTCGGGAACCCGATCGGCCGGAACCGGCGGCCACACCGCGCTGCTCGACGGGCCGCGCGGCGATGCCGTCGACGGGAGTAGCTCGTCGATTGACGATTCCCCCTCCGACCAGGCAGCGGATGTCCTCGGCACCCCGCCTCCCGGAGCAAAGCCGCACCGGGTCAACGCGTTCCTCGGGTCGCTGCCGCTCGTCATCCCGCTGCTGCTCATCCTCGCGAACACCGCGGGGACCGCGATCGACAAGAGCATGCAGGGCGCGCTCACCGGCGACTACACCCCGGCCGACTGGGTCGTGCCGCTCGCCTTCGTCGGCAACCCCGTTGTGGCGCTCATCATCGGCATCCTGCTCGCCGTCTACGTGCTGCTGCCCAGGTGGACGCCGCGCTCGAAGGTGCACGGATGGCTGTCGGAGGCCGCGGCATCCGCTGGCCTGATCATTCTGATCACGGGAGCGGGCGGGGCGCTCGGGCAGGTGCTGCGCACCTCGGGCGTCGGCGACGCGCTCGCTGAGGCGATCGGGTCGACGAACCTGCCAGCGTTCCTCATCCCGTTCCTGATCGCGACGGTCGTGCGTGTCGCGCAGGGCTCCGGCACGGTCGCGATGATCACCGCCGCGGCCGTCTCGGCGCCTCTCGTGCTGACGCTCGGGATCGACCCGATCGTCGCCGCGCTCGCCTGCACCGCCGGATCGATGGTCTTCAGCTACTTCAACGACTCGTACTTCTGGGTCGTGACGACCTTCACCGGCCTGTCGGGAACGGGCGCACTGAAGGGCTGGTCGGGAATCACAACGGCCGTCTGGGCCGGCTCGATCCCGCTGCTCTTCTTGGCGAACGCCATCCTCGGCTGACCGGGGCGTCTACCTGCTCGCCCATCATTCAGGAGATCGGGCAGACCTGGCGTGCTGGCCTCGTCCATCATTCAGGAGTTTCAGTGCGAAGTCGCCCCAAGCAATCGATATCTCCGGCGAAATGGGACCAAATCCGCCGAAACTCCTGAATGATGGCGATGACCAGCAGCCACAACTCCTGAATGATGACCGGCTACTGCCCGGGGATGTCGTGGTCGTACTGGGTGCTCGGCGTCGCCTTCGGGGCGGTGCGCACGCACGACCTATTTCACGACGCCGATCCTCGACCGGTCGATCGTGAGGACGACCGCGGCGATGATGACAACACCGTAGACGATCTGCTCGAAGCTGGGGTCGACCCCGACCGCCGAAAGCCCCACGCGCAGCATCACGATGATGAGGGCACCGATCAGTGTCTTGATCGCTCCGCCCACCCCGCCCGTGATGGCGGTTCCACCGATCACGACGGCGGCGATGGCGGGGAGCTGCAGGCTGTCCGCGAGCGTGGGTCCGCCGCTCCGCTGGCTCGCTGCGAGCATGACTCCTGCCAGCCCGGAGAACAACCCGCACAGCGTGAACGCGAGGATCCTGATCCGCACGGTCGACCCGCCCGACATCAGCAGCGCCTTCTCCGCGAGGCCGATGGCATGGAATGACTTTCCACTCGCGAGCACACGCATGGCGACCGAGATCACGATGGCCACGACGATCACCAGCAGCGCCGAGAGCGGAAGCTGTGCCACGCGCAGGTCGGTGATCCATCCGATCGCCTCGTACCCCGTGCTGATACGGATGGTGCTCGCTCCGGAGATGGCCAGACCGAGCCCGCTGTACAGCCCGAGTGCACCCAGGGTGGCGATAAACGAGGGGATCTGGGCCTTGGCGATCACGAAGCCATTGATCAAGCCGATGAGGGTCGTGGTGGCCAGCATCGCGAGGACGCCGAGGGCACCGAGCTCAGGAATCCAGAGCGCGAGCAGGACCGTGCCGAACGACGCGGTCACGGCGAAGGACAGGTCGATGCCGCCGGTCAGGATGACGAACATCTGCCCCAGAGCCAGGAGCAGGATGGGCGCCATCGACTCGAGCAGTCCCCGAACACTCGCGATACCCACGAAGTTGGGCTGCTGGCTGGTGACGATGAGGACGAGGACCACGAGAACGGCGAGGGGAAGGATCGAGACGGCTCGCCCCTTCCAGTCGATCTGTTCGATCACTCTGGGCGACGACGTGAGAAGTGTCTGGGTCATGAGCTAAACCATCTGTTCGACGAGGTCAACGGGAAGGGGTTTCTGGCCTGGCGCGGCGTCGAACCTGCGCTGGATCTCGCCGTCCCGCATGACGATGATCGAGTGACTCAGCGCGATGGTCTCCTCCAGGGTGTCCGCCAGGAGCACGATGCCTATTCCTTGGTCGCAGAGTGCCCGGATGAAGGTGTACACGTCCTCCTTGGCGCCGACATCCAGTCCCCGCGTCGGGTGGTCGAGGATCAGCACCTTCAGGCGCGGCGAGTTCAGCCATTTCGCGAGAACCACCTTCTGCTGGTTTCCACCGCTGAGATTGTTGATGTTGGTGTTCCGGCTGGGAGTGCGGATCCTGAGGCGACTGATCCACTCGTCGGCGACCTGCCGCGCCTTGTTCACCATCATGAACGGCCCAACGCTGACCGGTCGGGAGTCGGCGAGGAAGATGTTCTCCTGCACACTCATGCTCTGTGCGATGCCCTCGATCCGGCGCTCCGCGGGGATGTATCCGAACCCCGCGGCGACGGCGCCCACCGGCGAGGAGAACCGCACGCTTGTGCCGTCGAGAAGGATCGTTCCCGAGTCACAGCCCTCTGCACCGAAAAGCACCCGGGTGAGTTCCTCCCGGCCCGACCCCAGTACACCCGCAATCCCCACGACTTCGCCCTTCCGCACGTCGAACGACACGTCAGAGAACGCCTTCTGTCGCGAGAGACCATCGACTTTGAGGAGCACGTCGGCACCGACGACCGACTTCTGGTCGCCTTCCCGATAGAACTCCGCGGAGCTCTCCCGCCCCACCATCAGGCGATGCAGCTCATCCGTGTCTGCGGTCTCGGGGTTCCGCTCCGCGACACAGACCCCATCCTTGAGGATGTAGACGCGGTCTGACACACGAAGGACCTCGTCGAGCCGGTGGGACACAAAGACAACCGAGGCGATCTGTCGCAGCCGGTCGATCTGCGCGAACAGAACTTCGAGTTCATCCCCCTCGAGCACGCTCGACGGTTCGTCCAGCACGATCACCGGTTCATCCGCGGTGTACTCCTCGACGCCGAGCGCCTTCGCCAACTCGACCATCTGGCGTTGGGCGAAGGTGAGGTCTTCGACCCCAGCAGTCGGGGAGATGGGGGACCCGATCTTGTCGAGTTGCTTCTGGGCCTTCCGGTTCAGCACCTTCCAGTTGTAGATGCCGCCGACGACGGCATCGCCCTCGGCCCCCAGCAGGATGTTCTCTGCCACTGTGACGCTCGTCACCAGGGACTGCTCCTGGTGGACCATGCCGATGCCCGCTGCCGCCGATTCCTTGACAGTCCGGAAAACGATCTTCTTGCCATTCCGCAGGATTTCCCCCGAATCCGGCTGATAGATGCCGGACAGGATCTTCAGAAGCGTCGACTTGCCGGCGCCGTTCTCGCCGATGAGCCCCACCACCTCGTGTCGTCTCACTTCGAATGACACGTCATTCAGGGCGACGACGCCCTTGAACGACTTGGTGAGATTCTTGACCTGCAGCACTGGAGCACTCATTTGATGACACGCACCCTTCGTCGAAGTGACCATCCGCTGGCGACAACGGCAATGACGATCACCAGTCCCTGGACCGCGGTCTGGATGTAGATGCTCACTCCGATGAGAATGAGACCGTTGGCGAGCACGGTGATGATCGCGGCGCCGACGAGCGTGCGCAACACCCCACCGCGTCCTCCGATGAGGAGGGTTCCACCGAGCACAACCGCGGTGATGGCGGGGAACAGGAAGCCGAGCCCGATCGTCGGGTCTCCGACCCCCAGTTGCGTCGCGGCCATCACGCCGGCCAGTCCCGACCCGGTGCCGGAGAGGACAAAGGAGTAGATCTTGTACTTCTTGATGTTGATGCCGGACAACCGGGCGATCGGCTCGTCACCACCGATGACATAGCCGTAGCGGCCCACCCGCGTATAGCGCTGGATGAGCACGGCGATGACGAGGACCAGTGCCGCGAGGAAGACGAGTTTGGAGACACCGAAGACCTTGTCGACGCCGAGACTCCGAAGCCCCTGATCGAGGAGTTGCGGAGCCCGGCCGCCGAAGAGCACCGTGGCGATGCCGATGCCGACCGCCCCCATTCCCAGCGTGACCATAAAGGAGGGGATGCCGAGCCTGACGTGGAGGATTCCGTTGACCAGGCCGAACAGCGACCCGGTCAGGACCCCGGCCAGGGCGGCCAGAATGCCGAACTGGAAATCGTTGCGGTCGTTGGTCGCCAGCAGGACGAACACGAGGGACGAGGAGGCCATGACCCCCTCGGCTGACAGGTCGATGCTCCCGAGAAGGATGACGAATGTCAGCCCGACCCCGAGAACCAACAGGATCGACAACTGGGTCAGCAGGACGCTGATGTTCCCCGGATTCGCGAACGTGTCGCTCGCGAAGGTGAAGAAGATCAGGAGGAGCAGGAGGACCACGAGCGGGCCGCCGCCCAGAAGCATCCGCTTGATGCGGACCCCCGGGGAGACAGAGACCGACGCGCCAAGCGACGGAGGGGAGCTGGTCATTGAGGATCTCGATCGTTGTGGTGGGGCGTGGCGACGGCCGGGTTGCTCAGGCGACCCGGCCGTCGTGGGGGTGGATCAGTTGATCGGACCCTGGCTGCGACCGAAGGGGTCGTCGAAGTCGGCCTGGAGGTCCGAGATCGCCGGGGTCGAGAGGAAGTCGCCGACATTGTCCGGGGTGACGATGATCTGCTTCCCATAGAAGGCACGTTCGTCATGGCTGAGGTCGGAGACCTTGATCTCACCGATGGCCGCCTTGTAGGCCAGCGAGAGCGCCGCGCCACCCTGCCAGAACGCGTCGGAGGACACGGTGGCGACGAAACCGCTCGTGCCCGACTGGATGGCCTCGAGAGCCTGGGGGACAGCATCGAAACCGATGATCGGGATCTGGCCTTCGAGTCCGGCCGCCTTCACGGCTTCCAGCGCTCCCAGTGCCATCTCGTCGTTGGCCGCCCAGATGCCCTTGACCGCGTCACCGTGCTTGGCGAGCAGCGTCTGGGTGACGGTCAGAGCCTCCGACCGACTCCAGTTGGCGGTCTGCTGGTCGAGGAGTTCAATCCCCGGGGCTTCGGCCAGGGCCGCTTCGAGTCCCTGATAGCGCTGTTTGGACGACGTGTTGTCGAGGATGCCCTGGATGGCGATGATTCCGCCCTCGTTGCCCATCGCGTCGAACAGTTTCGCCGACACCTCCTTGCCGCTCACCGTGCCGTCGAAGCTGATGTGGGCGACCCAGTGGTCTCCGACATCCCACGGGTTCAGGTCGTCAGGCTTGTTCCACTGCGTGACGACATAACCGCCGGCATCGGTGACTGCGCGGACGATCGCCTCGGTGTCCGAGGAGGTGTTGGGGTCGACGTTGAGCGCATAGATCTTGCCGGAGGCGGCGAGCGCCTTGATCCCGGACAGCTGCTTCTGCGAGTCGGCCTCGTCGGTGATGACGACCAGTTCCTTGTCGATCGAGTCCGCGAAGAGCTGTCCGCCCGCGACCCAGTTCGCGTGATACGAGTTCGAGAGGCTTCGAACGCTTTCGACGATTTCGACGTCGGCGGCCGCGCCTGTCGCCCCCGCTGAAGCATCCTCGGGAGCTGACGAGCAGCCCACGAGAGCCATTGCGGCGACGGTGAACACGGCTGCCGATGTGACCAGCCGGCGACGGGTTGACTGCCCAGTATGACGAGAGAAACTCATTTGCGATGTCTCCTTCACTTCGTTGTGATTGCGCATTCACTGCCCCGTGATTGCGGTGATCGCACCCTTGGTTGGTGGCGACCCTCTTATTATGTAGCAAAACTACCCTTTTGCGGTACTTTTCCGGAAAACCATGAAAACTTTTGCGAGAAACCGGCAATCAGACCGAGACTTCAGTAGTGCTGCTACTGGATAACTCAGGGTCATCGACAGACGGGATCTCGATCGGAGAATGCCTCGAGATCGGAACGGCTCGGCATCCCCTCCCAGTCACCCGGCACCGTGCAGGCGCTGGCTCCTGCGGTGACGGCCGTTGTGACCCTCTGCTGCACGGATCGCCCCAGGAGGAAGTCAGCGAGGTACCCACCGACGAACGCATCACCGGCCCCGACCGTGTCGACAGCGGTCACGCTGATCGCCGGCTGTGTCACAAGCTCGTCACCCGCGAGCACAACACATCCGTCGGCTCCGAGCTTGACCGCCACCTGGCGTGGGCCCATGGCCGTCACCCGCCGCGCGAGCTCGCCGAACTCGCCAAGCGGCGCAGCCCCTATCCCGGCGATCATCTCCAGTTCGTTGTCGCTGCCGAAGACGATGTCGGCCAGGGGCACCACGTGGGCGAATTCCTGGCCAGCAGTCTTCTCATCCCAGAGGCTCGAGCGGTAGTTGAGATCGAAGGAGACGAGCACCCCGCAGTCACGGGCGATCGAGATCGCCCGATGGACGGCGAGGCGCGCCTGTTCCGATACCCCGAGTGTGATGCCCGTGACGTGGAGGAGCGTGGCCGCTCGGATGAGCGCGGGATCGATGTCGTCCGGGGCTAGGCGTGAGCCTGCGCTCCCCCTGCGGTAGTACCAGACCCGGGTCGAGTTCGACGACTTCCGCTCTTTCACCATCAATCCGGTCGGGGCGCCCGCATCGCGAAGAGCGAGGACCGTGAGTCCTTCGGCCCGGAGCTCGCGCTCCACCAGGTCCCCCAGGCTGTCGTCGCCGACCCGTCCGATCCAGGTCGCGGGGACTCCGAGCCTGGTGAGTGCGATCGCCACGTTGCTTTCCGCGCCGCCGATACCGAGCGAGATGGGCGGAGAGTTCGACAGGGATCCGATCTCCGTCGATCTGACGAGCGCCATCGTCTCACCGAGAGTCACCACCGAGACCACCCGCTACCTCGCCAGCCAGCCACCGTCGACAGGCAGCGTGATCCCGTTGACGTAGGCGGATGCCGGCGATGCGAGAAAGACGGCGGCGCCTCCGATATCGCTGGGAGCACCCCACCTGCCGGCAGGGATACGGGTCAGGATCGCGTCACTCCGGCCAGGATCGTTGCGCAGTGCGGCGGTGTTGTCGGTGCTGATGTACCCCGGGGCGATCGCGTTCACCGTCACCCCGCTGGCCGCCCACTCATTCGCCAGCGCCTTGGTGAGACCGGTGATGGCACTCTTCGAAGCGGTGTAGCCGGGCACGTTGACACCCCCCTGGAAGCTGAGCATGGAGGCGAGGAAGATCACCCGCCCCCTCCGCCGTTCGACGAACCCGCGTCCCAGCTCCCGCGCCAGAACGAACTGTGATCTGAGGTTCACGTCGATCACGTGGTCCCAGTCCGCGTCGCTGTGCTGTGCGGCCGGAGCACGACGGATCGTTCCGCCATTGTTGACGAGGATGTCGGCCTCCATGCCGGCCAACGAGGCCGCGAGTCGGGAAACCGCATCACGGTCCGAGAAGTCGGCTGCAATGGGCAGGAACCGCCGACCCTCGGCCTCCACGGCCGACCGCGCCTCGCTGGGCCCCTGTGCGATCGTGGCGCTGACCCCGACGATGTCGGCACCCGCCCGCGCGAGTGCCCTGGCTATCTCCAGGCCGATTCCTCGGCTCACTCCGGTCACGACGGCGAGGTGACCGTCGATCCGGAACGGGTCCGGCCCGCCGCCCGGGCGCTCAGGCCCCGCGGCGTCGCTCATCGCATCTCCGAGATCGCGAAGCCGTCCATGTCGTCGAAGGCCTTGTTCTCGCCGGCCATGGCCCAGATGAAGCTGTAACTGGCTGTGCCCACCCCGGAGTGGACCGACCACCCTGGCGCAATGACCGCCTGCTCGTTCGCCACGATCACGTGCCGGGTCTCCTGGGGCCGGCCGAGCAGATGCACGACCCTGGCATCGTCGGGAAGATCGAAGTAGAAGTAGCACTCCGTCCGCCGCGCATGGGTGTGCGCCGGGAGCGTGTTCCACATGCTGCCGGGGTGGAGCGTGGTGACCCCCATCACCACCTGACAGCTCTGGACACCACCCTCGTGGATGTAGCGATTGAGAGTCCTGCGGTTGGAGGTCTCCGGGCCGCCCAGCTCGCGGCGGTCCCCGCTGCCCGCTGGGGTGAGAACCGTCGGGTAAGAGGTGTGAGCGGGGGCCGAGAACAGGTAGAACCGGGCCGTTCGGGTCGTCGTGACCGGTGGCGAGGACGCAAAGGTCACCTCGCCCGCACCGCGCCCGATATAGAGACAGTCCCCGGTGTCCATGGCGAATGACTCGCCGTCCACGACAACAACCCCGGCGTCTCCGACATTCACGATCCCCGCCTCCCGGTGCTCGAAGAAGGTCTCACTGCGGATCTCGGGAAACCCGGGAAGGTTCACCGGCGAGGTGACAGGGTGGATGCCGGCGAGCACAACCCGGTCGTGATGGGTGTAGACCGCCACCACCTGGTCCGCGACGAACAGGTCGTCGACCAGATAGCGTTCGCGCACCTGCTCAGACGTGAAGGACGGCAACTGGTCGGGTGCTGTGGCATATCGGACCTGCATGGCGTGTGCGCTCATTTCAGAAGTCGTCGATGAAATCGTTCGGGTGCTGGCCGATCCGGTCGCCCCGGTGCATGCCAGCGAGTGCTGCCATGTCGGACTCGCTCAACTCGAAGTCGAACAGGGCCAGATTCTCGCGAATTCGGGACTCGGTCGCCGACTTGGGGACCACGATGTTTCCCAGCTGGATGTTCCACCGAAGGATCACCTGAGCGGGAGAGCGGGTGAGGCGGTCGGCAATCGCGTTGATCGCGGGATCGGCGAGGACCTTCCCCTGGCCGAGCGGACTCCATGCCTCGGTGACGATCCCGAGCTCCTGGTGCAGTTCCTGGAGTGCATGCTGCTGCAGGTAGGGGTGGAACTCGATCTGGTTCACCGCCGGAACTATGGATGCGCCATCCAACAGCGTCTGCAGGTGATCGGGTTCGAAATTCGAGACACCGATCGCCCGGACCCGTCCGTCGGCGTAGAGCTTCTCGAACGCGCGCCAGGTCTCGGTGAACCGCCCATGGAAGGGCACGGGCCAGTGGATGAGGTAGAGGTCGACATAGTCCGTGCCCAGCTTGGCGAGGCTGTTGTCGAATGCGCGAAGGGTCGAGTCGTACCCCTGCTCGTTGTTCCACAGTTTCGTGGTGAGGAAGACGTCGTCTCGGCAGAGCTCCGATTCGGCGAGGGCCCGGCCGACCCCGGCCTCGTTCGTGTAGATTCGCGCGGTGTCGACGGCCCGGTAGCCAGCGTCGAAAGCGGTTCGCACCGCCTGCGCGGCCCGGTCGTCCGGAGTGATCTGCCACACACCGAATCCCAGCTGGGGCATCTCGACGCCGTTGTTGAGCACGATGGTGGGCACTGTGGGTACGGTCATGGGCAGCGACTCCTTTGTGGCGCGATGAACATCAGCGAACGAGACGACAAGGCCCGCCCCATGAGTAGTTCAACTACACAAAGACGAGGCCAGGTTGCCCGATTATTGAACTCTACCGAGAAATGTCGCCAAACTCGGTAGTTCTACTACAGAATAGAGGGGCGAGGCATGACCCCTGGCTCGCGTCACCGACCAGCAATGAAGCTCAAGGAGCACCGGATGTCGTCATCAATTGCCCAGTCCCGTCGCCGTATTATCGTCTCGTCGCCCGGTGTGGTCGAGGTGACAGAAGAGCCGACACCGACCGTCGGACCACGGGAGGCCCTCGTCTCGCTGCTGGTGGCAGGCGTATGCGGCTCAGACACCCATGCGATGCACGGCCTCCACCCGCAGATGACCCTCCCCTACTACCCGGGCCACGAGGTCGTCGGAATCGTGGAAGCCGTCGGCTCCGATGTCGTCGGCCTGCCGATCGGCACCCGCGTCACCCCCGAACCCACACTGCCCTGCCGTGACTGCAAGATGTGCCGCACGGATCGTGAGAACATCTGCGAGAACCTCCAGTTCTTCGGATGCGGCTACCGGGAGGGCGGCATGGCCGATCTTTTCACCATTCCGGCTGACCGCCTGCACGTGATTCCCGAGGACTTCACGGACCTGCAGGCAGCGCTCATCGAGCCCCTCGCCACCCCGGTGCACGCCGTGGGACTCGCCGGCGACCTCACGGGCAAGGCGATCGCCATCCTCGGCTGCGGCACGATCGGCCTCCTGGTCCTCGCAGCGGCGAGGTATCACGGCGCACGCCGGATCGTGGTGACCGACGTGCTCGCGTCCAAACGCGAACGCGCCCTGCGTCTCGGGGCGGATGTCGCCCTGGACGCCACGGCGCCGGATATCGCCGACCAGGTGCGTACCCAACTGGGGGAGTCCGCCGACGTCGTCTTCGACTGTGTGTCCATCCAGTCGACCGTGGACTCCGCCGTCGAGATGGTGGGCAAGGGCGGCACGGTGGTGATTGTCGGAGTTCCGCAGAGGAGTGTTGTTGTGCAGCTTCCCTCGATCCAGGACCGCCAGATCCGCATTCAGGGCGCCGCGACCTATCTGGCCAGGGACTATGCGGTCGCCGTCGACATCATCAGGTCGGGTGCCGTCTCGACCGACGAGATGGTGACCAGCTCGTACCGCCTGGCAGACTCGGCCAGCGCATTCGGCGCGGCCGTCGGGGGTTCCGAGGTGAAGGTGGTCATCACCGCGTGATCGCGAACACCCTCAGTCTCCGTTGCGGAACGACGTGAGGTCGTGCTTCATCGCCCGCACCCGTCCGAGGTGTTCCGGCCCTCGTCCCGTCGCCACGGATGTCGCGAGGATGTCGATGACCACGAGTACCGCAAGACGGCTCACCGTGGGGGTGTAGAAGTCGGTGTCGTCGAATGTCTTCACGACGATGTTGACATCGGTCTCGGACAGGAGCGGCGCGTCACCGCCGGCGATGGCGATCACCGACGCACCGTTGCGCTTCGCCTGCCTGGCCATCTCGATCAATGGCTTCGTGCGGCCGGTGTTGGAGATGACGACAAGGACGGTGCCTGGGGTACTGGACGACGCGGCCATGAACTGCTGGTGCGCGTCGATGGGAGCCAGACACGGGACTCCGAACAGCGGAAACTTCTGCGCGGCATCCTGCGCGACGATGCCGGAGGCACCGAATCCGATGAAGATGATGTTCGACGCCGTCACCAGCATCGCGACGGCACTCTCGATCTGGCGGGTGTCCAGATTGCGGCGGGCACGATCGAGGCTGGTCAACGTGTGGTCGAAGATCTTCGTGGTCAGCTCGGGAATCGAGTCATCGTCATTGATCGCCGAGTGGGTCGCAGGGATTCCCAGCGCCAGGGTCTGTGCGAGGTTGATTTTGAACGACTGGAAGCCGTCGAATCCCAGGCTCGTGCAGAAACGCATCACTGTCGGCTCGCTCACGCCAGCCGCTTCCGCGACCGCCGCCATGGTCGAGTGCATAAAGAACTCGGGATTCTCGGCGACCATGACCGCCACCTTGCGTTCCGACTTTCGCAGCGAGCCGAACTCACTCGCGAGTCGTTGGAGAAGGGGCTCACCCGACCCCATGGTGGGCACAGGCAGCGATTCCGGAGCGGCGAGCGTTGCGGGGGGTGGTTCGTACATGGGCCCTGATTTCTGTGTCCTGCGACGATACCGCCCCTGCCCGCTGAATTCAGCACCAAGCAAGCGGGTGAGTAGCCGAGCTACTTTTTTTGCGTCGTCGGGTTCCAGTATTACGCGGATCGGGCAATATTGACCCAGTCCGGACATTTATCGGTAGTATTACTACACAAGTGATCACCGAGATCACTCCCTATAGCTGAGTCATTGTCGATTCTTGTCTTCATGACTTCGCGTCGACCCGCGCCAACCGTGAAGATTGAGAGCACCGCCATGAAGGCCATTGTTTTTCGGGAGGGCTCACAGTGGGCCGTCGAGAACGTCGAAACCCCGGTGCCCGGCCCGGGCGAGGTGCGGCTTCGCCTCCTTCGGACCGGGGTGTGCGGCACCGATGAACATCTGCTTCACGGCGGATTCATCGCGAAGTTCCCCCTGATCCCCGGCCACGAGATGCTCGGCGAAGTGGACGCCCTCGGAGACGGGGTCGAGACACCCGCCATCGGCACCACCGTTGTCGTCGACAACACGATCCACTGCGGCGAGTGCCGGGCCTGTCTCAGCGGGCGTGCGCTGTTCTGCGAGAACTTCTCCTCCCTCGGATGCAATGCTCCCGGGGGCTTTGCCGAATATGTCGTCGTCCGTGCGGCCAAGACGTTCCCGACCCACGGACTGCACCCGGACATCGCCGTCCTGGCTGAACCGACCGCGTGCGCGATGCATGGCGTCGACATCCTCGACCTCGCTCCGGCCTCGGATGTGCTGGTGTATGGCGCTGGCCCGACGGGCCTGATCCTCAGCCAGCTCCTCAAGATGGCCGGTGCGGCACGGGTCACCGTCGTCGCTCCGACCGCGTCGAAGCTCGAGCTGGCACGCCGGTTCGGTGCCGACCACACCATCGTCATCGACCGCGATGACCCGGACGCGGTCGTCTCAGAACTGCGCGAGCTCGCCCCCCACGGATTCGACGCGGTGATCGAGGCCACCGGTTCCGTCAGGGTGCTCGAGCAGGCCGTCGGACTGACGGCGACCGGGGGCACGGTGATGGTCTACGGCCTCGCCGCGGAGGATGCCTTCGCCCGGGTCAGCCCCTACGAGATCTTCAGCCGTGAGCTGACCATCAAGGGGTCATTCGCCCAGGCGTTCACGATGGAACGCGCCATGGTCGCGCTGCGGTCCGGCCGGATCCAGACCGACGGCATCATCACCGACGTCGTCGGCTTCGAGGACTTCGACCGCGCGCTCGCCAATCTCAAGGACTCGTCCCAGATCAAGACGATCATGGACCCGTCCCACGTCGCCACCACCCCCAACTGACCGGAGAGAAGACATGTCAAAGCCCCGCCTGATCGACCATATCGGCGTCCTCGTCGAGAATCTCGAGGAGTCGATCACGAAGTGGACGGCGACAACCGGCTACACCTTCAGCGAGATCGGCCGGTACCGCACCGAGAATTGGCGTGACCACAGCAATCCCGACCCGCACGCTCACGATGCCCGCATCGCTTTCTCGCGGAACGGCCCGCCGTACATCGAACTGATGGAGTTCCACGGCGAGGGAACACACAGCGCCAAGGAAGGCGCCGGGGTGCACCACCTGGGATTCCTGGAGTTCCCCGATGTGGAGGGGAAGATGGCCGAGTTCGCGAACAAGGGCGTCGGCCACGACGGTGAATCGCTGTCGGCCGAGGGCCGGGTGATCCTCTGGTTCACCGACCCTGCCGATCTGGACGGGGTGCGACTCGAATTCGTCAGCACGGAATCACAGCCAGTGGTGGCCGATGACGGGTCAGAGCTCGCCGAGCCCCTCGTCGAGTTGCCGGCCTCCTGGACCGCGACGGACTGAACCACACGCGAGGAGGGCGCCCGGCGGGGGCCCGGCGCGAGGAAGAGCACCGAGTTCGCCCGGCTCGATTACGCCGCGACCTGCAGGGCTAGGTCGTGCACGCCTCGCCGTCCGCGCGGCCAGAACGCCGGCTTCCGCTCCTAGGGCTGGCGGTAGACCCGGCGCGCGACGATGATGCTCGCCAGCGAGATCGCCGCGATGGCCACGAGGTAGAAGCCGGGTACGAGGAGCGACCCGGTCGCGCTGATCAGCGCCGTGAGGATGAACGGCGCGAAGCCGCCGAACACGGTCACCCCGATGTTGTAGCCGAGCGAGAGCCCGGTGGTGCGAATCTGCACCGGGAACATCGCGGCCATGATCGCCGGGAGCGGGGCGAAGTACAACGTGGCGAGCGTTCCGAGGATGAGCTCGATCACGATGATCGTCAGGAGCGTCGGCGACTGGGTGAGGAGGACGAACAGCGGGATCCCGGCGAGGAGCGTGCCGATCGCCGCCCAGGTCATCACGCGGGCCGGGCCGACCCGGTCGGCGAGGCGGCCGACGAAGGGCGAGCCGACGCTCATCACGATGCCGAAGACGAGGGTCGAGACGAACGCGGCTTCGACCGGCATCCCGAGGTAGAGGATCGCGTAGGTGGGCATGAACAGGGCGATGTAGACGCCGACGGATCCGAGCGCCACCACACCGACCATGGTCCAGAGCCGGCCCGCGTTGCCGACGAAGGTCTCCCGCAGGGGGCCCGCCGACGGCTCCATGGCGAGGAACTCGGGGGTGTCCTCCATCTTCGAGCGGATGTACCAGCCGACCGGGCCGATCAACAGCGCGAAGATGAACGGCACCCGCCAGCCCCAGCTCTCAAGGTCCTGCTCGCTGAGGTAGGTGAAGAGGAAGAACCCGAACAGGCCGGCGAGGAGCATCGCCGCGCCCTGGGTCGCGACCTGCCAGCTGCCGTAGAAGGCCTTGCGGTGCGGGGCGTACTCGATCAGGAACGCGGTGGCGGTGCCGAACTCGCCCCCCGCGGCGAAGCCCTGCATCAGGCGGGCGAGCAGGATGATGCCGGCGGCGGCAGCCCCGATGACCTCGGCGGTCGGCGAGAGCACGATCATCAGCGTGCCGACGAACATCAGGGTGATCGAGACCAGCATGCCGGCCTTGCGCCCGGCGCGGTCGGCGTAGCGTCCGATGATGATGCCGCCGAGCGGGCGCATGATGAACGCGACTCCGAACGACGCGAAGCCGAACAGCAGCCGCGCCGTCTCGTCCTCGGTGGGGAAGAAGAGCGCTGAGATCGTCACGATGAACGTGCCATAGACGATCACATCGAACCACTCGAGTCCGTTGCCGATCGAGGCGGCGACGACGGCCTTCTTCGCCTGACGACGCCGGTCGGCGAGCTCGCGCGGCTCTTGGTCGATGGTGACTGATGGAGCGTCGGTCATGATGGTCCCTAGGTTCTGGTGAGAGGTGAAGAAAGCGGATGTCGCGGTCCGGCGCGACACGGGAGAAGCGGTCAGCGTGCGAGGTGCGCGGCGAGGGCGCGCAGGAAGTCCTCACCGGCGCGCACCTGGTCGATCTCGATGTACTCGTTGGCAGTGTGTCCCTGGTCCATGCTCCCCGGGCCACAGATCACGGTGTCGATGCCGGCGAGCTGGAAGAGCCCACCCTCGGTGCCGTAGCCGACCGTGGTGAAGGCGGCGTCCGCGACATCCGCTGGACCTGCCAGTTCGAGTGCCAGGGCGAGGGCGGCCCCGGTTCCCGGCTCGAGACCGGGGACAGCGCCGAGCGGGGTCATGGTGATCTCCGCCGCGGGGTTCTCGGCGCGCAGTTCGCGGCGCAGTTCGCCGAGGAGGTGGTCCTCGATGCGGAGGGCGATCGACGCCGGCACCACTCCGGGGATGGTGCGGAACTCGAAGTCGAACGTGCAGAGGTCGGCGACCGTGTTGATGGCGATCCCCCCGCTGATGACTCCCACGTTCGCGGTGGTGAAGGGCACCTCGAAGGTCGGGTCGAAGGGGCCGGCACTGCGGTGTTCGTCGGCGATCGAGCGAATGAAGGTCACGGCCTTCGCGGCGTACTCGATGGCGTTGACGCCGCCAGGGGTGTTCGAGGAATGGGCGGCGAGACCGGTGATGGCGACCCGGAACAGGTGGCTGCTCTTGTGAGCGGTCACCGGGCGCATGCTGGTCGGCTCGCCGACGAAGCAGATGTCCGGGCGGATGTTGCGGGAGGCGAGTTCCCGCAGCAAAACCACGGCACCGTGGCAGCCGACCTCTTCGTCGTAGGTCCAGGCGAGGTGCAGGGGGGTGGTCAGCGGCCGGGCGAGGAACTCGGGCAGGAGGGCGAGGATGATGGCGCTGAACGCCTTCATATCGCAGGTGCCGCGGCCGTAGATGCGGCCGTCTCGCTCCTCGGCGATGAAGGGATCGGTATGCCAGTCCTGGCCGTCGACGGGGACGACATCGGTGTGGCCGGCGAGCATCACCCCTCCCGTGGTGCTGCCGTCCCCCGCGGGGATCGTGACGAAGAGGTTGGCCTTGGTTCCGCCCTCGTTCGGCACGACGAACGGGTCGAGCCCGTGCTCGACGAGTTCGGCCCGCATCGTCTCGATGAGATCGAGGTTCGAGTTGCGGCTGGTGGTGTCACAGGAGATGAGCCGGTCGATCCACTCGCGGGTTGTAGTCACAGGTGTCATTCTTCCACGTACCCCGATCTCCTCCACGCCACGATGCTCCCGGTTCGGGGGCGTATGTTGTCGCGCAGCCCCGCCGCACCGACGCGACGGCCCCGTTGAAGGAGTGACATGCCCGATCTCAATGTCGTCGCCGTTCTGACCGCGAAGCCCGGCTCCCAGGACGCCCTGCGCGCCGCCCTCGAGTCGCTCCTCGAGCCCACTCGCGCCGAGGAGGGCTGCCTGCACTACGAGCTGTTCACCTCGTTGGCCGACCCACTCTCGTTCGTGACGATCGAGAGGTGGCGTGGGCAGGCCGACCTCGACGCACACATGGCCTCCGACCACATCGCTCGCGCCCTCGGGGTCGCGGCCGACCTGTTCGCCGCTTCCCCGGCGACCCACCCGCTGGCGCCAGTCGCCAGCTGAGCGGGAGCGCCGGGGTCGACTCGGCCGAGGGCGCCGAGCGCCTCGCTGCCGGAACCCGAAGGCTGGACCACCGGCTCCCGGCGACATCCGCTCGCCTGATCGAACTACGCCGGCTCCTCGGCCGTGCGCCCGATGGTCGTCACGAGCGCCAGCGACGCGAGGCTGAACAGGCAGATGATGCCGACGCCCAGCTCCATCGCCCACTGGAGTGAGGAGATGGTCGCGACGATGCCGAGCAGCAGCGCGAGCGAGCCCTGGCAGAAGTAGGCGAGCAGGTACATGGCCGAGAGGGTGGCGGCGCGGTGCTGCGCCGGCGCGTTCGCAGTGACCAACCCCAGCCCGCCGGCGAAGGCGAAGCTGTACCCCAGCCCGGCGATGATCCCCGAGACGAGGAAGAGCAGCAGCGACCGGTCGACCGACGACAGGACCATCAACGACATCCCCACGACCGTGGCGATCGCACCCCAGAGGATCAGCGTCGGCGCCCGGACGGCGCGCACGAAGACTGCGGCGACACCGATCGTCACGGCGTTGACCGAGATGATGGCGCCCGTCACCAGCGCGTTGGTCGAGCCGATCAGGGTCTTCGCGATGTCCGCCCCGAGTGAGAGCACTATCACCCCGATCATAAAAGCGGATGTCACGGAGATCACGCCGATCGCGAAGGGCCGCCGTGATCCGGCCGGCACCGAGATTGCCCGCGGACGCCATCGCCCCTGCGCCTCGACGACCGTGTGCCTGGGCAGGAACCAGGCAACCA
Source organism: Microbacteriaceae bacterium (assembly GCA_014378715.1). Classification (GTDB taxonomy): domain Bacteria; phylum Actinomycetota; class Actinomycetes; order Actinomycetales; family Microbacteriaceae; genus Marisediminicola. The sequence continues at coordinate 35,090 of JACMNE010000007.1, forward strand.
CCAGCACCGCGGCGACCACGGCGAGCAACACCCAGTAGTTGAGGCGGGTCGGGAAGGGCGCGTACTCGATGAGGGCGCCGCCGACGAGCGTCGCGAGGGCGATACCGCTCGCCGTCGCCATGGTGGTGAATGCGCTCGCCCGGGAGGCCTGCCCCGGGGCGCTGAACTCCACCACCGCGGCCGTCGCCGGACTGAACGACAGGGCGACCCCGATCCCCATGAACACCCGCCCGACGAAGAGCCACTCCACGCCGGGCGCCACCGCGAAGAACACCACACCCACGAGCGCGAATCCGAGACCGGTCACGATGGCCGCCCGACGCCCCACGTAGTCGGAGAGGTTGCCGAATGCGGCCATCACCACCACGACCACCAGCGGGTAGACCGCGAAGATCGCCGTCGTGACCGCAGGGGTCAGATCCCACTCCTCTGCGTAGAGAGGGTAGGTCACGGTCGGTGCCGCGCTCGTCCAGAGGGCGATCGCGACGACACCGACCGCGACGCCGAAGCTCGCGCGGCGGCCGAGCGGCCTCACGGGGTGTCCGTGCATTGTGTGTCCGAGCGGGCAGGGGTGTCTGCGCGGGCAGCGGATGTCGCGGCCGCCGACCCACCGCCCCGAGCAGTCAGCACGGCCGCCAGTTCGACGCGCCCCGACACCGGCCGGTCCCACCGGGCGGTGTCCACGGTCAGTGCCGTGCCGCAGGTGGGACACCAGTCGGCGGAGTCACTGGGCTGGTCGCAGATGGTGCAGCTCACCGACATTCGTTTGCCAGAGGGAGAGACCGTGTGTCTCTCAGCCCAGCCACCCAGGGCGTGGAGCACGGGGAGCGCGTCGGTTCCGGCCGTGGTGAGCCGGTAGTCGTGGCGGGGGTGCACCCCGGAACCGTAGGGGACGCGCTCGAGCAGGCCGACCGTGACCAGGCGGCGCAGGCGGTCGCTGAGCACGGTGTCGGCGACGCCGAGGGCGCCGCGCAGGCTGTCGAAGCGGCGGTTACCGACGAAGACCTCGCGCAGCACGAGCACCGTCCACGGGTCGCCGAAGAGGTCGACGGCGCGGGCGATCGGGCAGGGGTCGGCCGACCAGTCCGAGCGAAGTGTCATGGCGAATCCGTTCCGTTAACTATCCTGAAGAAAGCTAGCCGGTAGATGGGCGGTTGTCGACCTCGATGATGGGAACAGTAATGACCGATCCACGCATACTCGTTGTCGGAGCCGGTGCGGTCGGCGGGTTCTTCGGCGGCCGCCTCGCCGCAGCGGGACGCGACGTGACCTTCCTCGTGCGTGAGGGGCGCGCCGGCGGGCTCGCCCGCGACGGGCTGACCGTCCGCACCCCGCACGGTGACAGCACGATCCAGCCGCGCACCGTCACGGCCGCGACTCTGCCCGGGCCGTTCGACCTGGTGCTGCTGAGCGTCAAGTCCTTCGGCCTGGTGTCTGCGATAGCGGATGTCGCGCCCGCCGTCAGCACGGGCACCCTCGTCCTGCCGACCCTCAACGGCATGCGTCACCTCGATGTGCTCCGGGAGCGCTTCGGTGCCGACCGCGTGCTCGGCGGCGCGTGCATCGTCGCTGCGCAGCTCGAGCCGGACGGCGCGGTGCGCCAGCTCTACGGGTCGGCGAGCCTCACCTACGGCAGCCTGGGTGCCGGCAGCTCGGGCGACGGCAGCGCCAGCGACGACCGCGACCTCACGGCAATCGACGCCGCCCTGAGAGGCGCCGGCTTCGCCACCCGCCTCTCCCCCACGATCGAGCTCGACATGTGGCAGAAGTGGATCCTGCTGGCGGCGGGCGGCGCGCTCACCTGCCTGCTGCGCGGCACCGTCGGCGAGATCGCCGCGGCTCCTGGCGGCACGGACACCGCCCGGGCGATCGTCGCCGAGTGTGTGGCGGTCGCGACGGCCGCCGGCTTTGCCCCGCATGCCGACCATCGCGCCTGGGTCGAGGCGACCCTGACCGAAGCGGGGTCGGGTTTCACCACGTCGATGTACCGCGACCTTCTGGCTGGCGCGCCAGTCGAGGCCGACGCGATCGTGGGTGACCTCATCATCCGCGCGGAGGGATTCGGGGTTGCTGTGCCGACCCTGCGCCTGGCCTTCACGGCACTGGGGATGTACCGGGCGCGGATCTGAGGCCCTGGACGACGGCACGGAGGAAGGGCCGCAGACGTCCGCCCACGGCCCCTGCCCGACTGTCAGTCGCGGGTCAGCGCGTGACCCTCGGCATCGAGATAATCGCGCCACGATCGCCGATCAGGAAGTGGATCAGCCTGTTGACCCCGTATCCGCTGGCGGCCACCCGACGGAAGCGGCGGGTGAGGCGTTGCGCCCAGGTCAGCGTGGGAGCAGAACCCATCACAAGCCCCGCCCTGTCACCGATCAGTCGTCGTCGACAACGCTGCGTCACCACGCCGGGGCACAAGCGGGCTGATGCAGCGCCGTCACGTCAGACGTCTGCGATGTCGGGGCGACCGCCCACGGGATTGCGCCGATGCCCTCCGCGAGTAGGGTCGAAAAACCACTCGAGGAGGAGCAGCAATGAGCTCGA
>JACMNE010000054.1 GCA_014378715.1 Microbacteriaceae bacterium
CAATCCATGGGGTCGAACTCGCGGATCGTCCACTGGTCGGGGAGCATCCCGGTGAAGCAGACCGTGCTCCCGGTGCGGACGGCCGCAGAGTGTCCCGCATCACGTTGACCCCGACGAGCTCCACCGCCCCGTCGACCCCGCTGGGCACGATGGCGCGCCCCTGGGCGGCGATCTCGCCGCTGTCGATGATCACGTGCTTCGTTCCGGCCGCCTCGAGCAGAGCGCGGCTCCCCGGGTTGCGGGTGGTGGAGATGACCGTCATGCCGCGGAGGCCGCCGAGGGTCGCGAGGGCCGGTCCGATGGATGAGGTGCCGCCGCGGATGAGCAGGCTCTGTCCATCGACCGTCCCGAGACGGACCCGCAGCGACCCGGCCGCCGTCTGCAGCACGTCCCATTCGAGCGCGCTGGCGAACGGGATGACGACCGCCGACGGCACCACGACGAACTCGGCACAACCGCCGTCGAAGCCCCGTCCCAACCCGCCCATCAGCGCGGCGACCGAGGCGCCGACCGCTTCGAGCCCGGAATCCGCGGGAACGCCCCCGTCAAGGCGATCCCCAACCGGAAGCGGAGCTCAGCTTCAGCACCTCGGGGCCACCCGGGTGGTCGATCACGACGGCCCGCGGTGTAGACGATGCCCCCGAACCACCCGAACAGACTCGTGCCGCCGAGCCAGGAGATCTGGAAGAGCGCGGTGCTCTGCGAGCGGCCGACGCGGGCCGCCCGGCCCCTGAGTCCGCTGGCCAGTGGCTGGGCGCAGAAGCAGCCGACCGTGAACAGCACACGGCCCACCACCATGACCGGGAGGATCCCCGATGCCATGATCGGCAGGGACACCAGCATCGTCACGCTTCCCGCGACCAGCGCCCGGGTGGTTCCGATGCAGTCTCCCAGGGTGCTGAAGCGCTGGGACGCGACGGTGCCGGCGAGGTAGACGACGAACGGCAGGCTGGTCACCGTGGTGGGCAGGGAGAACGGCTCCGCCTGCAGGTGAGTTGCAGACGACCCCGAACGCGCCCGACGCGACGCCCACGGCAGGGCGAGCCCCAGGGCGGGGGCGAGGCCTGCGAGGTCCCGCTCGTGGGATCCATAGCCGTGCAGCACGACGACAACGGCGGGAGCGGAGGCGGCGTCCGCCGCCCATCCTGGGCTCAGTTCGGCCTGCGGGATCGGGGTGGACATCGTGCCAGCAGCTCCCAGAGCTTGCCCTTCTGATTCTCGCGAGCGTATGTCCGCACCAGTGCCGCATTGGTTGTTGGTTCAAGTAAACTCGCAGAGGTCACGAGAACCGACAATTCGCGCAATCAGACGACGACGACGTACTCGATCACCTCTCCGGATGCGGAATCGGCGAACCCCTGGATGATCTCGTCGAGCGTCGAGTTGCGAAACTCGACCCTGTTCTCGTGATTCAGCGCCGGTCGTCCCCTAGCGAGCGACACCGAACGGGTCGGCGATGCCCACGTAGCGCGTCTCCAGATACTCCTCGATGCCCTCGAGGCCGCCTTCCCGGCCAACCCCCGACTGCTTGACTCCCCCGAACGGTGCAGCGGGGTTCGAGACGATGCCCGTGTTCACCCCGAGCATGCCGACCTCGAGTTCCTCTGCCAAGCGCAAAGCGCGATTGAGATCGCGGGTGAACAGGTAAGCCACCAGCCCGTACTCGGTGTCGTTGGCCGCGACGACGGCCTCGGCCTCGGTCCCGAAGGTCGTGATTGGCGCGACGGGACCGAAGACCTCCTCACGCATGATCCGTGCCGAGGCGGGCACGTCGGTGAGCACGGTCGGCTCGTAGAAGTAACCAGGGCCCTCCACATAGCGGCCACCCAGGGCAACAAGTGCTCCCTCCGCCTGAGCATCGAGCACAAGCTCATGCACCTTGGCCCGGGTTGCCTCGTCCACGAGCGGCCCGAGCAGTGAGCCGGGCTCGGTTCCGCGCCGGACGGTGTGCGCCCGCATCCGCTCGACCAGGCGTGCGGTGAACTCCCCGGCGACGGATTCGTGCACGAGCAACCGGTTCGCCGCAGTGCAGGCCTCCCCTCCGTTTCGAAGCTTTGCCAGCATTGCCCCGTCCACGGCGGCATCGAGGTCGGCATCGTCGAACACGATGAACGGCGCGTTGCCTCCAAGTTCCATGGAGACTCGCAGCACCTGATCCGCTGCGCTCTTGAGAAGGTTTCGACCCACCGGGGTCGAGCCGGTGAATGACAGCTTGCGCAGTCGTGGGTCGGTGATCAGCGGGCCGGTCACGGCGCCGGCACTCGTGGTCTGCACAACATTGAGCACCCCGGCCGGCAGCCCACTCTCGAGCAGCACCTGGGTGAACAGCAGCGCGCTCAGCGGGGTGAGTGCTGCGGGCTTGAGTACCATTGTGCAGCCCGCCGCGATGGCCGGCGCGATCTTGCGGGTCGCCATGGCAAGGGGGAAGTTCCACGGCGTGATGAACAGGCACGGGCCCACCGGATGCTTGGTGACCAGGAGTCGGCTGCGACCGTCGGGAGCGAGGGCGAACCGGCCGGAGATCCGCGCGGTCTCCTCCGAGAACCAGCGCAGGAACTCCGCCCCGTAGGCCACCTCGCCGCGCGATTCGGCGAGCGGCTTGCCCATCTCCAGCGTCATGAGCAGGGCGAAATCATCCGCGCGAGCGGTCACGGCCTCGAATGCGGCCCTGAGGATCTCGGCGCGCACACGTGGCGGGGTCGCCGCCCATGCCTTCTGCGCAGCGGATGCCGCGGCCAGAGCCGCCATGCCGTCCTCCGGCGTCGCATCGGCGACCCGAAGCAGCACCTCACCGGTCGAGGGGTCACACACGTCGAATGTGCCGCCGTCGCTCGCGTCGCGCCATTCTCCGCCGATGAACAGACCCGTGGGGATGGTCGCGAGCAGTGCGCGCTCCACATCCGCCCCGGTGCGGGCGGCGGGTGACGGGGCGACGGGCGGCACGACGGGCGGCGTGATAGTCATAAGGACTCCTTGAGTATGCGCACCACGTCGGCGACGGTGGGCTGGATCGGATTGTTCACCGTGACGGAATCGGCGAGGGTGTCATCGGCCAGCGAGGCGAGGTCGGCCTCGGTCACACCGAATCTCGAGAGCGGGCCGGCCATGCCGACTCTCGCGGCGAGGGCGCCGATGGCGCCGATGGCGCTCTGGGCGTTCTCCTCCAAGCTCGCGCCGGTCTCCCCTACGCCCAGTGCGAACGCCACACGGGCGATGCGGGCCAGTCGGGCGGAGAGGTTGAACCGCAGCACACCCTCGATGACGATGCACAGGGCGAGTCCGTGCGGGATGTTGAACTGGCCGCCGAGCGGATGCGCGATGCCGTGGACGAGGCCGAGGCCGGTGTGAGAGAAGCCGACGCCGGCGATGTGGCTCGCCAGTAGCAGTTCGGCCCGCGCCTCGATGTCGGCGCCGTCGTCGACCGCGCGAGGCAGGAACGCGGCGACGGTCGAGATCACCTGCAGGGCGATCCCGTCGCTGTACGGGTTGGCCCGCACCGACAGGTAGGACTCGAGGGCGTGCGTGAGGGCATCCATTCCGGTGGCGGCGGTGGCCCCGGCCGGCAGGCCCAGCGTCAGCTCGGGGTCCAGCACTGCCGCCCGGGCCAAGGCGCTGTCGTGGCCCACGTAGAACTTGCGGTGGCTGGCGACATCGGTGATCACACCGAAGGCGTTGACCTCCGCGCCGGTGCCCGCGGTCGTGGGGACGGCCACGATCGGCAGCGCCGGGCGACTGAACGCGCTGCGGTAATCGAGCTCGACACCGCGCTGCGGATTGACGGCTCCGAGCGCGATGCCCTTCGCGGCATCCATGGACGACCCACCACCTACCGCGACGATGCCGTCGGCGCCCGCGGATGACGCAAGATCACTGCCCTCGTCAACGCAGGTCGTAGTCGGGTTCGGTGTGACCCCGCCGTAGACCGTCACGGTGACGCCAGCGGTCTCGAGCGCATCACGCACGGCGGCGACGACCGGACTCGAGGCCAGGAACGGATCCGTGACGATGAGGGCGTGGGCAACCCCGCTGCGCGCGGTGATGCGCCCGACTTCGGTGACCATGCCGCGGCCGAAGTGCGCCACAGGTTTCGGGTCGAGGACGAGCGAGATCTCGTTGAGCGGCTGCGGCAGGGCTGCGAGTCCGGTCGCCGCGCGGGCCGCGACGTGGGTGGTGTCGGCCGCGCTCATGCGGATGCCAGATCGGCGTTGACCGACGAGGCCACGGCAGCGGCGGCAGCCGATGCTGCGACCGACGCCGCGACCGACGCCACTGCGGACACTTCGGCTGCTTCTTCGGCCGCGGTGACGGCGGCGACCACATCGGCCGGACTCGATGAGGTGGAGTCGTTCAGCCGCAGGTTGATGCCGCTGAGATCCTCGTACAGGCGAACCGGGCTCATCTCCCCGGCACCGTCGCCGTACTGGGCCCGGGCGCGGCGGTAGATCTGCTCGACCAGTCCGCTGAGCTCGGCCGGAACGCCCACCGAGCGGGCCAGGTCGATGGACAGGCCGAGGTCCTTGCAGGCAAGGGCGATGGAGAAGCCCTCGTCGTAGTCGCCGTCGCCGAGGATCGACAGCACATCGTGCTGCACGAAATTGCTGTTGGCCGGGCTGGCGATGAGCGAGGCGCGAAGTACACCGAGGTCGACGCCGGCCTTGACCCCGATGCTGAGCACCTCGGCGGTGGCGACCAGGTGAGAGAACCAGAGTTGGTTGATCATGAGCTTCACGGCATACCCGGTTCCGGCGGCGCCGACGTGCAGGATGCGCTCCGGGTCGCCCATCGCCTCGAAGACCGGTAGCATCTCCTCGAAGTCGTCGGACGAGCCGCCGACGAAGATCTGCAGCATGCCCGATGCGGCGCCGACTGACATGCCGCTGACCGGGGCGTCGAGGATGCGGAGTCCCCGGCTGGCGTTGTCGAATCGCACCCCGTTCGCCACATCGGGAACGGAGGTGGACATGTCGATCCAGCAGCCGCCATCCGCTATACCGGCGAGGATTCCGTTCTTGCCGTTCACGACGGTGTCGACATGCTTCGGGGTGGGAAGCATCGTGATGACGACGTCGGTCTGCGCTGCGACCTCGGCGGGAGTGTCGGCCCAGGTGGCGCCATTGGCGAGCAGTGCCGCGGCGGACTCGCGACGGATGTCGTTGACGACGAGTGCGTAGCCTGCCTTCTGCAGGTTGCGGGTCATGCCGGAGCCCATGTTGCCGAGGCCGATGAAGCCGACTCGCGTCGACGGGGTAGCGGTCATTGCTGTTCTCTCGATTCGGTGTGTGGAGCGGTGATGCGGTGGGATGGCGCTGGTCAGTCGGTGGGAAGCGCAGACGAACCCAGATTGATCCAGGTGGTCTTGAGTGCCGTGTAGGCGTCGAACGCGTGCAGCGACCGGTCGCGGCCACTCCCGGAGTCCTTGAACCCTCCGAACGGGGTCACGATGTCGGACGCGTCGAAGGTGTTCACCCAGACGGTGCCGGCGCGCAGCTCGCGCGCGGCGGTGTGGGCGGTGGTGAGGTCGCTGGTCCAGACGCTCGCGGCGAGGCCGTAGGGGCTCTCGTTGGCCACCCGCACGGCCTCGGCTGCCCCGCGGACCGTGGTCACGGCGAGGGCAGGGCCGAAGATCTCCTCCTGGCCGATGCGGCTGGTGTTGTCGACCCCGTCGAACACAGTCGGCTCCACGTAGTAGCCGTCAGAGAGTCCGTCGGGGCGTACTCGGCCGCCGCCGTGCACGACGGCGCCTTCCGTACGGGCGATATCGGTGTACCCGAGCACGCGTTCGAGCTGCCTCTCGCTGGCGATGGCGCCGATCTGGGTGGCCTCGTCCAGGGGATCACCGAGGATGAGAGACCGGCCCACGCCGAGAACCCGCTCGACGAGTTCGTCGTGTACGCGCTCGTCGACGATGAGCCGGCTGCCGCCGTGGCAGGTCTGCCCGGCGTTGTAGAAGATGCCCCAGGCCACCGCTTCGGCGCACGCGGCAAGGTCCCCGGTGTCGGCGAGCACGACCTGGGCCGACTTCCCGCCGAGTTCGAGGGCGACCTGCTTGCCATTGGATTCGCCGGAATACGTGAGGAAGCCGCGGCCGACGGCGGGCGACCCGGTGAACGTGATCTTGTCCACGAGCGGATGCCGCCCGAGTGACTGTCCGGCGACCGGCCCGAGTCCGGGCACCACGTTGAACACGCCGGCGGGGATCCCGGCTTCGGCCGCCAGCTGCGCGAGTTTGAGCGCCGACAGGCTCGTCAGCTCGGCCGGCTTCAGGACGACCGAGTTGCCCGCGGCGAGCGATGGGGCGATCTTCCACGCGGTGATGATCAGCGGGTAGTTCCACGGCACGACCGCGCCGACGACTCCCAACGGTTCGCGGGTGATCAGCGCGAGTGCGCTGTGGGCGGTGGGCGCGACCTCGTCGTAGATCTTGTCGATCGCCTCGGCGTACCAGCGCATGGTGCGCGCTGCCTGCGGCACATCGACGCGTCGCGCGTCGCCGATCGGATGCCCGGAGTCGAGGGACTCGAGCAGCGCCAGTTCGTCGAGGTTCTCGAGCATGAGGTCGCTGAGCCGGGTGAGTACCCTGGCCCGTTCGCGGCGGTCGGCACGGGACCACACACCGGAGTCGAACGCGCGGGACGCGGCGCGCACGGCGTCGTCGACGTCCGCCACGCCGGCGGAACTGACTCTGCAGAGCAGGCGGCCGTCGCGTGGTGAGAGGCTGTCGAAGGTGGCGCCGTCGCGTGCGGGCTGGAAGTCGCCGTCGATGAAGAGCCGGGTCTCCGGCGTGAGCTCGGCAGCCGCGTCGATCCAGCGGCGTCCGGTGGTGGGATCGGTCATACGGTGTACCTCTTTACTGCGGTCCAGTCGATCTGCGCGCCGAGCCCGGGCAGGGTCGGCACGACGAGGTCGCCGGCGGCATCGATGTCGAGCGGGGTCAGGAAGAAGTCACGGCGTTCCGGGGTCCAGCCAGGCGGGTCGTAGGGGAACTCGAGGTAGGGGCCCGCGTCGACCCCGGCAGCCACATGCAGGTTGGCGAGCAGGCCGAGCCCGTTGCTCCAGGTGTGCGGCGTGAACAGCCGGTGCCGCAGGTTCGCGGATTCGGCGACCTGCCTGGCGCGGTACAGACCCACCGACAGCACAACATCGGGCTGGTAGATGTCGTAGGCGTCCGCTTCGATGAGTGCATTCATCTCGGCCATGCTGCGCACCATCTCCCCCGCGGCGACCTGGATGCCGGTCTCCGAACGGAGCCGCCTGGCGCCGACAACGTCGGCTTGGGGCAACGGTTCCTCGAGCCAGAGCACGCCGAGGTCGTTGAGCTCCGCGGCAATGCGGCGCACCCGGGCCAGAGGCAGGGCGGCCTCGATGTCACCGCTCATCCGCCACATCTGGTTGAGGTCGACCATCAGGTCGAAGTCGGGTCCGACGGCGTCACGGGTCGCCCGCACCGCGGCGATGCCCTCGTCGATTCGGTCTCGGGCGATCCGGATCTTCATGGCCTTGAACCCGCGTTCGCGGGCTGCGAGCGCAGATTCCACCCGGGCCGCCGGCGGTTTCAGCTCACCGCAGGAGGCGTAGGCGGGCAGGCGGTCGCGGGCTCCGCCGAACAGCACGCTGACCGGCAGGCCGGCGACCTGGCCGATAATGTCCCACAGCGCCGCCTCGAGCGGCCAATAGCGGCCGCCGTGGAAGTTGATGGTCTCGATGCGACGCACCTGGTTGAGGATCTGCAGCGGATCGGTGCCGAGGAACAGATCCTCATAGGCCTCGAAGCCGTCCATCGTGTCGCCGGAACCGACGCCGATGAGGCCGGCGTCCGTCTCCACCTGCACGAGCGTGGCGGGGAAGTCTCGACGGGGAACGGGGTCCCAGGCCGCCGAGAACGGCGGGTCGAGCGGCAGGTTCAAGCGGATAAGGCGGATCGCCGTGATCTTCATGCGGATGCTCCGGACGGGGTGAAGAAGGGGTTGGATGGGCTGTTGCGTGCCGCCATGACGGCGTCGGTGCTGGGCAGGCCCGCAGCGCCGTTGACGAGGGCGGTGTGCACCGAGAGGCGGTTGTTGGCGTAGACGGCCTCCGCATCATCCGCTGCCGGGTTCACCCAGACGGCGGCGATGATCACGTGGCTGTCGGCTTGGTCGCGGGAGATGGTGCCGTCGAAGAGCGCCTCGGCGACCCCGGCGGCGATTCCGGCCTGCGCCGGTCCCCAGATCAGCAGGCCGTGATCATCCGTCGCCGGAGCGGCCTTGGTCACGAAGAGGGTGAGCGGTTTCACGGGGAGCGAGGGGCGCAGCACCGTGACGAAGGGCACGTGCCCGGCACTCGGCGTGGCGAGGGCGCTCGCCCACGCCACACCGGCCGGGCCACCGCGGTGGCCGAACACAGTGTTGACGTGGGCGGCGTTCACGCCGTCACCGATGAAGCTCTCACCGATCTGGACCGACTGCGGTTCGGCAAGAGCCGCCGACATCAGATCAGACCCTGCTCGGTGAGCCAGTTGTTGGCGATGTCCTCCGGGTCGTCCCCGTCGACGTCGGCCTGGGCGTTGAGCTTCTGCATCTCCTCGGTCGTGAGCTTGTCGCTCATGAGGGCCATCACCTCGGCGATCCCGGGGTACTTGTCGAGGGTCGACTGCTTGAGCGTGAAGGCGCCCTGGTAGACGGGGAAGAACTCCTGGTCGTCGGTCAGCACCGTGAGGTCGAGGGCACGGATGCGGCCGTCGGTCTGGAAGACCTCGCCGAAGTTGCAGTCGTCGCCCTTCTGAGTGGCGGTGTAGATCACTCCGGTGTCGAGCAGGGCCACGTTCGAGTCGGGAACGTCGAGGCCGTAGGCGGCCTTCAGGCCGGGCCAGCCGTCGTCGCGGGTGGAGAACTCGCTCTCGATGCAGAAGGTCTGGTCGGCGGCCGGAAGCTTGGCGATGTCGCTGAGCGAGGAGACGCCGAGTTCCTTGGCCTTGTCGGAGCGGATGGCGAAGGCGTAGGTGTTGTTCAGAGGTGCCGGGTCGAGCCAGGCGATGCCGTTGGCGGCGTCGGCCTCCTTCGTGGCCTCGAACTGGGCTTCCTCGCCCTGCACGGGAGTCGTGTTGTTGTTGTAGGTGATCCAGGAAGTGCCGGTGTACTCCCAGTAGCCCATGAAGTCGTCGCTCTCGAGGGCGGCGCGCACGTTGGCCGAGCCGACGACCTGCGTGTTGGCATCAGTTTCGGCGCCGTGGGCGTTGAGGAGCCCGCTCGTGAGGTAGGCGAGGATGTACTGCTCGGAGAAGTCCTTGGCACCGATGGTCCCGGTGAGGCCCGCAACCTCGTCGCCCTGGGAACCGGCACCGCCGCCGCCTCCCGATGAGCAGCCGGTCAGGGCCAGTGCGCCGGCAACGGTCAGGGCCAGGATCGACAGGATGGCGGGTTTCTTCATGGTGACTCCTCGTGCGTTGGGATGAGTGTGAATGCTGTGAACGGGAAGATAAGGGGTGTCAGATGCCGCGCGGGCGGAGCACGTCTTCGGCGGTAGCGGCGACCCAGTCGATGAGCAGGGCGATGCAGGCCACGAGCACGGCACCGGTGACCAGCACCGGATAGCGCTGCAGCTTGAGGCCGTTGACGATCATGTCGCCCAGGCCGCCGGCATTGATGAACGTGGCGATGGTCGCGACACCCACGCAGAAAACCAGCGAGGTGCGCAGCCCGGCGAGGATCACGGGCACGGCGAGCGGTAGCTCGATGCGGAACAGCACCTGGTTCTGGGTCATCCCCATGCCGAATGCGGATTCGCGAACGTTCTCGTCGATCTGCTGCAGGCCGATCATGGTGTTCCGCAGCACAGGGAGGAAGGAGTAGATGACGAGCCCGACGAGGGCGGTGAGGTACCCGGTCTGCCAGACGATCGCGAGCAGGATGATGACGCCGACCGCCGGTGTGGCCTGACCCACGTTGGCGACGCCGAGCACGATCCCCTTGATCACGCGGGAGCGGGTGCGGCTGAGCAGGATCCCGGTGGGGATGGCGAGCGCGGCGACCAGGGCGGAGGCGACAACGGTGAGCCCGAGGTGCTCGCGCACCCGGGCGATCACGTAGTCCACATTGATGGTGCGGGATTCGATCGAGTCGAGGCTGAGGCTGGAGAGCCAGAGGAAGAGCGACACCAGCACGACGAGCACCACGGCTGGCGTCACGAATCTCTTCGGGGACCAGATCTCGGCACCGCGCCCCGCGGGACGCTGCGGCGCCGTGGCGATCAGGGTCGTTGCGGTCGGGAAGACCACGGTCATACCTCCGCTGTGGGGGCGAGAACGGGCACCTCGGTGCCGAGCACGGCAGAGATCTGGTCGACACTGATCGATCCGACGGCCCTGTTCTGCTCGTCGAGCACCGCGAGGGCGGGGAGTCCGGTCAGCACGAGGGCGTCGAGGGCGTCGCGCAGGGAGTCGGTCGTGCGGATCGTGGTCGTGCCCCCGGCCGCGGCGCTCGCCGGCCCGAGCCGCGCCTCGGTCACCGGGATGAGGACGAGCCGCTTGATGGCCGTGCCCAACCCGATGAACGACGAGACATACTCGTTCGCGGGGTTCGTGAGGATGTTGGCCGGGGTGTCGAACTGCTCGATCTGGCTCCGGTTGCTCAGCACCGCGATGCGGTCCCCGAGTCGCACGGCCTCGTCGAAGTCGTGCGTGACGAAGATGATGGTCTTGCCGATCGAGGCCTGGAGCCGCAGGAACTCGGCCTGCAGCTTCTCGCGGGTGATCGGGTCGGTGGCGCCGAACGGTTCGTCCATGAGCATCACAGGAGGGTCGGCGGCCAGGGCGCGGGCCACTCCCACCCGCTGCTGCTGCCCACCCGACAGCTGTTTGGGGTACCGGTGGGCGAAGTCGCCGGGTTCGAGGCCGACGGTCGTGAGCAGTTCGTGCACCCGGTCGTTCGTCTTCTCCTTGCTCCAGTTCAGGAGTTTGGGCACCACACCGATGTTCTCGGCGATGGTCATGTGCGGGAAGAGGCCGATCTGCTGGATCACGTAGCCGATGTGGCGGCGCAGTTCGCTCGGGTTGAGGGACAGAACGTCGCGACCGTCGATCGAGATGGACCCGCTCGTGGGTGCGGTGTTGCGGTTGATAATCTTCATCGTCGTGGTCTTCCCACATCCGCTCGGGCCGACGAACATGATCAGTTCGCCGGGCTGAACGGTCATGGAGAAGTCCTGCACCGCCGCGACGGGCTGGTTCGGGTACTGCTTGGTCACGTGGTCGAGCTCGATGAGCGCACCGCTGGTCTTGCCGGCGATCTGCAGCACTGCGGTGTTCGGTTGCTTAGGCACGGAGTCCCCTTGAGGTGGTGGATCGGGTGATGGCGACGAAGGCGGCATCGACGACGAGGGCGAGGATCACGACACCGAGTGTTCCGGTGACGGCGAAGTTCAGGGCGTTCTTCGAACCGAGCGAGCTGAGCCCCTGGAAGATGAACTGCCCGAGGCCCGGTCCGGCGACGTAGGCGGCGATGGCGGCGACGCCGATCGTGAGCTGGGCGGCCACTCGCACCCCGGTCAGGATGATGGGCCATGCCATGGGGAGCTGCACCCGCAGCAACACGGTGAACGGCGTCATTCCCATTCCGAGGGCGGATTCCATGATCGCCGGGGGAACCTCGCGGAGGCCGACGACGGTGTTCCGCACGATCGGCAGCAGCGAGTACATGACGAGGGCGATCACGGTCGGGGTCCAGCCCAGGCCGACCACGGGGATCAGCAGGGCGAGCAGGGCGAGGGAGGGAATGGTGAGTGCCACGCCCGCCGCGGCGATGACCGTGGACCTGGGGAAGGGCTTGTCCCACACCAGCATCCCGACCCCGACGCCGATCACCATGGCGAGTGCCAGGGCCACGGCGACGACGGTGAGGTGCTCGCCGAGGAGTTCCAGGATGTCGTCCCAGCGGCGGGCCCAGAACGTCAACAATCCGTTCAGGTCTAGGTTCACGGGCGCACCCTCCTTCACTCGACTCTGCGTGAACCGCAAGCTCGAAGAGCCGACGGGAATACTGTGAGACTAGGGCAAGGTTGTGTTCTGCACAACCAAAGTTGTTCATATGGCAACTATCACCTATCCTGATGACATGACAGATCCTGCAATCGGCCCCGGATCCGGGGCTCCCCCGGCCGCACCGCGCCGGAATTCGGCTGGCCTGCGCCGCGACCTCGAGCTGCTCGAGATCCTCGGATCACCCGAAGCGGATGCCGGTGGCGGGCTCGGAGTGCTGCGGGTCGCGCAACTGGCAGGTCGCGACAAGGGGCTCGTGTCGCGCACGCTGGCGACGCTCGCCGAGGCCGGTCTGGTCTCCCGCGACGAGTCCACCCTGAACTACCGCCTGGGCTACCAGCTCTACGCCCTCGCGGCGCGCACGCTGGAATCGCGCCTGGTACGGGTGTCCGTGCCCTACCTGCGTCGGATGGTCACGGCCACCCACGAGACCACCCACCTCTGCGTACTGCGGGGCGGAAGTGTGCTGACCCTGGCGAGCGAACTGAGCGAGCACGCCTTCCGCGGTCTCGGCTGGGAGGGCGTCAGCACGGCCGCGTGGCGCACGTCCTCAGGCCGGGTTCTCGTGAGCGACTGGGCCGACGACGATCTCCGGCGCTGGTACGAGGCCCACGATCACGACGAGCCCGTGCTGAGCCCGGTCTCGCCGCTGCTCCTGCGTGACGATTCGACCGACGCGACCTCCAGCCCCTCGCAGGGGATCTCGCTCGTCACCGACTTCGACAGCCTGAAACGCGAAGTCGCCCACATCCGCCAGCGGGGCTACGCCACCGTCGACGAGGAATTCGAGAAGGGCGTGGTCGGTGTCTCCGCGCCGGTCTTCGACTTCCGCGGCAACATCATCGCGGCCATCAACGTGAGCGCGCCCAAGGCCAGACTGGGATCGCACCTCAACGAGGCCGGGGTTCTGGCAGCGCGCGTCGCCGCGGATCTGTCGGTGCAGCTCGGGGCGCCGGGCCGCACCTAAGGGGGAAATCACGCCCCCGAGCGTGGTCGCCGACACCGTCAGCGCCGCGACATCCGCTGTCACATTCAGCTCTCGAGCGAGCACTGGCAGGACCGCCTGCGGCGAGAACACGAGAGCGGATGTCGCGCAGCCGGCGAGAAAGAGTGCCAGGCCGAATCGCCGCCAACGGGGCATGTCCGGTGCCAGCCAGACCGCGTCGGCGGCAGTGTCGAGCTGGGCAGTGCTCATCAGACCTCGGTCACGGGTTCGTTCACCACAGCAGGCCCGAGGTGGGCGACGAGGAAACTGCGCACATCATGCAGTTCGTCCCTGTTCATGCCGGGAGCGAGCCCCGGGTAGACCCGCTTCCCGAGCCCAGGGCACTGCTTGACGGGCCTCGGGGAGCGCGTTGTCGTCGTGCCGCGGGGCCCCCAGCACCTGCTCTGTCGGCCACTGTGAGGGCAGACTCCCAGGAGGGATCACTGCCACACGTGACCGAGGGCCCGCAGCACGTTGCCGCCCAGGACTTTGACGATGTCCTCGTCGGTGAACCCGCGACGTACGAGCCACGCGCTGATGTTGTGGAAGTTCTCGGTGGGGTTCTCGAGTCCATCGACGAAAGCGACACGTTCACCAGACCTACCGGACGCGGTCGCACCGCTGAGAAACGACGCGAACGTGGTGTGAAGTCCAACGTGATCCCCGTACAGGGTGTCGGGTCCGAACGCGACGTGGTCGATGCCGATCAGGTCGACGCAGTAGAGGAAGTGGTCCATCACCGAGTCGATTGTGTGCCTGGGATGCTCCCGCGACACCGTAGTGTGCGGGGCTGCGGACATTCCGACCACGCCACCCCTGTCAGCCACCGCGCGCAGGGCATCGTCGCCGGACATCCGTGGAATGTCCCACACCGCGCGGGCGCCGGTATGGGTGAGGAACACGGGAACCTCCGAGGCTGCTGCCGTGTCGATCGCCGTGCGTTGCGAGGAGTGGGAAACGTCGATGGCCAGGCCGAGCTGGTTCATACGACGCACCGCGCGGCGCCCGAAGGCCGTGAGTCCGAAGTCGTCCGATTCGTTGAGGCCGGCCCCGAGCGCGTTGGAATCCGAGTAAGCAATTCCGATCTGCCGCAATCCGAGGCCGAAGAGCACGTCCAGTCGGTCGAGATCGTTTCCGATTGGGGTAGCCGCTTCGAGGCCGAAGACCAGTCCTACCGAGTGCGAGGCATGGGTCGCCTGGATGTCTGCGATCGTGCGGATCACGCCGACGCCCGATTGGTGCGCGATGTCGGCCTGACGCATCCCCAGGTCGATGACGATGTCGTCCCATTGCCACGGCGTGTTGCCGGTCACGGTCGCCGTGCCGTTCATCATGTTGTCGAACACGACGGTGAGCCCTGATGCCGCGAGACCGGAGAACGCTGTGTGCTGTCGGCCGGTGCGGTTGTAGGCAGGGGTGTGTGACATGTCGGCAGGGAAACGAACCGGGTGATCGTGCAGGCTGATGGTGATGTTGTCGGCGAGCAGCCGCTCGGCTCGGTCGATCTCTGCCGGGGTGCACCCGCTCACCCAAGCCGGTACTCGATCGAACTCCGGCGCCAGGGGGTCCACTGGCAGCCCGAGATCGCCGTGGAGGTAGTCATATGACCGGTATGTTCTCATGGGTGTCCCAGCCTGCGCGGGTTCCGCTCAAGACGGTGTGGCCCGTCCGCGAGGAGACACCAGAGCCTCTCCCATGCACGCATGCCTTCATGGATCCGGTTGAGTCGGAGGAATTCGTTCGGAGCGTGGAGATTTTCGTCGGAAGTGGAGAAGGAGAAGAAGAGGGTCTTTGCACCGAGCGCCTGTTCGAACAGGGTAGACGCGGGAAGGGTGCCGGCGATGACCGCCAGCAGCACATTTTCGCCCCGGTAGACGTGGTTGAGTGCCACCGAGGCGGCCCGGATGGCAGGGTGCTCGGCATCAATTCGATAGGCGGGAACGCGGGCAGCGTCGACGATGACCTCGGTGGTCACGCCGGCGAGCGGATGTTCTCGTAGGTGCCGTTCCACCGCTGCTGCGACGAGGTCGGGGTCCTGCTGCCCCACGAGTCGCGCGGAAAGGTGCGCGGTCGCGATGTGCGGGATCACGGAGTACTTGCCGCCTGAGGTGATGCCGGTGATCTCGAGTGTGGGGCGTTCCCACAGGCGCTCGAGGGTCGAGAAGCCTGCCTCGCCGTAAACGCAGGGAACTCCGAGTCCAGCGGCATAGTCGTCCTCGTCGAACCGGACGTGGCCAATCTCGACGCGGCGCTCGGGGGACGGGTCGTCCACTCCGTCGTAGAAGCCTGCGACATTGACCCGCCCTGACTCGTCATGGAGGCCAGCGAGAAGCACGCTGAGCGCTCGAGCAGGGTTGGCGACGGTGCCGCCGAAGCGTCCGGAGTGAAGGTCGGAGTCTGCACCGCGCACTACGACGTCCATCGATACGAGGCCCTTTGACGCGACCGAGAGCGATGGTTCCCCTGGGCGCCACTGCGCGCCGTCCGCGGAGATGACCAAGTCGCAGGAGAGGTCCATTTGGTGTTCCGCGACGTAAGCGGCGAGGTGAGGGCTTCCGATCTCCTCCTCACCCTCGATCAGGAACTTGACCGTCAACGGGAGCGCGCCCACCTGCGCGAGGAGTGCCTCCGCAAGACGCACCACCAGGAGCACGGGTCCCTTGTCGTCGGAGATACCCCGTCCGAGAAGGACCTCTTCGCCAGCTCGGACATCGGCGACAAGATCGAACGGGGGCGTCGCCCACTCGTCGAGGCGCCCGGTCGGTTGCACGTCGTAGTGTCCGTAGACGAGCACAACGGGGGCGTCGGGACCCGCGGTCCATTCTGCGCGCACCACGGGAAAGCCCTCCGTTGGCTCGACGCGGCCCCCCGCGAAGG
This sequence comes from Microbacteriaceae bacterium, assembly GCA_014378715.1. Taxonomy (GTDB): domain Bacteria; phylum Actinomycetota; class Actinomycetes; order Actinomycetales; family Microbacteriaceae; genus Marisediminicola. The sequence goes on from JACMNE010000054.1 coordinate 15,873, forward strand.
CGAGTCTGCGGGCGAGCCACTCCGCGGTCTCCTGCATGATGTCGATCCCGGCGCTGCGGCTGATGCTCGGGAGGGAGACGTACTCCGCGAGTTGACTCACGATCTCATCGAGCGCTGGCAACTGGATACCCTGCGTGTCGCTCACGGCGTCAACATCGTCTTGATCGACCGACGGTCGGACATAGCGGCGTATCCATCGCCGACCCGGTCGAGCGGGAGGTCGAGGTCGAAGACTGCTCCTGGGTTGTAGCTGCCGGCGAGGACGCGCGCGAGCAGGTCGGGAAGGTACCGCCGCACCGGTGCAATGCCGAAACTCAGCGTGAGGTGCTGCACGAACGGCGTGAAGATGCCCAGTTGCGGGCTCGTGTGCGGAACACCGACGGCCCCGATGGTGCCGCCGACCCGGGCCATCCCGATCGCCATCTTCCATGATTTAGGGGTGCCGACGGCCTCGACGACGTGCCGAACTCCGAGTCCGCGGGTGAGTTCACGTACTCGCGCGATGCCTTCCTCACCGCGCTCTGCGACGATGTCTGTCGCACCGAAAATGCGGCCGAGCTCGCCGCGGTCCTCATGTCGGCTCATGAGGATGATCCGATCGGCTCCGAGCACGGTCGCGGCACCGAGGACGGCCGAGAGACCCACCGCTCCATCACCGACGACCGCGACGGTGGACCCTGTGGTGACTCCAGCGAGTACCGCTCCGTGGAGACCCGTGGCGGCGACGTCTGTGAGGGCGAGCAGTGACGGGATTACCGAGGCGTCGACGCCCGACGGGCCGCCGGGCACGGCAATCAGCGTTCCATCGGCGAGAGGCACGCGAACGGCTTCGCCTTGCCCACCGTCGGAACCGGCAGCGCCGAATGTTCCACCGTGCTCGCAGCGGGTCTGGATGCCGTCAAGGCATGCCGCGCAGGTGTTGTCGGACCACTGAAACGGCGCGATGACGAAGTCACCGATCCCCACTGTCCTGACAGCGGTGCCGATGGCCTCGACGATGCCGATGAACTCGTGGCCGAGGCGGGAGCCCTCCGTTTTGGGGATGACTCCACGGTACGCCCAGAGATCGGAGCCGCAGACGCAGGCTCGCACCACGCGGACGAGCGCATCAGTCGGTTCACGCAGCTCTGCATCGGGGACCTCGGCGACAGCAACTCGGCCGACTGCTTCGAAGATGGCGGCGCGCATGTCAGCTGCGCACGGGCTGCAGGGCGGCCACGGCCGTCGCGAGGAGGTCCAGGTTCGCCACTTCGCAGACTCGCCGCCCCTCTTCGATGTCGTGGATCATGTCGACCACGAGGTCGAAGGCCGGGCCCTGGATGTCCTTATGCACTTCGTCCACCTCGGTCTTGCGTCGTCGGACGGCGAGGTCGCGGTAGATTCCGCTGTGGGTCTTCGCGCTTCTGCGGTTGAAGGCGGCGAGTCGGTCGAGTGAGCCCTCGAGGTCGGCGGGTTCGAACCCGTCGAATCCCTCCACGGTGACGGGTGCCTGGGCCAGCACCTCCCGCGCGATCGCGAGCATGAGTGGCCGGTACTCGGCACGTTCGAGGGTCTCTGCAATGGGGAGGTCCGAGACAGCTCCCGTCCAGAGCAGAGCCCCGTATACCTCCTTGCCCCAGAGGTATCCGAGCACGTTGGCGGTCGCCTCAGCGTAGGGAAGTGCCGCGGCGAGCTGCCGGACTCGGTCGGTGATGGTTCCTGGCTCCAGTTCCCCGACCCGGAAGGTCGCGACGTTGCCCTGCATGATCCGTCCTGGGCCCATGACGTCGGCACCGAAATTGACGAAGCTCGAGACGACCCGGGCCTGCCCGACAGCGTCGGCGAGGGCGTCTGCCGTGAGTCCGTTCTGCACCGTGAGCACGAAGCCTGTCGGCGAGAGCCGGTCGCGCAACAGCTCGGCTGCCGCCGCGGTATGAAGGCTTTTAACCGCGACGATGGCGTGGTCGATCGAGTCGGGAAGCTCGTCGGGGGTGATTGCCGGAATGCGTACGGTGAACTCCTCGACAGGGCCTTCGATATGGAGACCGTCGCGGCGGATAGCGTCGACGTGGTCGCGGTCCGCGTCACAGAGGGTGATGTCGTGACCTGCCCGCTTCATGTGCGCACCGAGTGTGCCGCCGATCGCGCCCGCCCCGATGATGACGATCTTCACGAGCGGATGCTCACACCGGCGGGGACGATCCGGTCGACGAAATCGCGCAGGGTCCGCTGGAACAGTTCTCGCTCCTCGTTCTGCGGCGAGTGGCCTGACTTCTCGAAGATGACGAGTTCAGAGTTCGGGAGGAGGGCTGCGATCGTCTCGGAGGAGCTCACCGGTGTCACCCAGTCAAGGCGACCGACTGTGACAAGGGTCGGGGCGATGACTGCAGGCAGCTTGTCCTTGAGGTCGTAGGCCCCCCAGTTGTGCTGGAAGCACCAATTATGGGCTTCATGGCGATAGAACCCAGCCTCAACGGCGGCGGCCGAGGCGACGGGATCGTACTCGTAGTCGTAGAGGGGGATCATCTCAGCCCAGCGGGCCTTGAGGTCGGCATCGTCATAGATCTCTCCCGTCCAATAGCGGGTGAAGCTTGGCCAGTCGATCTCGATCCGGTCCTGGTTGCGGGCATTCTCGAAGGCCAGCTCGAGGTTGGTGCCGTCAGCAGAGGTATCGCGCAGGATGATGCCCGCGACGTGGTTGGGGTACCTCACCGCATACTCGAGAGCGATGAACCCGCCGTAGGAACCACCGGCAACCACGATGCGGTCGGCTCCGGCCCACTCGCGCAGGCCGTCCAGGTCGGAGGCCCACTGTTCGTGCGAGTACGGGGCGATGCCCTCGCTCTTTCCACAGCCCCTGGCATCGTAAACGATCACCCGAAAGCGGTCGGCGAGTGTGCCGAACGTCGATTTCGGCTCGGCCAGTGAGCCGATCCCCCCTCCCCCATGGTGGGCGATGAGCACGGGACCATCCTCGGGTCCGAATACCTCGACGTTCAGCCTGCAACCGTTGATGACGACATCCATCGTTCTTCCTTTCGCGGTGGGGTGGTGATGATCAGGAATCAGTGGTCAGGGTGGCGTTCTGCCACCTCGTGACGCTATCGGCAAGCACCGTAAGAGGTACCGCTCCGCTGCCGAGGACCACACCGTGAAAATCGGCCACGGAGAACCGGTCGCCGAGCGCCGCCTCGGCCTGCGCGCGCAGGCGCAGGATCTCGCGGCATCCGGTCATATAGGCGAGCGCCTGTCCCGGCCACGCGATGTACCGGTCGATCTCGCTGCGGGCGTGGGCCTCGGAGGTCACGGTGTTGTCGAGCATGAAGGAGACGGCCTTCTCCCTGGACCAGCCGTAGTGATGGATACCGGTGTCGATGACGAGGCGTGAGGCACGCAGGGCACGGAAAGACAGCATTCCCAGGCGGGCGATTCCGTCGCTGTACAGTCCGATCTCATCGGCGAACTGTTCGGAGTACAGACCCCAGCCCTCATTGAAGCTGCACGCTTCGACGTCGAGATACCGCCGATAGCGTGGGATATCCAGGGTCTGGGCGCTCGCCAACTGGAGGTGGTGTCCTGGCACCGACTCGTGAAACGCGAGGGCCTCATATTCGAATCGGTACCTCGAGGTGGGATCGGTGGCAAGGAGGCAGTGGGCGCCCGGGCGGGTGCCATCGACCGAGGGCGGTCGGTAGTAGGCCAGAGCGGAGTGCTGCGCGTCAGCTGGACTGATCTGCTCGATGACGCAGTCGGTGATCTCGTAGGGCGGGAACCAGTGCGAGCGGGCGTCGTTCGCCCGATTGAGGGCGGCCTGGGCGACATCGACGATCTGCTGGCTCGTCTCGAAGCGAAGCGCCGGGTCGGCCCTCATCCGTTTGGCGATCCCCGCGAAATCCGTCACGCCGAGGGCGGCACCGCCGATCTCGCTCCACAACGGCATCATCTCCTGGATCACGTCGAGCCCGAGGCGGTGGATCTCCTCGGGCGCCATGAGGGTCGTGGTATGCCGCCTGACGGAGGCGAGGTAGCCCGCTTCTCCCCCGGGGATCTCGCGGATTCCGACGCGATCGTCCGGGCGGGCGATGGGAGCGAGTTCTTCGCGGAGACGACGAGCCAACTCCCCCATCGCCGGACGAACAGTGGTCTCCAGAATCGTCATGGCGCGCTCATGTGCGGGCGATCCTGCGGACCGGGCGATCGGTCGCAGGAGTGGGTCCTCCGAGATCGGACCGGTCAGGTGCTCTTCGAGCTGCTCGATGGAGTGGTGGACACCGACTTGGGTGGGCACGCGCCGGCGGGCCGCTTCCTGGACGTACCGGTCGGCCAGTGCGCCGAGGGTGCCGGCCAGACCGGACAGGCGCTCCAGGTAGCGTTCCTCCCCCTCACGGTTGGTCACGGTCATCGCGGGGACGGCCTGGAAAATCAGCCCCTGCCTGCTGACATAGCCCTTGGCGGACGCGTTCCCGGCCCAGAGCGAGTGCTCGGCGTCCTGCCGGGCACCCTCTACCAGCGCGGTGAGCACGGCATGGTCGACGAGGTCCTCGGCGGCGAGGCTACCGGTGTCAATGGCAGCGGCATCCGACCCGATGGCGGCCAGGTCTCGTGCGGCGCGGTCGCTGGCGGCGCGGCTCGGGTCCCCCGGGAGGTGGTCGAAGTCGGTGATTCCGAGCATCGTCGCGTTGTACGGGTCGTAGGTGTGCTGCGTCTCGAAGTATCGCTCACCGAGGGCCGCTAAAGCGGCCTTGGCGGCATGAACGTTGGGGGTGACGACGTCAGGGATCATGAGTCCGGCTTTCCTGGATACGTGGCGCAAGAGAAAGGAGTCAGAAGAGCGAATGGCCACCGTCGATCGACAGCACCTGGCCGCTGATCCAGCCGGCCTCCGGAGAGACGAAGAATTCCACACCGCGGGCGATGTCATCGGGGGTGCCCGTCTTTCGGGTGGCGATGCGCTCCAGGAGTGCACGTTGGCCCTCCTCCCCGTAACTCTCCCATTGCGCGAGCGTGGTCGGGTTGGACAACACGAATCCGGGGGCGATGCAGTTGACGGTGACGCCGAAGGGGCCGAGTTCATGCGCCATCTGGCGTGTGAAGCCGATCTGCGCCGCTTTGGCGGTCGTGTAGGCCTGGATGCCGGTGAGACTGACGCTGCGTCCGGCGCCGGAGGAGATCATCACGATGCGACCGAATCCTCGCGCCTTCATTGATCGGACGCCGGCCCTAGTGCAGTTCATGGCGGTGGTGAGGTTGGCGTCGATCACCGCACTCCACAGGCTGTCCGTGAGCTCGTCGATCGGGGTGTGCGTTTGACCGCCCACTCCGCCGGCGTTGTTGACCAGGATGTCGACGTCACCGATGGAGGCGAAGAACTCCTCGACCGCCCCCGAGTCGCTCAGGTCGACGGTGTCGCGGTCGACCCGGTGCACGTTCGCCCCGCGAGCGGCCAATCGTTCGGCGATGGCTCGCCCAATACCCTGAGCCGTACCGGTGACCACGGCCACCCTGCCCTCAAGTTCGGCCGTCATGTCGATTCCTCCTTGAGGTCGGTCGGGGTGACCGGGGTGCCAGTTGCCACATCGGTCTCCAGCGGATTGAGCACTCGGAAGGCCCTCGCAATGCGCACCGACTCCTCCCACTGCTTCATCCGGTCGATCCCGCGATCCCCGGATGCGGCCAGCACACCCTCGACGAGTGCTTCGATGAGGGCCACGAGACCGACCATCGAGTCGAAGGGCACGCCGTTGACCGTGACCGGCAAGACGATGTCCGCATGGTCCACGGCGGGAGACAAGCCCTGGTCGGTGAGCACGATCACCGTCGCGCCCTGTGCCTTCGCGGTCTGCGCCGCGAGGCTCGACGTCAGCTCGTAACGACGGATGTCGAAGATGACGGCTACCGAGCCAATCGACAGCTGCAGATACTTGCCGATGTCGTGGCTCAGCGGCTCAGCGATGTAGTCGACATTCGCGATCGCCTGGTCCAACTGGCTCGCAAGGAGCATGGCGAGGTAGCGGGTGAAATAGCCGCCCGAGATGGCCACATGCTTCGGACGAGCGGCGAGGACCGCGACTGCGCGGTCGAACTCGCTCGGCGGCACGCTCTCCGGGACCGAGTCGAGCAGGGCGATCCGGTCGGACACCGCGTGGGCGAGGAGTCCCCCCCCGTCCATGCTCGGGCGAGCGCGCTCGGTGCGGCTCACCGGGCTGTTCATGTGGCTCGTGATCTCCTCTCGCAGTCGCTCCTGGAAGTCGGGATAGCTGCCGATTCCGAGGCGTGATACCAGACGCAGCACCGTCGGACTGCTGGTGCCCGCCACCTTCGCCAGTGCAGCGGCGCTTGCGAGACCGGCGCTCGGATAACTCGCGAGAAGGGCCCGAGCCACCTTCCGCTCGGCGGGGCTCAGCTCCCCCATCCGCTCGAAAATCTGTTCGCTGAGAGTCTGGCTGGCGCCGGCCCCAGGTGGGGTACCAGTTGACGGGCCGGGGGACAGCGCCGGGGTGCCTGCTTCGTTGTCCATCATGTGAGCACGACCAGTTCGGCGCCGTCATGGAAGGCGGCGAACATGCGTGGCGAGTTGTGCGCGACCACAACTCGCCCCGTTGCGTCGATGCTTACTAGTCCCCCGCTGGAGCCTCGCGCGGTGAGCTCCTGCTCGATGGTCGCGGTGACCGCGGAGGCGAGTCCCGTTCCGGCATACCGCATGCGCGCCACGATGTCATAGGCCACGACGCCGCGGATGAACGCCTCACCCTCGCCCGTGCAGGAGACGGCGCCGAAGCCGTTACGGGCGTAGGTCCCCGCACCGATCATCGGGGTGTCCCCGATGCGCCCCGCGCTCTGGTTGACCATGCCGCCCGTGGAGGTAGCCGCGGCGAGGCGACCATCGCTGTCGCGAGCCACGGCACCGACCGTGCCGTGGCGGGGGGCGAAGCTGCCCGCCTGGATGCGAGCGAGCTGTTGCACCCGGTGCTCGGTGATGAAGTAGTCCTGCTCGGCGCTCTCGAGGCCCCACCCTGCGAGGAGCTCGCGGCTCGGAGCGACGAGGAAGAGGTGCAGGCTCTGCTCCATCACGGCTCGCGCGACGAGAATCGGGTTGCGCGCATGCGTCGATGCGGCGATCGCTCCGGCGTAACCACTCCCGTCCATGATCGAGGCGTCCAGTTCCACACCGCCCCCCGAAGTCAGCGCGGCACCACGCCCGGCATTGAAGAGCGGCTCGTTCTCCAGCTCGACGACCGTGGCGGTCACGGCGTCGACGGCATGTCCGCCTCTGGCGAGTACTGCCTCACCGGCCCGGTAGGCGGCCGCGAGACCGTTCTCAAACGCCGAGATCTCCTCCGACGAGAGCTCCTGGATGAGTCCGCCCGCCCCACCGTGCAGAGCGAGGGCGAACGGGGCGCCAGGCGCGGCCTCGCGGAGACTTGTCGTGGTGGGGAGGGCGATGGACTCCTCGGCGTGGCCGTCCATCGTCAGCGTCCCCCCGCCTGGCGGGTCACGTAGGTGACGGCAACGAAGGAGGTGAAGATCTGCAGCAGGTCGTCACCGGCGATGCGCACGGAACGCTCTCCCGTGCGCTCGACACCGCGTGCCCAGGTGGCAACGTCGGCCATGTCCCCGGTCTGCATGTCGAGGTCGAGCGAGGCGGGCCTGCTGATGCCGGGCAGCGCGACCTCCCCGGCAGCGACCCTGCGCACCGCTGTCTCCGCCCCCTCGCGGATGCGTCGGCAGGACTCGGTGGGGTGCAGGTTCTGTGCGCTTCCCCGCGTGATCGACCGCTTGGTGACGACGCCGACGCCACCGGCGGCGAACGGCAGCGTCTCGTCCCAGACAACGGCGTCGCCGGAGACGAACGCGATCGGCACGGCGTAGTGGTCGGCGACAAGGGCGTTGATCCCACTCTCCCCGACCTCAGCTCCGTTCACTCGAGCGCGCGCGAACACCTCCGGGTTGTAGGTGTGGGAGAGGGTCGAGGGCTTGCCCGAGATTGAGCCGTGGTAACCGACGAAGAAGACCGCGTCGAATGAGCCGTCGAGCCCTTCCATCATGTACATCGGCTTGTGGCGCCCGGAGATGTACTCGGCTTCTCCCGCGATGAGTCGCGGGTCGAGGTTCGCCATGCGGCTGTGCGAATCATTGAGCACGATCTCGGTTGCACCTCCCGCGATCGCCCCCTCGATGGCCGCGTTCACCTCCCCCTGAAGAAGTTCGCAGCCGAGCCGGTACCCGTCACTCCCGGGCCGACACTGGTCCCAGTCGACGATTCCGGCGACGCCTTCCATGTCCAACGACATCCAAACCTTCATGTGGTGGTGCTCCTTGTTCGGATCAGACTCGCGCTACGGCGAGCTCGGTGAGTTCGGACGCCCGGATGCACGCACTCAGGTGTGCGGGGGCGACCGTCTCGAGGACGGGATCGGTGGTTCGGCAGGCATCGACCGCATAGGGGCAACGCGGGTTGAAGCGACATCCGCTCGGCACATCGAAGGGGCTCGGTGGCTCGCCCTCGAGTTGAAAGGCCTCAGTCACGCTGCCGGCGCTCATCCGAGGGATCGAGTCGATGAGGGCGCGGGTGTAAGGATGTCTCGGGTTGCGGAAGAGCTCCGCCGTTTCGGCGACTTCCACGATTCGGCCGAGGTACATCACGGCGACTCGGTCGCTCAGGTGTTGAACGACTGCCAGGTTGTGCGCGACGAAGAGGATGCTGAGCCCGAGGTCCCGGCGCAGAGTCGCGAACAGGTCGAGCACGGTCGCCTGCACCGATACGTCCAGCGCCGACACCGGCTCGTCGGCGATCAGGATGTCGGGTCGCACGGCTAGGGCGCGGGCGATCGCGATCCGCTGGCGCTGTCCGCCGGAGAACTGGCTGGGATATGCGTCGAGGGCATCCTCCTCGAGCCCGACGAGATTGAGCAGCCGCTTGCTCTCCTCGCGTACCTGCTTCGCCGGCACGATCGAATGCAGCACCAGGAGTTCACGAAGCATCGCACCGACCGTGAGGCGCGGGTTCAGCGAGGAATAGGGGTCCTGGAACACCATCTGGATACGACGGCTATCGTCCTTGCCCCGCCGCGCGGGCATGGGTGCTCCGTGATATTCGATTTCGCCCGCGGTGGCGGCCGTGCTTCCCACCAGGATCTTCGCCAGCGTGGACTTGCCAGACCCGGATTCCCCCACCAGAGCGAGAATCTCTCCGCGGTTCAGCTGCAGTTCGACACCGTCGAGGGCGCGAAGGGTTGCCTTGTCCCCCCGCCTGGCGATTCGGGACAGAAGGGACGTGGGCAGGTCGTAGCTCTTGGCGAGGTTGGCCACCCTCAAGACGGGAGGGTCGACAGCGAGTGGCTCAGCGTTGAGCGGCCGGCCCTCGAGGGGCTGGGCTTCGGGCATCGTCATCGGGCGACCAGCTCTCGGGATATGCGGTCGGCTTCGATGCACGCGGCGCCATGGCCGGGGGCGACGGTGACCATGGGCGGCATCGCGGTACGGCAGGCCTCGACCACGAATGGGCAACGCGGTGCGAAGGGGCATCCGCTCGGCCTCGAGGCGACATTGGGGGGGAATCCAGGAATCGGGATGAGCGGACGCTCGGGTCGGTCGAAGTCGGGGGCGGAGTCGAGCAGACCCTGAGTGTACGGATGCCGGGGATCACTCAGCACCTCGCGCACGGTGCCCGACTCGACGATGTGCCCGGAATACATGACCGCGAGGTCGGTGCAGGTCTGGTTCACCACCGCCAGGTCGTGGGTGACGAAGGCCAGGGCGGCACCCGAGTCGTCGCAGAGGTCTTCGAGCAGTCGCAGCACCTGATGCTGCACCGTCACATCGAGAGCGGTGGTTGGTTCGTCGCAGAGCAGCAGGCGAGGGTCGCAGGACAGCGCCATGGCGATCATGATGCGCTGGCGCAGCCCGCCCGAAAGCTCGTGAGGATAGGCCCTCGCCCGTCGGACGGGGTCGGGAATCCCGGTCTTGGCCATCATCTCGATCGCGCGCGCCATACTCTCGGCCCGGGTCATTCCGAGGTAGCGACGTGGGCCCTCTGCAATCTGCTCCCCTACCCTGACTACCGGGTTGAGGGCGGTCATCGGCTCCTGGAAGATCATCGCGATCTCCGGTCCCATGAGCTTCCGACGGCTTGATCGTGGCATCCCGACGAGTTCGGTGCCGTTGTAGCGGATGCTGCCAGCGAGAACTTCGACGCCGCGAGGGAGGAGGTCGCCGATCGCGCGAAGGGTGAGCGACTTGCCCGATCCCGACTCGCCCACGATTCCGAACCGCTCCCCCTTCGAGATATCGAACGACACATCCTCCACGATCAATGTCGGGTCGGTTGAACCGCGCGTGACCCCGATCGAGAGCGAGCGCACGCTGAGGAGCGGGTCTGTCATCGTCATTTCCTTCGCTCAGGGCTCAGTAGGTCCGACAGGCCGTCGCCCAAGAACGAGAGCCCGAGGCTCGCGACGACCACCATGAGTCCGGGTATCGTGGCCTGCTGCCACTGGGTCGTGATGAACTCCTGACCGTCGTTGATCATGCTGCCCCACTCCGCGGTGGGCGGGGCAATCCCGAGTCCGAGGTAGCCGAGCGTGACGATGGCCATGATGTCCATCACGATGTCGCTCATGCCGTAAATGATGGCCTGCGAGAGGACATTCGGACCGATGTGCTTGACGAGGATGCGTCCGTGGGACATTCCTCCGAGCCGCGCAGCTGTGACGTAGTCCTGCTTCTTCGCGACGAGCACCTCGCCCCGTACGATCTTCGCGTACGACACCCAGGACACAGCCGCGATGGCCAAGTAGATGCTCGCCTCTCCCGAGCCGAAGATGAACACGAGCACGATGACCATGACGTAGAACGGGAAGGCGAAGAACACATCGACGATGCGCATCAGGATCGTGTCGAGCCAACCGCCGAAGTAGCCGGCGATCGCCCCGAGTACAGATCCGAAGACGAACGGGATCAGCACGGCCAGGAACCCCACTCGCAGATCGACCTGCGCTCCCCAGATGAGCCGAGAAAGAATGTCGCGCCCGAACTTGTCGGTGCCGAGCCAGTGCTCCGCGCTCGGGGAGGCGAGAGTGTTGCGCAGGTCCTGCGCGATGGGATCGTACGGGGCCAGGAGCGGAGCGAGCACAGCGATCAGTACCAACGCTCCGACAATGACGATTCCTGCCATGAGCGCGCCGTTGCGGTACCACGGCTTGATCGAGCGGGAACGGAGGGCGCGACGCTGCTGCAAACGGGCGTTGAGGAGCTCGGCTGGAGACATCATGTCTGGTCCTTCGAGGCGAAGTCGACCCGCGGGTCGAGCATCGTGTAGACGACGTCGGTGAGGATCCCGACAACCACAACGAAGAGGGCGACGAAGAGGGTCACACCTTGGATTGTCGGGAAGTCGCGGGCGAAGATCGCATTGATCATGAGGGATCCGAGGCCGGGAAGGGCGAAGACCTGCTCGATGACGAGCGACCCGCCGACGAGGTAGCCCAGGTTCACACCGATGACCGACACCGTCGGGATGGCTGCATTGCGCAGCACATGGTCGCGGAGCAGAGCAACCCCGTAGGCACCCTTCGACTTGGCGGTCCCGACGTAGTCGGAGCCCAGCACATCGATCATGGAGGAACGGAGACTGCGAATGATCGTGGGACACATCGCGATGGCCAGAGTGAGCGAGGGCAGAAAGAGGAAGTAGAGGTGATCGACCATGGTCGTGCCGTATCCGCCCACCGGGAAGATCCGGAGATTCACCCCCAGGAGCAGGATGAGCATGATTCCGACCCAGAACTGCGGCATGCCCTGCCCGAGCAGTGTGTAGGTGCGCACTCCGAGGTCTCGGGCGCCCCCCGGGCGGAAGGCGGCGAGTGCCGCGAGAGGAATGCTGATCAGCAGCGCGAGAGTCAGTGCGTACCCGAGGACGGACATCGTGACCGGGATCGCCTGGAACACGAGATCGGTGACCGGCAATTGATACGTGAGGCTCTGGCCGAGGTCGCCCTGCAGGAGCCGGGTGAGGAAGATGAAGTACTGCTCCCAGATCGGACGGTTGAGTCCGAGCTGTTCGGTGAGGGCGGCGACGCTGGCGTCGGTGGCGCGCTCTCCGAGGAGGGCTAGGGCGGCGTTACCCGGGAGGAGATGTGCCATGAGGAAGACGATGAGGGTGACTCCCAGCGCAACGGGCAGGGATTGCACGAGACGCGCGGGGATGAACTTGAGCCGGTCGATCATGATTCTTCTCCTCTCGAGTGCTGGCCGGGGTCTGATGGAATGTGGTGGATGAAGTCAGTCGGGGCGCCGCACCGCGTGGCCACGGCACCCCGATCAACAGGCTCAGGAGGCTTTGGTGACATCCTCGAGGTGGTAGTTTCCCAGCGGGGTCACATGGAAGCCGTCGATCTTGTCGGTCGTGGCATATACGTACGGCGAGTAGAACAAGTAGGCCAGGAAGGCATCCTTGCTCAGCTGCTTCTGCAGGTCGGCGTACAGTTCAGCGCGCTTCGTGTCGTCGACCTCGACGGCGGCCTCGCGGTTGAGCGCGATGACGTCGGGGTTCGAGTAGTACGTGAACGCTGAGTGGGATCCGCCGTCCGGGTCGACCGCGAAGGACGTCCACTGGTCGGGGTCGGGGATGTCCATGGTCCATGCGGACCAGGCCATGTCGAAGTCCGAGTCGAGGCGAGCCTGCTTGTTGGCGGTCGGATCGAGCTGCACGATCTCCAGCGTGATCCCGATCTCCGTGAGCTCGGCCTGCATGATCTGAGCGATGGTCGCCTGGTTCGCATCGCCGGATCTGATGAGCAGGGTTGTCGAGAACCCGTCGGGAACGGATGACTGTGCCAGCTCGTCCTTCGCTGCCTTGACGTCGTACGACGCCCCGCCAGCGTTCTTGTCGAAGTACGGCGTACCCGGCGAGAGCACCGAGTAGGCCGGCTCGCCGTTGCCGAAGAGCACCGCATCGACCATTGCGTCGCGGTCGATGGCGAGGGAGATGGCCTGACGGACATGCACGTCGTCGAAGGGAGCACGCTGCTGGTTGAAGGCGATGTAGTCGATCTGGGTCGAAGGGAAGGTATCGACCTTCACCCCCGCGGCGGCGGTCAGCGAGTCGACGCTGGACCAGTCGGGAGTGTCGTTGATGTCGATCTGTCCACCCTGCACCTGTAACTTGCGGGTGTTAGAGTCCGCGACGACGTTCCAGGTGACACTGTCGAGGGTCGGTTTGCCTGCCTGCCAGTAGTTCGGGTTCTTGACGACCTTGACCGACTGTCCGGGTGTCCAGGAGTCCCAGACGAAGGGACCGGTGCCCACCGGCGCCTTGTAAAAGTCGGCCGCTGTCTCGCCTCCGTAGTTCTTGGGGACGATGCCATTAGCGAAGATCGACAGGTCGGCGATGAGCGGCGCCCAAGGTCGCTTGAGGGTGACATCGATCGTGGTGTCGTCGACAACCGTGACTTCGGAGATCGCGTCATTCACAAAGCCCCAGCCTGCGGCTCCCGACGCGGTGTTCTCGTCGATAGAGAATTTGACATCCTCTGCGGTCATGGGGTCACCGTTGGAGAACGTGACGTCATCGCGCAGCGAGATCGTGTACACGAGCTTGTCGTCGGAGATGGTGTAGTCGGTGGCAAGCCAGGGCTCGACCTTCGACCCGTCCTTGCTGACCATGAACAGTGGTTCCATGATCTGCTGCATTACACGGATCGAGTTGTTGTCGAACGTGGTCGTTTTGTCCATCGCGATGATATCCGCTGACCTGGCGATGGTGAGGTCGCCGCCCGCGGTAGATCCTCCCGAGCTTGGTGCCGCCGACGCGCATCCACCGAGCGCGAGAGCCGCTGAAACAGCGATCGCGATCACCACTCCACTTTTTCTTCTCATGCTGTGTCCCATCTCTTCGCGCCCGCCGGGCGCTCTGTGATCGAGGTCAACGACACTGCACACGATCCGATGAGGGCGTCGAGTACTGACCCTCTAGAGGGATGTCGCAGCTCGTTATGGACGTAACACTAGAGCATATTTGAC
>JACMNE010000055.1 GCA_014378715.1 Microbacteriaceae bacterium
GACGCCGCCGTGCGCGAGGCGACGGAGACGATCGCCCTCGCCCTCAGCCTCTTCGCGCCCTACACGGCCGAGGAGATGTGGGAGAAGCTCGGCTACACGGGTTCCGTCGCGCTGCACGGCTGGCGCAAGGCGAACCCGGTGCTGCTTGTGGAGGAGTCCGTGACCGCGGTGTTCCAGGTCAACGGCAAGGTGCGCGACAGGGTCGACGTCAGCCCGAAGATCGGCGCCGACGAGCTCGAGGCGATGGCACGCGCCAGCGCCGGCATCGTGCGCACCATCGGGGAGAACGAGATCGTCAATGTGATCGTACGAGCTCCCCGGCTCGTGAACTTCGCCACCCGCGGCTGAGGCTCCTCCTCCCCAGCTCGAGCGGATGTCGGGCTGTCCACGGTTCGTGGGCGGCCCCCCGCGAGGTGGCCACGCCGCACTAGCGTTCCGGCATGATCGAACTGTCGGCGCCCCGGCGGTCCCGGGTGCGCGTGGGAATTGGGGCGGCCATCGTCCTGGTGCTGGCCGCCGTGGTGGCCGCCGTGCTGATGGCCGCCCTCGGCTCGGCCGGCGCGGTGCGGACGATCCCTGCCGCTGGGGGGTCGCCGTCCGCCGCGACCGGTGCCGCTGACGAGTCGGCCGCGGCCGACGGGGGTGATCCCGCGAGTGCCTCCGGCACCGGATCAGAGGCGGCAGGCGGCGCCGGGTCCCCGGCGGGGTCCGGAGTGGATGCGGGGTCCGGCTCTGACGCTGGAACCGGCGCAGAGGGGTCGGGAATTGCGCAGGCGCCGATCTACGTGCACCTCGTGGGGGCGATCGTTCGCCCCGGGCTGTACGAGCTCGACGGCGGTTCCCGCGCCGTCGACGCGGTCGCGGCTGCAGGAGGATTCACCCCCGACGCCGACCAGGCGCAGGTCAACCTCGCCCGGCTCGTCAGCGATGGGGAGCAGATTGTCGTGCCGGTCATCGGCCAGACCCTTCCCGTGGCCATCGCCGGGAAGGGGGCCGGGGCATCGGCGGCAGCCATGGGACCGGTCAACCTCAACATCGCCGATGCGGCGGCGCTGGACACGTTGCCGGGAATCGGGCCCGCAACCGCCCAGCGGATCCTCGACTGGCGGAAGGAGAACGGACGCTTCACCTCGGTCGAGGATCTGCTGAGCGTCAGCGGAATCGGAGAGAAAACGCTCGCCGACCTGCGGGACCTGGTGACCGTGTGACGGCGGGGACGGCGCCAGCGAGTGTGTCGCTGACGCGAACTGCGCCGGCCACGGTGACGCCGGGAACGGGAGTTAGGAGGGCTGGCTGCTGCGCCTTTGCTGTGCCACGGCGGTCCTGGCCAGGTCGCGCTCCAGAGCTGAGCGATCGGCGCGCGCATCTCGGTCCCCCAGGTCTTCGCCAGCCGCCATGGCAGCGGTGTGGGCAGCGGCCAGGCGACGACGTGGGAACACCAATGTGATGGCCGCCACGGCCGCCACGAGGACGATCGTCCGGAGAATCCACATTCCTAGACTCATGAAACAGGGCTGCGCGTTTTCTGAGCGATTGTCAATTACATTGGGGCTCGGAGGCCCACCATGATCGACCTCAGGTTGGCCATCCCGGCGGTCTGCGCGTGGGCCGCCGCCGCGGTGTTCATCGGCTTCCCCGATGCACTGCCGTTGGCCGTGCTGGCCACATGGGGATTGTCCGCTCTCGCGCTGGCCGGCTGCACATGGACAGCCCTGGCCGACGGCCGGGGGGAGATCGGCCGAAAGACGATCGCGAGGCACGGTCCGCACCCTTCCCGCCCCGTCCGTCGCGCGCGCGCCCGCCGGGGCCGCCCCGTCCGCCGCCCCGTTCGCCGCCCGCTCGCGGCCCACCCGGGCCGCCGCATCGGGCGCGGGGTGCTGCCCCTGCTGGCCGTGACCTGTGCCGTGACCGGCCTTGTGCTCGGGTCCGCGTCGCTGGCCGAGGAGAGTCGCCGACCGCCATCGCTCGTTGAGGCGGCCGGCGCCGGCCGATTCGTCACCGCCGAGGCGACCACTACCCAGTCCGTACTCGCCCACACCGGCTCGTACACGGTGACGATCTCCGCCGTGGAGATCGGGCGGCAGCATCTGGTGGTGTCGGTCCCGGCTCGCATCTTCGGGGCACCGCCCGGCAGGGAGTGGGGGATCGGCACGGTCATCGAGGTGCGGGGCACCCTCGCCGCGACCGAGGCAGCGGACTCCGTGGCCTTCATCGTCTTCCCGACTGAGCGCCCGTCGCGTCTCCGCGACCCGCCGCCGCTCCTCGACTGGGCGAACGAGCTGCGTTCCGGGTTCCGCAGGGTGGCGACGTCCCTCCCCGGCGACGGGGGCGACCTCCTGCCCGGGCTCGCGATCGGCGACACCTCCGCCGTGTCGACCACTCTCGACACCTCCATGAAGTCGACATCGTTGAGCCACTTGACGGCGGTGTCCGGGGCGAACTGCGCCGTGGTCATCGGCCTCATCCTGCTGGCCGGCGGGACCGTCGGGGTTCCCCGCGCGATGCGGATCGGCGCCGCAGTGGCGGTGCTCGTGGGCTTCGTGGTGCTCGTCACGCCCGAGCCGAGTGTGCTGAGGGCCGCGGTGATGGCCACCCTCACGCTTGCCGCGCTCGCCTCCGGCCGCCCGGCCAGGGGAGTGCCGGTGCTCGCCCTCGCGATCATCGCCCTGCTGGCGACCGATCCGTGGCTCGCGAGGGGGTACGGCTTTGTGCTGTCCGTGCTCGCGACGGCCGGGCTCCTGGTGCTGGCCGGCCCGCTCACCGTGCGACTCTCGC
The DNA here is from genome assembly GCA_014378715.1 of Microbacteriaceae bacterium. Lineage (GTDB taxonomy): Bacteria > Actinomycetota > Actinomycetes > Actinomycetales > Microbacteriaceae > Marisediminicola. Next base: position 2,776 of record JACMNE010000055.1, read on the forward strand.
GGTGGCTGCCGAGGGCGATCGCGGCGACGGTGGCGATCCCGCTGGCCGCGCAGCTCGCCTGCCAGAGCGTGATCGTGCTGCTCAATCCCACCCTGCCCACCTATGGGGTGATCGCGAACATGCTCGCCGAGCCCGCCGCTCCTGTGGCCACCGTGCTCGGCCTCATCGCCTGCGTCGTTGTGCCGGTCGCCCCGCAGGTCGCCGGGGTCATCGCGGGCCTCGCGTGGGTTCCCGCGGCATGGATCGCCGCCGTCGCCCGGTTCTTCACCGGTCTGCCAGGCGCGAACCTGCCGTGGCCGGGCGGGGCGCCCGGCGTCGCGGCCCTTGCCGTGGTGACCGTGCTGGCCGTCGTGCTGGTGCTGGCGAGGTCGGCGCGATCGCGCCGGGTTGCGGCATCCGCTCTCGCCCTGTCGGTCGCCGTGGGCTTCGGGCTGTGGTCGGGGCACGCGGTGCGTGCGGCCGCGACCCGTCCGGCGGACTGGGAGTTCGCGCAGTGCGACGTGGGGCAAGGTGATGCGGTGGTGGTGCGCAGCGCCGGCCGGATCGCCCTCATCGACACGGGGCGGGACGAGCCGCCGGTCGCGGCCTGCCTGCGCGAGCTCGGCGTCACCCGCATCGACCTTCTCGTCCTCACGCACTACGACCTCGACCACGTCGGTGGGACGCCCGCCGTGGTCGGAATGGTCGACCGCGCCCTCGTGGGTCCGAGTGGGGGAGCGGACGACGACCGGCTCGACGCGCGCTTGCGCTCGGGCGGGGCGGAGGTGGTGCAGGCGAGCCGGGGCCTCAGCGGCCGGCTGGGGGATCTCGACTGGACGGTGCTCTGGCCGCCCGACCCCCTGCGCGGTGTCGCGCCCGGAAACCCGGCGAGCGTCACCCTGCGGTTCGACGCGGCTCCCGACACGGGTGCGGCGCTGAGCGGGATCTTCCTCGGCGATCTTGGCCAGGAGTCGCAGGCGGCGCTCCTCGCGGCGGACCGTCGCTCGGCCGGGGTGGGCACCAGCGGCACCGGGAAGGTCGACGTGGTCAAGGTCGCCCACCACGGGTCGGCCGACCAGGAGCCGCGGCTCTACGAGTCGCTCGAGGCGACGGTCGGCCTGATCGGGGTCGGCGCGGACAACACCTACGGCCACCCGACGTCGTCGCTGCTCGGGATCCTCCGGTCCGATTCGACGGTGCCGGAACGGAGCGACCTCGAGGGGCTGGTGCTCCTCGCCCCCGACACCCGGCCGGGCGCTGCGGCCGGAGGTGTCCTGGTGTGGTCGGAGCGCTGAGCGTGGTGCCACATCGTGGTGCCACATCGTGGTGCCACATCGTGGTGTCTGGCCTGCCGCGGCATCGGCCTGACATCGGTCCGACCGCGGGTGGTCCCGGCATTCTGGAGCTGTCGAGGCGCGCCCTGCAACGGCATGCGGTGAACGGTGTCGGTGACCCCCGTTAGGCTGGACACCCAACACACTTGGACAACCGAGGGACACCACGTGGCAGCCAGGACGCCGGCCAGATCGACTCCGGCCAAGGCCACGAAGACCGTTGCACCGACCATCCCGCAGGTGGCCTGGAGCCGCATCCGCCCCGCGAAGGTCGTACTGGTCTCCGGCACGGAGGGGTATCTCGCCGACCGCTCGATCCGCATGCTGCGTGACTTGCTGAAAGCCGAGGACCCGAGCCTCGAGATCAACGACATCGAGGCCGACAACTACGCGCCGGGGGAGCTGATCACCTACGCGAGCCCCTCGCTCTTCGGCGAGCCGCGACTCATCCGCGCCACCGCGGTGGAGAAGTGCACCGATGCCTTCCTGAACGAGGTGCTCTCGTATCTCGAGGCCCCCGCCGACGACACCTACCTCGTGCTGAGGCACGCCGGGGGAGTGCGCGGCAAGAGGATGCTCGACGCCATCCGCGGCGGGCTCGGCAACGGAATCGAGGTCGTCTGCGCTGAGCTCAAGAAGGAGACCGACAAGTTCGACTTCGCCGCGGCGGAGTTCGCCGCCCAGGGGCGCCGGGTGAGCTCGGGTGCCCTGCGCGCACTCGTCTCCGCGTTTGCGGGCGATCTCGCCGAGCTCGCGTCAGCCTGCACGCAACTACTCGCCGATGCGAGCGAGGAGGTCACGGAGGCGACTGTCGAGAAGTACTACTCCGGCCACGTGGAGACGAACGCGTTCAAGGTCGCCGACAGTGCAATCTCGGGTCGTTACGGCGAGGCGCTGCTGCTGCTGAGGCACGCGCTCGCCTCCGGAGCCGACCCGGTTCCGATCGTGGCCGCCTTCGCGATGAAGCTGCGCACGATGGCGAAGGTCTCCGGGGGGAGGGGCGGCTCAGGCCAGATCGCCTCCCAGTTCGGGCTCGCCCCCTGGCAGGTCGACCGCGCCCGCCGCGACCTGCAGGGCTGGGACGATGACGGCCTCGGCCGGTGCATCACCCTCCTCGCCGAGACGGACGCCGCTGTGAAGGGCGGCGGTCGCGACCCGGTCTACTCCCTCGAGCGGATGGTCACCGTCATCAGCGCCCGCGGGGTCCTGCCGCGCTGACGCGGCTGTGCCAGCGACTCGCCCGGCCGTGCACGGCCCGCTCCGAGCCGTTCCGCCACACAAAAAAGCCCCACCCGGTGGGTGAGGCTCCCGTGCTGAAAGGGCAGGGCCCTTAGAGTGCGCTGACCTGCTTGGCGATGGACGACTTCTTGTTCGCCGCCTGGTTCTGGTGGATGACGCCCTTGCTGGCTGCCTTGTCGAGCTTCTTCGACGCGACGAGGAGGGCGGCGGTGGCCTTGTCCTTGTCACCGGTCGCGATCGCTGCGCGCGTCGCGCGGACCGCGGTGCGCAGCTCGCTCTTGACGGCGCGGTTGCGGTCGGTCGACTTCTGGTTGGTGAGAATGCGCTTGATCTGCGACTTGATATTTGCCACTTTTATTACCTTCTGTGTGAATCGAACAGTTCCGGGCAACCGGACACCACCACAAAGGGGAGCCAAGCTGCGTTTCGCGCGTATGTTCGGGACTCCGAAGCCTCGCGCGCAAGCCAACGGGCAATGTTACCAGTCGTGCGCGCCATCCGGCAATCGGGCGGCCCCCGGCGTGGCGGTCGCCCGCGTATACCCCTCCATCATCGCAGCACAGAAGGCCTCAGGGTGCGTCGCGCTCACCATGTGGGTCGCCCGCAGCACCGTGACCATCCGACCGTCGGGGGCGGCGGCGAGGAATCGGCCGGCCTGCAGCCCCACGTGGTCGAGCTGCCCGTTCACGAACAGCACGGGCTCAGCGATGCGGCGCAGGCTCGCGATCGGGGTCAGACGCAGCAGGTCGGTGAGCACATCGTCCATCACCTCGAGGGCGACGCCGCCCGCGATGATGTCCGCGGCGCCCGGCTGGGGCACGAACAGGTGGACCGCGAAGTCGTTCAGCCGCCTGCCCCGGTCGGGCAGCGTGTGGATGGCCCACGCCAGCAGGCGCCACACCCGCATAACGAGGCGGTTCGGAACCGTGCCGCAGCTGGCGGCGAGCAGCCCGGACACCCGGCCCGGGTTGCGCGCGACCCAGTCGATCGACAGGTACCCGCCGAGCGAGAATCCCACCAGATAGGGGCGGATGCCGGTGGCCGCGGTCTCGGCGGCGACCGCGTCGGAGATGGCGACGGCCGCAGCGTCCAGGGTGAATCGCTCCCCGATGCGGGAGCCGTGTCCGGGCAGGTCAATGGCCCGGGCGGAGATCCCGCGGGCCGTGAGGTACTCGACCTGGGCCCGCCACATGGTCGCCGACGTGCGCAGGCCGTGCACGAGGATCACGGATTCCGTCACAGCGCGATGCTAGTGCGCGAGGCCGGGGGCTCGCCCCGCGCCGCCCGGCCGGGCGCCCCTCCCACACCCGGTCAGGGCGCCCGTCAGTCCGCCACGATAGCGTTGCCCCATGCCTTCCCTCGCGACCCACATCTCCTCGGTTCCACCGTCGGGCATCCGCCGAATCTACGAACTCGCCGCGGAGCTCGACGGGGTCATCTCGCTCGGCATCGGCGAGCCCGACCTGCCTGTCGCGCCCCACATCCTCGCGGCAGGATCGGACGCCTGGCTGCGCGACGACACGAACTACACGGCGAACGGCGGGATCCCCCCGCTGCGCGAGGCGATCGTCGCCAAGCTCGCCCGTGAGAACAGCCTCGACGTCGACGTGGAGCAGGTGTGGGTCACCACCGGGGCGACTGGCGCACTGCACCTCGCCATGGAACTGATGCTCGCCGCAGGTGACGAGATCCTCATCCCCGACCCCGGCTACACGACCTTCACCATGAGCGCGCGGCTGATCGACGCCGTGCCCGTCTCCTATGCGCTGCGGGCCGAGAACGGCTTCCTGCCGGATGTCGCGGACCTCGAGCGCATCGTCACCAGCCGCACCCGGGTGCTGCTGATCAACTCGCCCTCCAACCCCCTCGGCACGGTGCTCGACGAGGGGAAGCTCACCGAGCTTCTCGCCTTCGCACAGCGCCACGACCTGTGGGTGCTCAGCGACGAGGTGTACGAGTACTTCACCTACGGGCCGCGTCACACGAGCATCGCCAGCCTCGACGAGGACGACCGGGTCTTCTCGGCATTTTCGCTCTCCAAGACCTACGCGCTCACCGGCGCGAGGGTCGGGTACCTCGTCACCCCGCCGGGACTTGCCCGCACCATGCGCACTGTGCAGGAGACCACGATCAGCTGCGTCAACTCGCCGGCGCAGGCCGCGGCCGTCGCTGCGATCGAGGGCGACCACAGCCACGTCGCCGAGGCCCGCGAGCACTACCGCGGCAATCTCGAGGCCGCGTGCGCCCTGCTCGACGAGCGCGGTATCCGCTACCTGCGCCCGCACGGTGCCTTCTACCTCTGGGTCGACATGCAGCACGTCGCCGGCGGGGACGTCGCCGGCTGGGCCGAGCGCTTCTTGGTGCACGAGCGCGTCGCGGTCGCGCCCGGCAGCGCCTTCGGACGGTCGGGCGAGGGCTGGATCCGCATCTGTGTCGCGTCCACCCTCGCCGACCTGCTCGAGGGCCTGAGCCGCCTGCCCGCCCCGGGAGTGCCCGACGGTGCCTGAGCCGGTGCCCGGGCAGGCCCGGGCCCGCGAGCGCATCGTGATCGCCGGGGCGAGCGGCTTCATCGGGCGGGCCCTCGTGGCCCGTTTCGAAGCGGATGGAGCACGGGTGACCACGATCGGCCGGCGCGCCGGTGTGCGCGCAGCCGACGGCTCCGCGACCGACCCCGGCGGCTCCGGCCTCGCCTGGTCGGATATCGCCGGCATCACGGCAGCGGTCGACGGGGCAGACCTGGTGCTGGGGCTCTCCGGCAAGAGTGTCAACTGCCGCTACACGAGCGCGAACCGCGCCGAGATCTACCGCTCGCGGCTGGAGACCACAACGCGGCTGGGGCAGGCGATCACCGCGGCGGCCAGGCCGCCGCGGCTGTGGATCAACTCGAGCACAGCCACCATCTACCGGCACGCCGACGACCGCGCACAGACCGACGAGGCCGGTGAGGTGGGCACCGGCTTCTCGGTGGATGTCGCGACCGCGTGGGAGCGCACCTTCTTCGCCTTCCCCCGCGACGGGATGCGGCAGGTGGCGATCCGCACCGCGATCGTGCTCGGCGACGGGGGAGCGCTGACCCCGCTCCTGGCCCTCGCCCGGCTCGGACTCGGCGGCCCGCAACTGGGCGGCAGGAGCGGCGGAGGCCGGCAGTGGGTGAGTTGGATCCACCTCGATGACGTGGGACGCGCCATCCGCTTTCTGCAGGAATCACCCGGAATCAGCGGCCCGGTCAACCTCTCATCACCGAATCCGGCGCAGAACCGCGAGCTGATGCGCGAGGTGCGGAGGGCCGCCGGGGTGACTGCCGGCCTGCCCACTTTCGCGTGGATGCTGCGGCTCGGCGCTCTGGTCATCCGCACCGAGCCGGAGCTGGTGCTGAAGAGCCGCTGGGTGCTGCCGACCCGGCTGGAGGCCGCCGGATTCCGCTTCGCCCACCCGCGGCTGCGCGAGGCCCTGGCCGACATCGTCGGCACGCAGCGCCCCTGACGGCTCCCGTCCCGGCCGCGACATGGGAGAATTGACGCAACCCGCCCGGAACCACCAGAGGAACGCGTGAGCCCCATAGCATCGAAGGCGCTTGAGCCAGCGTCGACCGACCCCGCGTTCATCCGCAACTTCTGCATCATCGCGCACATCGACCACGGCAAGTCGACCCTCGCCGACCGGATGCTGTCGATCACCGGAGTGGTCAGCGACCGCAACATGCGCGCCCAGTACCTCGACCGGATGGACATCGAGCGCGAGCGCGGCATCACGATCAAGAGCCAGGCCGTGCGGATGCCGTGGGCCCTCGACGGTCAGAACTACGCACTGAACATGATCGACACCCCCGGCCACGTCGACTTCACCTATGAGGTCTCCCGCAGCCTCGCCGCCTGCGAGGGCGCGCTCCTGCTGGTGGACGCGGCCCAGGGCATCGAGGCGCAGACGCTCGCGAACCTCTATCTCGCCCTCGACAACGACCTGACCATCATCCCCGTGCTCAACAAGATCGACCTGCCGGCCGCGGAGCCGGACAAGTACGCTCGCGAGCTCGCCAGCCTCATCGGCGGCAAGCCCGAGGACGTGCTGCGGGTCAGCGGCAAGACCGGGTTCGGCGTCGAGGCCCTCCTCGACCGCCTCACCGAGCTCGTGCCGGCGCCGGTCGGCGACCCGGACGCGGCCGCCCGCGCCATGATCTTCGACTCTGTCTACGACAGCTACCGCGGGGTCATCACCTACGTGCGGATGATCGACGGTCACCTGGCCCCGCGCGAGCGCATCCAGATGATGTCCACCCGTGCAACCCACGAGATCCTGGAGATCGGCGTCAGCTCCCCGGAGCCCACCCCCAGCAAGGGACTCGGTGTCGGGGAGGTCGGCTACCTGATCACCGGCGTGAAGGACGTGCGCCTGTCGAAGGTCGGCGACACCGTCACCACGGCGCTGCGTCCGGCCACCGTCGCCCTAGCCGGGTACACCGAGCCGCTGCCGATGGTGTTCTCCGGTCTCTACCCGATCGATGGGTCGGACTACCCGGCGCTGCGCGACGCCCTCGACAAGCTCAAGCTCTCCGACGCCTCTCTCGTCTACGAGCCGGAGACCTCCGTCGCGCTCGGCTTCGGATTCCGCTGCGGCTTCCTCGGCCTGCTGCACCTGGAGATCATCACCGAGCGCCTCGAGCGCGAGTTCAACCTCGACCTCATCGCCACTGCGCCATCCGTGATCTACGAGGTCACCACCGACGACAAGCGCACCGTGACCGTGACGAACCCCAGCGAGTTCCCCGGCGGCAAGATCGCCTCCGTGCGCGAACCGATGGTCAAGGCCGCGATCCTCGCCCCGAAGGACTTCGTCGGCGTCATCATGGAGCTCTGCCAGGACCGCCGCGGCACCCTCCTGGGCATGGAGTACCTCGGCGAGGATCGGGTCGAGATCCGCTACAACATGCCGCTGGCCGAGATCGTCTTCGACTTCTTCGACAACCTCAAGTCGAAGACCGCCGGCTACGCCTCCCTCGACTACGAGCCCATCGGCGACCAGGAGGCCGACCTCGTGAAGGTCGACATCCTGCTGCAGGGCGAGCAGGTCGACGCGTTCTCCACCATCGTGCACCGCGACAAGGCCTACGATTACGGGGTGCTGATGACCGGGCGGCTGCGCAAGCTCATCCCGCGCCAGCAGTTCGAGGTGCCCATCCAGGCCGCCATCGGTGCGAAGATCATCGCCCGTGAGTCGATCAGCGCGATACGCAAGGACGTCCTGGCGAAGTGCTACGGCGGTGACATCTCCCGCAAGCGCAAGCTGCTCGAGAAGCAGAAGGAGGGCAAGAAGCGGATGAAGATGGTCGGCCGCGTCGAGGTGCCCCAGGAGGCCTTCATTGCGGCGCTGTCCGGAGACGTGGAAAAGAAGGCGAAGTAGCGTGGCGCTTCCGCTGTGGGAACAGGCCGTCACCTACGGTGCCGTCGGCGGGACCAAGGCCCGCGACGTGCTGGCCTACCCCCCGGCAGGCTTCCGTTCGATCGTTCGTCGCAAGCGGATCGGACACGGCGAGAACCGCTTCGTCTGGGCCAGCTCGAACACCATGTCCTGGGGAATCCAACGCCTGAGCGGCATTCACGTCGCCGTGGAGGACACCCCTCCGGAGGTCACGGACACCACCTACGTCCCGGTCAGCTTCGACGATGCCGGGCAGCCGATCGAGGCGGCCGCGATGAGCGAGATCGAGGACACCTACGGTGCCGACGGCACATCGTTCCTCGTCCCCGGCGACACCGCCACCCTCACGATCCCCTTTCTCAGCATCGCCGTGACCGCCCCCGTGCGGGTCGTCTACGTGATCGACGAACCCAACCGCAAGGGCTTCGCCTACGGCACCCTCGCCGGCCATCCCGAGAACGGCGAGGAGGCGTTCATCGTGGAGCGCACCGACGACGGATCCGTCTGGCTCACCATCACCGCGTTCTCGCGTCCCAGCACCTGGTACTGGTGGCTGCTCGCGCTTCCCCTTCGCGTCGCCCAGCGCAGCTACACCACCCGGTACCTGCGCTCGCTCGCCGGCCCGACGGACTGACTGTGGCCAGCGCTCTCCCGCTCGCCGATCCCGCCCCGCTCGACGGACTGCTGCCCGTCTCGGTGCTCGACGGCGTCGCCGACCGTCATTTCGGCGTCTACCTGCACGTGCCCTTCTGCCGGGTACGCTGCGGCTACTGCGACTTCAACACCTACGTCTCCGAGGAGCTCCGCGGAGCCAAGCGGTCCGACTACGCCGGCCAGGCCATCGAGGAGATGCACCTCGCCGACGGGGTCATGCGCCAGGCCGCTCTGCCCGAGCGCCAGGCCGCCACCGTCTTCTTCGGCGGCGGCACCCCCACCATGCTGCCGGTCACCGACCTCGCCGCGATGCTGGACGCCGTGCGCACCACCTGGGGCATCGCGCCGGGGGCAGAGGTCACCACCGAGGCGAACCCCGACTCGGTCGATGCGGCCTACCTGCTCGCGCTGGCGGATGCCGGTTTCACCCGCGTCTCGTTCGGCATGCAGTCCGCAGTACCCCGGGTCCTCGCGACCCTCGAACGCACCCACGACCCGGAGCGGGTGCCGCTCGTCGTCGAGTGGGCCAGGCAGGCCGGACTCGGGGTCAGCCTCGACCTCATCTATGGAACACCCGGTGAGACGATGGACGATTGGCGGGCCTCGCTGGAGCATGCGATCCGCCAGGCACCCGACCACATCTCGGCGTACTCGCTGATCATCGAGGACGGCACCAAGCTCGCCAGGCAGATCCGCCGCGGCGAGGTGCATGCCCCGGACGAGGACCTGCAGGCCGACTTCTACGAGCTCGCCGACGAGCTGCTGACCGCGGCGGGCTACGAGTGGTACGAGGTGAGCAACTGGGCGCGCCCGGGCGGACACGCCTCCCGCCACAACCTCGCATACTGGCAGGGTCACGACTGGTGGGGGGTCGGCCCCGGCGCCCACAGCCACATCGGGGGGGTGCGCTGGTGGAACGTGAAGCACCCGGCCGCCTACGCCGAGCGCATCCGTGACGGGCACTCGCCCGCGCTCGGCCGCGAGGTGCTCGACGACGAGACCCGCGGGGTCGAACGGGTGCTGCTGCTCACCCGCATCCGTGACGGCCTGAAGATCGCTGACCTCGAGCCCGCGTCACGCACCGCCGTCGCCGGTCTGATCGGCGACGGACTTGTGGACGGAACATCCGCTCTGGGAGGAAGCATCGTGCTGACCCTGCGCGGACGCCTGCTGGCGGACGCCGTGGTGCGCACGCTCCTCGGCTACTGAGCCGGGCGGCCCGCCGCCGCCGCGACGTGCTACTTGACGAACTCGATCGTGAGCGGGTAGCGATAGTACTGGCCGTTGTTCGCGGCGACCGCGGCGATGATGCTCATCACGACGGAGAAGATCCCCGCGGCGACGATCGCGATGATCGGCACGACCAGCCAAGACAGGAAGCTGCCGGCCAGGTACACGATCGCGAGGGTCAGCTGGAAGTTGAGCGCTGCGGCGGTGTGGGCGCGCACGAACGGCCCGCGGTCCTTGAGTACCAGGTAGGCGACCAGGGCGGGGATGAAGTAGAAGACGATGCCCCCCACGTGGGTGAGCGTGGCCCAGAGCTTCTCGTCGGCCGGGCTCAGCGGCTTCGGCGTCTGCGCATAGGGGTTCTGTGGATTCTCGTACGACATGTTCGCTCCGTCTTAGATAGTCGGTGGTACCCCCATCTAACCAAACGGGGATGGGCAGGGGGACGCGCCTACTTGATCAGGCGCACGGAGAAGGGGTAGCGGTAGGGCAGGCCGTCCTTCGCCGCGACGAAGGCGATGATCGAGAAGATGATGCGGGCGAGGTAGACGAGCGGGATGACGATCGCGCCGATGAAGACGGCGATGAGCACCCAGCCGATGAACTCCCCGATCAGGCACGTGATCTGGAAGTTCAGCGCCTCCTTGCCCTCGGAGTTCGCGAATGGACCGCGGTCCTTGAAGACGAGCCAGATGATCAGGGACGGCAGGAACCCGACGATACCGAGGAGGTGGGCGAGCGAGCCCCACTGGATGTCTTGGGCCGCGGTGAGCGGGGCGCCGGGCTGGCCGGGGAAATCAGTCATGCGAGTGCCTTTCGGAGGGTCGTGCGCGGCATCCACAAATGATGGGTGAGAGACAACGGTACTGCCAGTCAAAGCACCCGTGCAATGACTCGGAGTCCGCGTCCCGCGGTAAGATTGGCAGTCAGGTGTCGTGAGTGCCAAGAACGGAAGCGAGGTGGAACGTGGTCTCTGATCGCAGCCTCGAGGTGCTCCGGGTGATCGTGCAGGACTACGTCGCCTCCCGCGAGCCCGTCGGCTCCAAATCCATCGTCGAACGGTATTCCTTCGGGGTGTCCGCAGCGACGATCCGCAACGACATGGCCCTCCTCGAGGAGGAGGAGCTGATCGTCGCCCCGCACACCTCCTCCGGCCGCATTCCCACCGACAAGGGCTACCGGGTCTTCGTCGACCAGCTCACCGACCTGCGCCCGCTCACTGCGGCACAGCGCCAGGCCATCGAGACCTTCCTCGGCCAGTCCACCGACCTCGACGAGGTCCTGGCCCGCACGGTGCGCCTGCTGTCCCAGCTCACCAACCAGGTCGCGCTTGTGCAGTACCCCTCCCTCGGACCGTCGCGCATCCGCCACCTGGAGCTCGTACCCATGAGCACCACCCGGCTCATGATGGTGCTGATCACCGACACCGGCCGCGTCGACCAGCGGATCATCGAGGTCGGCGACGGGTTCGACGAGGTGTTCCTCGGCGAGGTGCGCGCCCGCCTCAACTCCTCCCTCGGGGGACTCGGCCTCGCGGATGCCGCGGTCGGCCTCGCCACCTTCACCGAGCAGTTCGAGCGCAAGCGCGCTCCGATGGTCGCCCCCGTGGTGGCGAGCCTGCTCGACCTCGTGCTCGCCGGACGCCAGGAGCGACTCCTGATGGCGGGCGCTGCGAACCTCGCGCGCACCGAGGAGGATTTCAGCGGGAGCATCTACCCTGTGCTGGAGGCCATCGAGGAACAGGTCACCCTGTTGCGGCTTTTCGGGGAGATGGCCCCGGATCACAACGGTTTCAGCGTGAGCATCGGTCGGGAGAACGCGTCCTTCGGGCTCGGCGAGACGTCGGTGCTCACCAGCGGATACACCTCGACCGGGGGAGACCTGGCCAGGCTCGGAGTTCTCGGGCCGACGCGCATGGACTACTCCAACAACATGGCGGCCGTGAAGGCCGTCGCCAGATACCTGTCCCGCCTGCTCGGCGACGACCATAACGACGGGCGCTGACCGAACCGCGAAGGCGGACCAGGCAGCGACCGACAGCAATCAAGAGGACTCAGATTGGTAGACCACTACGAGACGCTCGGTGTTTCCCGCGAGGCGACACCGGACGAGATCAAAAAGGCGTATCGGCGGCTCGCCCGCCAGTTGCATCCCGACGTGAATCCGGGGGCCGACGCCTCCGAGAAGTTCAAGCTCGTCACTCACGCCTATGACGTGCTCTCCGACACGCAGCAGCGGGAGAAGTACGACCTCGGCCCCCAGCAGGGCGCAGGCTTCGGCGGGTTCGGTGACATCTTCGAGACCTTCTTCGGCGGGGGAGGCGGCGGCCGCTCCGGCCCCCGCAGCCGGCGCGAGCGCGGCCAGGACGCCCTGATCCGTGTCGAGGTCGAGCTCGAGGAGATCATCTTCGGCACCCAGCGCGACCTCGAGGTCGACACCGCGGTGCTCTGCGAGACCTGCCAGGGCTCCTGCGCCGCACCGGGCACCCACCCCGTCACCTGCGACATCTGCCGCGGGACCGGCCACATCCAGCGCGCCGTGCGCAGCCTGCTCGGCAATGTGATGACCTCGAGCCCCTGCGGCACCTGCCGCGGCTACGGCACGATCATCCCCAACCCGTGCCCCACCTGCCAGGGCCAAGGCCGCGTGCGCGCCCGACGGAACATCCCGGTCGACATTCCGGCCGGAGTCGACACCGGCCTCCGGCTGCAGATGCCGTCGCAGGGCGAGGTGGGACCCGCTGGCGGACCCAACGGCGACCTCTACCTCGAGATCAAGGTGCGCCATCACGACGTGTTCAGCCGCAACGGTGACGACCTGCTCGCGACTCTCGAGGTGCAGATGACCGATGCGATACTCGGGGTGTCGACGACCCTCGCCGGTCTCGACGGCGAGGTGCCGCTCGAGATCAGGTCCGGCACCCAGAGCGCCGAGGTCATCACCATCAAGGACCGCGGCATCACCCGCCTGCGCGGTGGAGGGCGCGGCGACCTCAAGGTGGGCATCCAGGTGGCGACACCGACCAAGCTGAGCCACAAGGAGACCGAGCTCATCAAGGAGCTCGCGCGCCTGCGCAAGCCGCATTCACCGTCGCCGCAGCTGACCCACTTTCAGCAGGGCCTCTTCCAGAAGCTCCGCGACCGCTTCCTCAACCTGTAGGCGGAATGGCCCACTTCTACCTGAGCGAGGACACACGGGAGGCGGCCGTCGGCGACCGCATCTCGATCACCGGACAGGAGGCCAGGCACGCCGTCACGGTGAGCCGGGTGCGGGTCGGCGAGTCCCTGCTCGTCGGGAACGGGTCCGGCCTCGTGCTCACCGGCACGGTCGCCACGGCCGAGCCCGGGGAGCTCGCGATCGTCGTCGACAGCGTCTCGTCGACGCCACCCGCCGCGCCGGCGCTCTGGCTCGCCCAGGCGCTCGCCAAGGGCGACCGCGACGAGTACGCCGTTCAGGCCGCGAGCGAGCTCGGCGTCGACGGGGTCATCCCGTGGTCGTCGCAGCGCTCGATTGTCAAGTGGGAGGGACAAAAGGTCAAGAAGGGGCACGAGAGATGGAGTGCGATCGTGCGCGAGGCTTCGAAGCAGTCCGTGCGCGCCTGGCTGCCCGAGGTCGCCCCGCTGGTGTCGACCCGACAGCTCGCCGTGCTTGCGGCGACCACCCGGATGCTGGTCCTCGAGCCGACCGCCGACGCCACGCTCGGCGCCCTGGTTCCCGACGGGCGCGACATCGTGCTCGTGGTGGGGCCGGAGGGCGGGATCGCCCCGTCGGAGATCGCCGCACTCATGGCGGCGGGGGCCGAACCAGTGCGGCTCGGCGACACCGTGCTGCGCACGAGCACCGCCGGTCCCGCCGCGATCGCGGTGCTGAACGTCGCCCTCGCCCGCTGGTAGCACACTCGCCCCACCTGCCTCACTAGTCCCGCCCCGCACCGCCCCGCCCGCCGCCCCGCCCGCCCGACCCACCGCTTAAGCTGGAGACATGACCCCTGAGACCCCGTCGATCTTCACCCGCATCATCGCGCGCGAGATCCCGGCCGACATCGTCTTCGAGGACGACGCGCTGATCGCATTCCGCGACATCGCCCCAAAGGCCCCCGTTCACCTGCTCGTGGTGCCCAAGACTGAGGAGTTCGCGAACGTCGTCGAGCTCGCGGCCGGCGACCCGGCGCTGCTCGCGCGGCTCGTCGCCACAGCGTCCTCCCTCGCCGCGGAATATTCCGACGGCGAATTCAGGTTGATCTTCAACACCGGGCCGACCAGCGGCCAAACCGTGTTCCATGTCCATGCCCACATACTGGGCGGGGCGCTCGAGGAAGGCTCCCTTGGCCAGAACTAACAGTGCGGCGGGCGGATCTGCGCCCCTCGACGCCACCACCACCGTGCGGCTCACGGTCGACGGCATCGCCATGGTCGCTCTTCTCGGTCCCCAGGACCGGCTGCTTGGCATGGTCGAGAAACAGACGCCCGAGGTGACCGTGCTCGTGCGCGGCAACGAAATCACCCTCTCCGGACCCGCGGGCGCGGTGCGCGCCGCGGAGCGGCTCGTCGAGGAGCTCGTGCTGATGGTGCGCGGAGGGCACGACTTCGGCGAGACGGAGGTCGCGACATCCGCTCGCATGCTCGAGTCGGACCAGACGTCGAGCCCGGCCGAGCTGCTCAGCCAGGCGATCCTCACCGGTCGGGGCCGCAGCATCCGCCCCAAGACCCTCGGGCAGAAGCGATACGTGGACGCGATCGATGAGAACACCATCGTGTTCGGCATCGGACCGGCCGGCACCGGTAAAACCTACCTGGCGATGGCGAAGGCCGTGCAGGCGCTGCAGCGCAAAGAGGTCGAGCGGATCATCCTGACCCGCCCGGCCGTCGAGGCGGGCGAGCGGCTCGGCTACCTGCCCGGCAGTCTGACCGACAAGATCGACCCGTACCTGCGCCCGCTCTACGACGCGCTCAACGAGATGATGGACCCCGAAGTGGTGCCAAAGCTGCTCGCGGCGGGGACCATCGAGGTCGCGCCGCTCGCCTACATGCGCGGTCGCACGCTCAACAACGCATTCATCGTGCTCGACGAGGCCCAGAACACCACGCCCGAGCAGATGAAGATGTTCCTGACCCGGCTCGGCCACGGGTCGCGCATCGTGGTGACCGGGGACGTCACCCAGATCGACCTGCCGCAGGGCGCCAGCGGGCTCAAGCTCGTCACGAGCGTGCTCGACGGCATCGACTCCATCCACTTCGCGACCCTCACCAGCGAGGACGTGGTGCGCCACAACCTCGTGGGCCGCATCGTCGACGCCTACACCCGGTACGACGCTGAGCGGCAGGCCCTGCGCTACGAGCGCGAGCAGGCAGCGGAGCGCGACGCGCGTCTCCACCCGGAACGACGCTCACAGGGATGGCGCAACTGATGTCGATCGAAGTCAACAACGAGTCCAGCGTGCCCGTTGACGAGGTCGCCCTGCAGCGCCTGGCGAGCTTCGCGCTCGACCACATGTACGTGCACCCCGACGCGGAGCTGGCGATCATGCTGGTCGACGAGGCGGCCATGGAGCAGCTGCACCTGCAGTGGATGGACGAGCCTGGACCGACTGACGTGCTGAGCTTCCCCATGGACGAGCTGCGGCCGGGCACCGAGGAGTTCCAGACCCCGGCAGGGCTCCTCGGCGACATCGTGCTCTGCCCGCAGGTCGCGATCGCCCAGGCGGAGACGGCCGGCCACAGCCCGCTCGACGAGATGCTGATGCTCACCGCGCACGGGGTGCTGCACCTGCTCGGCTTCGACCACGCGGAGCCGGACGAGGAGAAGAGGATGTTCGGCATCCAGCGCGAGATCCTCACCGGGTTCGCGCTCGAACCCCGACGACCGAGGTAGCGGATGATCGCGATCTTCCTGATCGTCGCGGCTCTGCTGGTCGTGCTCGGCGGGCTGCTCGCCGCGGCCGACGCCGCGCTTTCCGTGACGAGCCGGGCCGACCTCCTCGAGCTCGCCTCCCGCTCCCGCAGTCGCTCGTCGCTGCTGGGCATCGCCGGCGACGTCACCGCGCACGTCAACGCGATCAACTTCTCCCGCGTCGTCGCCGAGACGACCGCCGCGGTGCTTGTCACCCTGTCGCTGGCCTACGCCTTCGAATGGTGGGCGGCCCTGCTGCTCTCCGCGTTCATCATGACCCTCGCGTCGTTCGTGCTCGTCGGTTCCAGCCCGCGGAGTGTCGGACGCGAGCACTCGCGCGGCATCCTGGGGTTCTCGGCGCCCATCATCCGCTTCATCAGGCTCGCCCTCGGTCCCATCGCGGCTGCTCTGGTCGCGGTCGGAAACCGGGTCACTCCCGGACGCCCGAAGACAACCTCGTTCTCGTCGGAGGAGCAGCTGCTCAGCATGGTCGACGAGGCCACGGAGCTCGAGGTGCTCGAGGAGGAGGACCGTGAGCTGATCCACTCGATCTTCGAGTTCAGCGAGACCGTGGTGCGCGAGGTGATGATCCCGCGTACCGACATGGTCACCGTCGATGGCGACGAGACGATCGGTGCCGCCATGGGCCTGTTCCTCAGCAAGGGAAACTCACGGATGCCAGTGATCGGCACCGACATCGACGATGTGCTCGGCATCCTGTACCTTCGCGACGTCGCCCGCCTCAGCCACGAGCGGCCGGCCGGCGCAGAGGACGTCACCGTCGCCGAGCTCGCCCGCCCCGCCGTGTTCGTGCCGGAGTCGAAGAAGGCCGACGACATGCTGCGCCAGATGCAGCTCGAGTCGAACCACCTCGCCATGGTCGTCGACGAGTACGGCGGCATCGCCGGACTCGTCACCATGGAGGACCTCATCGAGGAGCTCGTCGGTGACATCTCCGATGAGTACGACCGGGCCGTGGTGGAGATCCAGGAACTCGGAGAGGGCAGCTACCGGGTCAGCGCCCGGCTGCCCGTCGACGAGCTCGGGGAGCTGTTCGACCTCGAACTCGAGGACGACGATGTCGACTCGGTCGGCGGGCTGCTCACCAAGGCCCTCGGCCGCCTGCCCCTTCCCGGGTCGCGGGTCGCCTACTCGGGGCTCATCCTCGTCGCCGACCGCACGGAGGGCCGCCGCAAGCGGCTCAGCACTGTGCTGGTCGAACGCGACCAGGCCTTGATCGACGCGCAGACCGCATTCGGCGCCACCCCCAGCACCACACCCGGCAGCACTGCCGGCACCACCCCCGGCACCACCCCCGGAACCACCAACGGAGACGACAATGAGCGCTGACAGCGACAGCACCGAGCAGACCGCCGAGCGGACCGGCGACACCCCCAGCGACTTCCGGGCGGGCTTCGTCTCCTTCGTCGGCCGCCCCAACGTGGGCAAGTCCACTCTGACCAATGCCCTCGTCGGTGAGGAGGTCGCGATCACCAGCTCCAAGCCGCAGACCACGCGTCGCGCCATCCGCGGCATCGCCCACCAGAAGGGCGGGCAGTTGATCCTCGACGACACCCCGGGCATGCACCGCCCGCGCACCCTCCACGGCGAGCGGCTCAATGCCATCGTGCAGACGACCCTCGGCGA